>WTJR01000143.1:5113-14261 GCA_011524755.1 Halieaceae bacterium | reverse complement strand
TGCACCGGGTCATCTGTGCCAACCCAACGGAAACACAAGGTGCCTTCCTTGTGACCTGCCGTGGATAACGTATTCGTAGCATCCGTAACAGCCGGAGTTACGAGGAGTGTGACCGAGCCATCCGCGTTTACCTCTGCGCCATGTTTGTTGATGGAGATCCGGTGATATCGATAGTCGAGTGACTCCATCCAGTAATTATCGACCTGAAGATTCCAGGTCTGGCACTCGGGGATGCGGTCGAGTCGAATGCGGAAGGCTTCGTCCGCCTTAAGTCGGAAGTGTCCATGGTAGTAGAGAATATTGGGGTCTCCACCGACCGATTGACAGAACGCCTGATCCCACAGGGGTAGGGTATTGGGGTTCTCAATGATCTGTTGGCTCCAGCGAGCAAACAGCCCCAACGTGTTCTGATAAAACGCGATGGCCTTATCAAAATTAGCCGTTGCTTTAGCTAGATTAAGGGGTGCGGGCGTTGCGCCACTGTCGCGCCGTCGAATCTGGAAAACAGCTGGGCTTTCTGTGGCTCGATCTAAAAAGGTTTGCCGAATCAGTAGTGACTCGCTGTCTTCATCGATCGGTAGCCAGTTGCCCTCGTGCTCATGCTGGCTTAAGACAATTTGAAAGCTGCCATCGTCAGCGGTTATCAGCGTATTGCTGTCGAGAAACCCGGTTTCAATCTGTTTGAAATTCTCAGCGTAGCTGCCTTTGCTGGTGGCCATGCTGATGTAGTCAACCGTTCCTCGATGGCCGGTTAGCAGGTAGTCATAGCGACCGTCGATGACGGCTTTCTCGTAGATATTATCGGGATTATCAGCGCCGATCTTGATGGTCTCGTGCGAGGGTTTATAGAGCTCTGGAAACTCGGGATCGTTGAACTCTACGTACCACTCGAGTGCCGCGCGGGCAATGCGTGAGAGGTATCTGAGGCCTTCCGCTTGTGTTTGTTCATCTTGTGGAACGCCGTCTGCAGTCAGCAGTTCACCCGCCTGTTTAAGCGTATCGCAGAAGGCTTCCCACTTAACTCGGCTGACACTCATCGCTCTGATTAGCTTTGCTCGGTAACCAGTCCGGGTGCACTACCAATCTGTTCGATAGCGACCACCCCATCGCTCGAGGAGAGGAAAAGATTAGACATCAAGGTGTACTTCGATACCCGCATCTTCCACTCACCATTGACTCGCGCGTAGACGTCCTCGTAGTAACCGCTCATGAGCTGCACTTGCCTGTTTTCGGTCTCGAGCAGCTGAAAACGCATGCGCCAACGTCCCGTGGCCGTATCAGGCCCAGTCATTTCAATTTCCGGGGCGGTGCCATGGTGCATATCGACATGTGTGGGATGGCAGGCCAAGGACTCGAAGACTTCGATGAAGGCATCCATATCAGTGAATTCACCAATGAAGCCAAAATCGATCAGAAAATCATCTTCGTCGTAACAGGCACGCATACCTGCTAGATCGCGTGTATCACAGGCAAACCACCAGCGGGCTTTGAGGCGCTTGATGGCCTCGATGTCCTCGAGGGCTTGCACCCTCGAGGCGAGATCATGAGATGAACTCATCGAGCGCTACTTCGGTGGCGCGCCGTTAACGCCAGGCCATCGTGATCCCGATATGGTGTCGGCGTGAGGCAGAAACGCCTCGGGGTCGAGGGGTTTCGACAGGGTCACCGAACGATCGAGGAAGATGGGCCACCACAGGTAAGCCGATAACTGCTCACGCATGGGCAGCTTACTGGCCAATGGATCCCACGGACTGTCGCGCAGGACCACCTGTCCCTGTACGTTTTCTTTCCAGGCTGTGCCGTATTTGCTCGCAACATGCACAACATGGGGCGGGAAGTCATAGCCCGTCGCAGGACCGCCAATGCTGACGGCGCGAGATACTTTGATCCACCACTCGTTCTGAACGAACTCATCACCCGGATCCGTGGGGCCTTCGCTCATGCCTTCAAACTCGAGGAAGGTGTAGCCCTGGTGGGTGCACTTTGCTCGCACCATCGGTCCAATGCGGTGGTAGTCGATCTCGCAAGGGTATTTGGGTTGCCCGTTCATTTCCTGCGAAATGAAGATGGCTGACTCCTGATCGATGCCGTAGCCCAGCGTGTATTCGCCTTCAACGCCATCAAAGTCAGCATTCACCGTCGTGACGACACCGTACTCGGGCACATCTGGCACGGGGAAGTTGTAGACCGTGAGGTTGACGTTAGGTTCTTTGCCCACCGTGATACCGGGTGGGAGCAGGGCGGCGATGGCTTCGGGGTCGGTGCGGTAGTGAATCTTCAGCATCGGCCAGTTGATGATGTCGCCGGGTGCGCCCATTGGGGCTTGTGCGTCACTCATGATGTTTTTCCTTTTTTATCGTTCTTTTATGCAACTTCATTTCACTATGCGAGCAACTTCAGAAGGCCTCGCGATTTAAAGTGCTGTTAACCCACCGATTCGGGAACCGGCGTTGTTTTATTAATAATCATCTCTGCCCGGCGCTGCACCTTGGCTTTACTCTCATCGGTGTGAGCCAGTAACCAAAAGTTGCCGTCGGGTATGCCCGCGAGCGCCATTTCGGCGACCTCGTCAGGATGCGTGGTCTTGAGATCAAAGCCGTACTCTTCGGCCATGCGCTTCATGTCCTCGACAGAGTTGATGCCGGTTTCATTGCCGGTCACACCTTTATCGAATTCAGCGGGTCGGACCCGGCCTGAATTGAAGAGGCCCGTCTCGACCACATGTGGGCCGGGGAAGAGTGCGCTGACCACGACCGGCAGACCACCCATTTGAACCTGGTAGTGCAGGTTTTCGGTAATGGTGTGCACGGCGGCCTTGGTTGCGGTGTAGATAGGTACATCCGGCAGTACCGTGTAAGCACCATTCCCTGAGCCTGTAATGATCATATGTGTTCGATCGGTACGGGTAATGAGGTAGGGCATGAACACGTTGATGCTGTTGACGGCACCCCACAGGTTGACGTTAAAACACCACTGCCAATCTTTCTCCGAGAAGCCCCAAATCGGACCCGCTTCGCCTGCACCGATACCGGCATTTGCAAACACCAAATCAACCTGCGAGAACGTCTCGAGTGAGGCATCAAGCAGACCTTGCAAACTGTCAGTCGACGTCACATCGCAGCGCTCAACCCGATGCGGGATATTCTCCGCTGAAAGATCGGCAGCAATCGCTTCCATTGCGCTCGCATCAACATCACCAATGACCACATTGGCGCCTGCCCGTCCGAGCCCAAAGGCGATAGAGCGACCGACGCCACTGGCACCACCCGTGATGACCGCTGTCTTACCCTGGTAGTAATCGCTCATTGTTGACCTCGCGGACTGTCAGGTAGGTAGAACTGGCGCACCCACTTTCGGAATAACACCAATGTTTCGTCGCCCTTACAGAAAATAGGCTGTCTGCGGTGAACCTTGTTCTCCCAAATAGGGTAGTCGTCCGACAGTCCCTCAATAATCCCGTCCATGACCTGATCGCCGACAAACTCGGCAATTTCATTACGAACAATCAGCGTCCAGCGAAGCAGGGTTTCGTTCCGTGATATGGGCTGTGCTGAGTTATAGACCAGCATTTCAGCACCCGGTCCGTAACTTGTGACGACGCGCGCAAGCCCCGGCTGGAACATGGTCGCGTGCAGGCCGCCCTTCATGCCTTGCGCTTCAATTTCCGAGCGAAGGTGCACGGCGCCATCGTCTTCAACCTCTACCGAGGACGGTGGCGTCTGATTCTGTTTGTGAACGTACTGGAAGTGCTCGGGATCGCAGGAGTTCTCGGCAATATCCTGAATGTGGACCGGAATATTGAACTCAACCTGGCGAGGTTCAGTCCAGTTTTCATCGCCGATTTGCTCGATAACAGGGACTTCTCTATCGGGCTCTGCGCCTGTCGGGTGGAACCACATGTAGATCTCACCATTTACTTCGCTGGTCGGCCAGTTCTGAACCTTGGCGCGCGTTGGAATGGTGTCGCAGTAGGGAATGTGGTTGCACTTGCCATCACCGCCAAACTGCCAGCCGTGAAACGGGCACTGAATGGACTCGCCTACGACCTTTCCGTTGACACCCAGGTGCGCACCTAGGTGGGGGCAGAAGGCATCGTGAACCCGTGCTTCGCCCGACTCTGTTCGGTAAACCACTAACTCACGATCGAGCGCACTAACCGCCTTAACGTCGCCGGGCTTGAGTTCGTGGCTTCTGGCAACCGACCACCACCCAATCGGGAAGTCAGGTGCTGTGTTTGTTTTTGAATCGCAGACAGCGATGAGTTCCATGAGTGCAGTCTCCTTGCTTATTCTTTTTGGTCTGTCTTGCCGTTCTCAGCCGTTAAATATACTCGTAGACGGACCGATGTCAGCGGCCAAACTATTTAAATAATCGCCATCCAGTCCATAAAACTGAATCGCGTTTTCGCCCAGAATCTGACGACCCGCGTCAGCGTCAAAGCCTTTGAAGGTGTCGACGTAGTACTGAGCCGTGTTTGGCCATGTGCCTTCAGGATGCGGGAAGTCACTACCCCACATGATTTGCTTGAGACCGATCTGATCCTTCATATCGAGGTCGCGTCGAGGTACGCACGAGGCACCAATGCCGCAGTTTCGAGCGAAGTACTCACTCGGCGCCATCGAGAGGTGCGAGCGGAAGTCGCCAAGCTTGGCCGAGAATTGAACATCGGTGTAGTTGTGATCAAGCAGCATCAGCCATGAAGGGACCATGAACATGGTGCCACCCTCGACAACCATCGCTTTGAGGCGTGGGAAGCGCTCGAATACGCCGCCCCACAACATGAAGGTGAGCGGTCGATAGAGCCAGAACATAACTTCGGACACGTAAGCGCCCATGGCTCCGGGTAGCTCATCACTTCGATCTTCATTGGGGAAAGCAGCGCCAAAGTATTCGCTATGGGGCGCCGGTCCCGAGTGGAAATGAATGACGATGCCTAGGTCCTGACAGGCTTCCCAGAACGGATCGTATTTCACGTCGTGGTAGGCCGCGTGCTCGCCCCACATGGTGGGTAGCATGACGCCTTTGAGGCCATTTTCCGCGCACCAACGAACGGCTTCCACGGCTTGGTCGACGTCAAATAAGAGCGGAATCGATGCGACACCAAAGTGGCGCTTCGGATCGTTGGCAACCAGCTCTGACAACCAACGGTTGTGTGCCATCGCGCCTGCCCACTGGAGTTCAGGTACCGCGTCTTTAGGCGACAGTCCCAAACCTGCACCGAAGGGGGGTGTGTTCTGTTCGGTGATGCCATCGGGGAAAATAATTTCTGCCGCAATACCATCCTTCGCCAGCATCTTGTGACGCTCTTTGTAATCCCAAGCGCCGGTCAACTCCTGCTGGATGGGCGCACGCCACTCGTCGTTGATTTCTTTGATGAGGAACTGCTGCTCGGCCTTGTCCATCATCTCGATTTGGATATCCACCGCCATGTCGATGAAGTCGTGGTATTTGCTATCGACGTAAGGCTTGTACTGCGCAATGGGCAAACCAGCGTGACAGTCGGTAGAAACAACGGTTAAACGGTCAGTCATAACATCCTCATCTGAACAGATCTGTTTTCGTTATTACGATCAACATAGGGGACGGGATGGGTGAGAGCAACTCATGAATAGGCCTTGTCCTAGTCCACATGCGCGTCCTATCAAAGACTACGGCAACGCACTGCCTGCTTTTTCGAGTTCGCTATCCAGCCAGTAGAGCTCGTAATCGTTACCTGTGACTGTGGCGCGCTCGCGGAGTTGGCTTAAAACCTTGACGCGAAGTTCTGTGAGAAGTGCCATGAGCTCAGGCTCTGTATCAAACCCCTCAAATAGCTCGAGAAGCAGCAGGGCCTGTTCAGGTTCGTTACGTTGAAGTTTCTCACGGACCAGCGACAGCGCGGCATCCGCATCAATAATCCCGGCGAGATCACCCAAAACCGCGGATTGTGGCGTCGCATAGAGCTCGCTGGTGCGATCAAAGTGGAACCAGGTCGCGTAGTACTCCCAGATCGACTTTACCGCCCAGCTGACTTTGCCGTGGGTCTCCGACAGTAAGAGGCGCTCGGGCAAACGAATTTCCACCATCAGCTCGGATAGTGACTTTCCGGCGTTCATTCCGGCGACAGTTGCGGAGTGGACGAAATCGACGGCCTCTCGAATCTTGATCATGCCTGCTCTGATGTCATCGGCGCCGCGCACAGGTTCAAGGTGACTAGGCAGTAAGGTCTCGATTTCCAGGTTGAGTAGGTGATCAATCGAATTCATGTACTCAACAGGTTTTCGCATTTTTTCACCGCGCATGGTGAAGAGATTGGGAAATTGCGGGAACTGAGGCCCAAAGAAGTCGCCAGTGAGCAGCACCTTATCGTCGGGCAACCAAAGCACCACGTTGTCTGCACCCTCGGCACCGGGTGTCGCGTGGACCTCGAAACGACGACCACCCAGGGTAAAGGTGTAGGGGATGTCGTTGTCGACACGAATATCAGGAATCAACCCTCGAAAGTCCATGCCGGGCAGGGTGCGTGGCGTCTCGGGGATCCAAGGGAACAGTGTGCGATTGCGCTGATGCAGGTAGGGATTGAGCTCCGTGAGGTACCGCTGTTCTTCTTCAAACTCCTCATGAGCGATGAGCTCGGTATTGTCTCCCGACCAAAGCCGCGTGCCGCCCACATGGTCGGCATGACTGTGACTCAACACGATTTTGACTGGTTCAAAATCACCCAAGACGGCTTTTAGTTGACGGATTTGCTCGCTGGCTTGAATCACCAGTCCGGTATCAAAGATGACGTTGCCTTCCGATGTGGTAATGACGAAGGTGTTACCGACACCGGAGGCTCGGAACACACCGGGCGCCACTTCATCTACCTCGATAGGAAGCGTAATCAATTCAGCGGCTGCGAGACCGCGGGCGTTGTTGTCGGAAACCACCCCGGACATATTGGTCACGGCCGCTTTACCGGCTGCACTCGCGATGGTCTGGCGAGCTTTGCTCTGTAAGGCATCAAGATTGGGCAGCACCAACACGGCGACAACTACACTCAAAGTGATTACAAGATTTCTCGGCCGCATGGTTTTCACTCTTATTGTCTGCGCGATACTCTGTAAGCTGCAGTGTGCCACAGCACGATAATAAAAAAGGAAGGTGGGTTATGGTCCGAATAGGGGCCTTTTTCTTCAGCGCCATCATGATGCTGATTTCGGCATCTGTGATCGCGAGCGGCAAGCCAAACATCATAGTCATGGTGGCAGATGATCTTGGTTGGGCCGATGTGGGTTTTCATGGCAATCAAGTGATTGAAACACCCTCGCTCGATCGGATTGCCGCTGAGGGTGCGCAACTTAATCGTTTCTATACCACACCGATCTGCTCGCCGACCCGTGCGGCCCTTATGACGGGGCGAGATCCAATTCGGCTGGGGGTTGCCTATTCAACCATCATGCCTTGGCACAACAACGGTATTCACCCGGAAGAGACGTTCTTACCGGAGCTGTTTCTCGGTGCCGGCTATCAGACAGCGATGGTGGGTAAATGGCACCTGGGCCATGCGCAGCAGTCTTATCATCCCAACGCTCGGGGTTTTGAGCACTTCTACGGCCACTTGCACACGGAAGTGGGTTTTTACCCTCCCTTTGCAAGCCTGGGCGGTAAGGACTTTCAGCGAAATGGCGTATCGATTGATGACCAGGGCTATGAAAGTTTCTTATTGGCGGACGAAGTTAGTCGCTACATCGTGGAGCGAGATAAAACACGCCCCTTTTTCATCTACATGCCGTTCATTGCGCCACACACGCCACTCGACGCGCCAGAAGACTTGCAGGCGAAGTACGCTGACATGCCCGATGAGCGCGGCAAGTCACGCAGCAAAATGGCCGACAACACGCGCTTTATGGCGAAAATGACGGGACGCGATAGCGCTCGCCCCATGTACGCAGCGGTAGTTGATGGCATGGACCAAGCCATTGGTAAGGTACTGGATACGCTGGATGCCGAGGGACTCGCTGACAACACCATCGTCCTCTTTTTCTCGGATAACGGTGGCGCTGTCTATGCCATTGGTGGTGCGGATAATGCGCCGTTGCGAGGTGGTAAGGGTGACACCTTCGAGGGAGGCATCCGAGTTGTAGCGACTGTACGCTGGCCTGAGCAGATCCCCGCGGGTAGTCGGGTGGATTCCATCATGTCGGTGATGGATGTCCTACCCACACTCGCTGCCGCCGCTGGGATCGAGCCGTCTACCCATAACCGTCTGGACGGGCGCAACATGGTGGCCGCGCTAACCGAAGCTGAAGCCATCCCGCGAGAGGACCTTCTATTTTTTATTGCGGAGTCGCCCTTTAAAAATACGGTCAACGTGACGGCATTCAATGACGAATGGAAGCTGGTTCAGCGAATCGAAACAGGCTTTACGTCGGTCGAGGTCACTAACTTCCTGTTCAATATCGCCGAGGACCCTTACGAGTATCAGAATCTGGCTCAGGCGCATCCGGATGTGGTGGCCGACCTGGCGAATGAAATCCGTCATTGGCGCAATCTCTATCCTGTGGCGGGAACGCGGTCCGAATTGATGCCGCCACCCGGCTGGCGAGCGCCGGTTGACTGGGCTGATTACCCCCAGCAAGACAGCGATCTTCAAGCTGAGCCATCAGGCGGTATGCCACCGGAAAATGCCATTCGCATGCTCGATTGGCAGTACGGGGAAAATGGCCGACTCATCTACAACTGTGAGCCTTATCGTTGGGCGGGCGGTGGCTTGTGCAAGCGCCAATGAGCCGAAGTTAAGAGCATGAAGTTGCGAGTATTAGGTTCCTCGGTCTGTCGCTAGTGCGTTCAGGGTGGACGATGCTCACTGCAGGTCTGAGTACAGGCACGGACGTATTACTCTGTAACTGTCCGACAGAACCGTAACGGAGAGAGCTATGTCAGGCTGCCCATTCACTCATCCTTTAGATCTCGACGCCTATCGAGATGGCATGCCCTACGCCGCACTGGCTGAAGCGCGCGCCCAGGGTAGCTTTGTACGTTACGAAGATCCCGATACCGGAGTTCCGTACTGGGCCGCAGTGAAGCGCGATGCCTTGGATTTTGTCTCGCAGAATCCTGCACTCTTCTCATCGGAAGTCGAGGGGCCTTTCCCCATGGAGCCGCCGGATGAGACGGCTCGCGAAGT
>WTJR01000143.1:0-5013 GCA_011524755.1 Halieaceae bacterium | reverse complement strand
GGGTTCACCGGACCGGTGATACAAGCACTGCTTGAAGGGGAGATAGACGGCCAGCCCATTACCGATGAAATGTTCTCTTGGGTGTTTATATTGCTAATGGTTGGCGGGAACGAGAGCACACGAACTGCTATCGCACATGGTCTGAGACTGCTCATGGAAAACCCCGATCAATTGCAGCATCTGGTGGATCATCCCGAGGATATTCCCGCTGCTGTCGAGGAAATGCTGCGCTACAACACGGCGTTTATTGCCATGCGCCGGACCGCTACTCAGGACGTCGAGTGGCAGGGTTATCAGTTCAGAAAAGGTGACAAGATCGTCCTGCATTACCACGCGGTGAATCATGATGAAGACGTCTTTGGCGATGACGCACTCACCTTTGATATCCACCGCATGAAACGCATGCCAACGCTCAACCGAGAGATTCGCTCCTTTGGTATAGGGCAGCACTTCTGTCTCGGTATTAACCTTGCGCGCCTTGAAATGCGCATCATGTTTGAAGAGCTACTGCCGCGTCTTCGGAATCCGCGACTGGCGGGTGATATTACCTACATGCGATCGTTCTTCATTTCGACCATCAAATCGATGCCGATCGAATTTACGCCGGAGCGTTAGAGTCAACTCCGAGAACCAACGCAAAAAGGCTATCGCGGAGAAGTGAGGCGTTAAAAGCGAGAGAGGGGGAACTATGGCATTCACAGGTCAGTTAGCCGTCATCACTGGGGGTGGCAGCGGGATGGGCCAAGCCTGGGCGAGACAGCTTGCCAACGAGGGAGCGACCGTTGCCATTCTCGATGTGAACAGCGAGGGCATGGGCGATACTGCTTCGGGCTTCGACAGTGTTCACCGGTTCGAAGTCGATATCACGGATTCGGAAGCAGTAAGCGCCGTATTCCGCGAGATCGAAGCATCCTTAGGCCCGGTCGAGCGGGTGATTAATGCCGCCGCTATCATGCCATTTGGGCGTCTCGTTGAAGAGGATCCGCGTGTCACCAATAAGGTGATGTCGGTCAACTACGGTGGGCTCGCCAATGTTGCGACGGCGGCCTTACCTCCTATGCTCGAGCGAGGCTATGGCGATTTCATCAGCTTTTCGTCGATGACCGGCATCATTCCCGGTCTACTTATGGGCGCTTATGCCTCGAGTAAAGCAGCGGTCCAGCACTACAGTGAAATTCTTTATCACGAGAATCGCGACAGTGGTCTGCGCTTTTGTTGCGTTTGTCCGCCGGCGGTTGCAACGCCGCTGTGGCGTCAGGCAGAAGCTACCGTGGTGCCCAAGCTGCCCTCGAAGGGCGAGACGTTGACGCCCGATCAGGTGATTGCCGAAGTGGAGCGGTGCCTGGAGAGCGGTAAGCCCTTCGCCTATCCGGGCAAGCAGACCAAATTTGGCGTCATGATGCGACGCTTGTTCCCCGGTCTCGTCTGGAAGGCGTCACACGAGGCTGAGGGTTTCTAGGGCCCTAAAAAAACACCTTAGGCGCTAGCCGCCAAAGCGTTCATGCACTGCTCTGCGCCTGACCTCAACCGCTTTGCGTCGCTCCTCGGGCGATACCTTGGGAAGGTCCTCGATGTAAGTGGCCAACTCTTCAGGGGATAAGACGCGCGTCCGTGGCTGATCTGCTTTCGTCGGTGGTGATTCAAGACCCTGCCATCGCATGAAAATGAGCCCCTCATCATGGCCTGCCGGATCAAGCCAGTTTGCGACACCGGGATCCTCGAGTGAGATCAGTGCATAACAGCGACTCTCATCTTCACGACAACCCAATTGAGTCATGTTCAGGGTGCTCGTGTGATTCTCATAATCCATGCTGACGAACCAACGATTGCCCAGCTGAATTCCCATGTAAGGGGCGCCAGTATCCCCAAATTCGATGAGCATGGTCTCATCAGGTGCCAGCTTGAAGTTACCAAAGGCTGAGTACTGACCAACAAGACCACCGGGCGTCACTCGCATGTTGAAAATAGAGTTGTTAGGCACCAACGACCACATGCGATCGGCGATCGCGATCCAGCTTGCGGTTCGATCGTACATCGATTGCGAGGTGCGTTTTAAACCGGCAACCATCGAAGCTGCTGTCAACGGTTCGGGCGGCTCCCCATCGGTGTCGAGTCGCTCGATGTATAAAGGATCAATGCGTTCGGTTTCCCAGTCTGAATGGGTGAATCTGACTAGCAGTGATTCGGCCCCCGGCGCGTTTTTCATCCAGTTTTTCGCGTCATCGGGCCGCTCAGGGCTGACAACAATCTCAAAATTGCCGTCTTCATCGAGGACGAGGTCCTCGTCATACAGCACATCGACATTGGTGCTGGAGCCTGCGTTACCCACCCCCGGGACACCAATAACGAGCTGGAAAATGAGCTGAGTGGTATTGCCGCGCTTTCCATACAGCCGGTAGCTGCCTTCATCGTCGAGTAGGGCGAAAAAGTAGTTGTTATCGGGATTGTCGAGACCTGCCTTACTGGTCCAGTCGACACCTCGCATGGCACGAGGGTATTCATGCGACATCAATGCCCCCGATTTGATAGAGCCCACAATGGTATACAGCACGCCGCGATAGGCCTCTGCAGCAGCTAAGGGGTCATCAAAATTTTCATGGGTTTTATACAGCGCCAAGGTATCGCGCTGTGCCTGAATGAACTCCTCGAAGGCGGCATCCATGGGGTTCGAGGCATCCACCGCTTGTGCATCGAAGCGTGGTGCAGGAGCCGTAAATCGTCCGGCGGTAAAGGCCGTCACGGTAACCGCTAAAACAACGAGTAACAGGGCAATTTTCTTCACGGTCGACTCCTATGGCGTCAGAGGTTCTGTGTGCGATACCAGCGGATGGCATCTGCGACGGTGTCGGAAAGAGGGCGGGGTGTCCAGCCGAGTTCCTTAGAGGCTTTCTCATGACTCATTGCCCCGAATGCTTCCGATAGGAACATGGAGGTGCGGCAGAACTTGGCATCCTTAACGCCTTTGATTCGATTGATGATTTCGGCGAGCGTGGCAAAGACATAGGCTTTTCGCATGGAGAGGATTTTCGGCGGTGGATGCCCGAGTTCGGAACCTGCCATGGCATAGAAATCTCGCTGATGAATGAGCTCATTGACGATGGCGTACCGCTCGCCGACCCGGCCATGCTGCTCCGCAAGCAGACAGGCTTGGGCTGCATCGCGGATATCCACCGTGGGTAGGCTGCAATCCAAGGCGGTTGTTTGGTGTTTGGTGGCTTGCCACAGTGCGTTGCCGTGAGGCGTGGGGCCATAATCCTCAGGTCCGTAAGTATTCGCAACGCACAACACGATGGCGGGTAGCCCGTGATTTACCTGTGCTTCGAGTACGGCTCTTTCAGCCAGCACGCGACTCTTCACGTAATGTGGCGCTTCGTGCCACCAGTCGAACTCGCTCGCCTCTATCGCGGGGGTGCCCGCATAGCGCGCTAAAGTGACCATGGAGCTGGTGAATATAAAGCGCTCTAGCTCTGAGTCGATTGCCGCACTGAGAACCGTCTGGAGGGCCTCCACATTTGTCGCATAGAGCGGGCTAGGGTCGACCAGCCATGCACGGGTATCCACAACGTTGTAAAAGACGGAGGTGCAGCCCTGCATGGCGTCCAAGACTGATGATCGATCGGTGATATCACCGTAATAGGTCTCCACATTAAGGCCTTCCAGAGCACGTGTATCGCTGGTCTTTCGAACCATGACGCGCACCCTGCGGCCGGCTGAGAGCAGTTGTTTGGTGACGTGACTGCCCATGAAGCCATTGGCGCCCATGACCAAAACGGGTTTGCTCGTGTTCGGAGAAGGTGGTGCCGTATCGCTCACGTGGAATCGCCTTTTGTTCTTATTCTGTTTTCGGTTGTTTTTGTTTTCAGTTGCTTCAGTGTTCGGTTCTTATGTTTTTGTCTCGGCCGCATTATTCGCAATGCTGATCGTCTTTCTACCCGTCTTTCTACCCATCTTCCGCTCGCTTTCCACCCTCCAAAGGGACGATGGTCTTGTAGGAGGGGTGGGTATACTCAATGGCTGTGAGATTTATCGTTGGACGACGGCATGCTATCGACAGCTTATGAGCCTTTGAAACTCGGTCCTATTACGTTGCCCAATCGCTTCATTAAAGCGGGTGCAAACGAAAATATGTCGAAGAAAGGGCGTCCCACGCGCGCCATGCGCATGCATCACGAGGAGCTCGTGAAAGGCGGCGTTGGCATGACAACCATGGCCTATGTGGCGGTTGAGAAAGACGGCCGAACCCTGCCTGATCAAGTCTGGATCCATGACGAGGCTATGGCTGATCTGCGTGCGGTTACAGATGCAGTTCACGCAGCGGGTGGCAAAATTGCGGCGCAGATTACGCATGGTGGCAGCTTTGTAACGGGGGTGTTTATTCCTAAACGCTTGCAGAGCTCGGTATCAGGTTTCAACCCTGCTGGTTTATTACGGGGAAATATGTTCCGCCGCGCGATGAACGAAAAAGACATGGCGCGCATGGTGGATTTGTTTGTGAACGCTGCCGAGCGCTGCTTCGACGCTGGATTCGATGCGGTTGAAATCCACATGGGTCATGGCTACTTACTGAACCAGTTTCTTTCGCCTTTGGATAACAACCGAACCGATGAGTATGGCGGTAGTGCGGAGAACCGTGCGCGATTCCCGGCGCGGGTATTGAAAGCGGTCAAAGCCGCGGTGGGAGACCGTATGGCAGTCATTGCCAAAATCAATGTGGCTGATGGCCGGAGTAAAGGCGCGCAACTGGAAGATGGCATCGTGACGGCCAAAGTCCTTGAAGCTGCCGGCGCGGATATGTTGGTGCTCTCGGGCGGTCGCAACGTTGAATCGGGCTGGTTTACCTTTGGCAGCAATATGAATTTGGAGGCCATGTTGCGAGTTATTGGCAAGTGGTCGTTGAGCGGGATGGCAATCGCCTCAACCCAAGCTGCTGTCCCAAAGATAGAGTTCAAAGAGCTGTATTTCTGGGAGTACTCAACCAAGATCCGAGAGGCGGTGAAGCTGCCGTTAGCCTAT
>WTJR01000216.1 GCA_011524755.1 Halieaceae bacterium | reverse complement strand
TGATTCGGAGTCCCCTCGGGAATCTGGAGCCGCCACTGGTCAAGCAGACTGGTTCTGACCGACGTGAGTACCAGCAGTAGCATAATGGCTATCCCGAAAATCACGACTTGAAATGCACTGGAGGTTCCCCGCCGTTGCATCCCAGCCAAGGCGAGCCGCCAGACGCTGCCGGCACTGCTCCCTACCTGCCGACTCCCCTTCAATAAGGTTTGAGCGACAAAGAACCCAAGTCCGACCGTAATCGCTATCGAGCCGATGAGCGCAGCTGTCAATTTCCAATCGCTGCTATACCAGAGCATCAACAGCCCCAAGGAAGCGGTTCCCAGTATCAAATCGGTGGAGCGAGTGGCGTCCGCAATGGTCTCTTCGCGGCGAATTACTCTGAGTGGCGATACACCACCCAAGCGCGCCAGCGGTGGCCATGCAAAAAACCCAATACAAACAAAGGCGGTGACGGCGCCCGTGATATACGGCGCAATACCAATACGGGTGATCTCGCTCGGAAGTTGCCCGGCAAGCGCATTAAACATCGCACTTTGGGCTAGCCAACCAATCCCACTACCCAACCCAATTGAAATCAAACCCAACCAGGCCAGACTAAAAGCATACAGCTGCCGGATCGTTGCCCGCGTGGCGCCCAAGCTTTTCATCACCGCAACCTGATCGGTGTGCCGTTCACCAAACCGACGCGCGGCGACCAGTATCGCTGCCGCCGCAAGCATGACACCCAGACTGCCTGCCAGTAATAAAAAGCCACGTGCGCGGTCCAGCGTGGCGCCAATACCAGGCTGCGACTCATCAACACTCGACAGTCGCTGCCCCTGCACTAGCTGCGGCTCAACCCACTCTTTAAAACCGGTTAAATCGTCTGACTCACCCGCGACTAACAATCGGTAGGTCACTCGGCTACCCGGTTGCACGACCCCTGTCTCGTCGAGATTCGCTGTGTTCATGACAAGGCGAGGGCCGTAGCCAAAAAATCCCGTTGTCGAGTCGGGCTCACTCAACAGCGTCCCAGCAACGGTTAACGTTGCGTCTCCTACATAAACCTCATCGCCTACCGAGGCCGACAACTGTTGAACGAGCCGCGGCGCCAGAAAAACTGTCCCGGGTTCGGGAATGTCAGTGGATGCTTGAGACAAGCCCTTGTCGACTGACAGTGCACCACGCAGCGGATAGGCACCGCCCACTGCTTTAACGGAAGCGAGAAACATCTCGTCGTCCGCCGAGATCACCATCGAGGAGAAGGTGATGGTTTCGCCCTGAGCCAATCCGGAGGCGCTGGCTTCATCCACCCAGGGTGCCGGTATGGGTTTCGAGCTAGACACCACCAAATCCGCGGCCAAAAAACTGGCAGACTCGCGCTCGAGGTTAAATTGTAGTCGGTTCACGAAGCCGCTAATGGCAACGACAACTGATACCGCCAGCAGCAGTGCGCTGAACAGCACCCCTAACTCGCCACCCCGCCAGTCACGGATTAGCAATCGAATTGAAGCGATCACCGGAGACGTCATGAGGCCTCTTCGAGGTGACCCGCCGTCATGGTGAACTTTCGCTGGCAGCGATCTGCAAGGGTATTGTCGTGAGTGACCAGCACGAGGGTGGTCCCCTCTTCTTTGTTGAGCCCAAACAGCAGTTCGACAACTGTTGCTCCCGTGGTCGTGTCTAAATTTCCTGTTGGCTCATCGGCAAACAAGATGAGGGGCTGCGACGCAAAGGCGCGGGCAATGGCCACACGTTGCTGTTCACCACCCGACAGCGTTCGCGGGTAATGATGGAAACGCTCTGCCAAGCCCACACGTGACAGAAACTCTTCCGATTTCTCGCGCGCACCGTCGATCCCAGCCAACTCAAGCGGCAGCATGACGTTCTCCAATGCCGTGAGCGCCGGGAGTAATTGAAAATTCTGGAAAACGAAACCCACCTTCTCACTGCGAAGCGTGGCGCGCTCGTCCTCATCTAAATTGACAATATTGGTGCCGTCCAAGGTGATTTCGCCCGAGCTTGGCGCATCGAGTCCCGCCAGTAGGCCAAGTAACGTCGACTTACCAGACCCCGACGCACCCACAATAGCCGCCGTTTCACCACGCTTGATTTCCAAGTCGATCCCTCGCAGGATTTCTAGCTCGGATTCGGCCGTGCTGACTCGCTTAATCAACTGGGATGTTTTGATCATGCATTTATACCTCTGGCATCACTTACGACATCGTCTGATCGCTGGATTTATACTGCTGGCCGCTGCATTACCCTATCCCGCAGCCGGTAAGACCCCGCCAACCGTTCTCGTCATAGGCGACAGCTTGAGCGCCGCTTATGGTATGGACATGGAACAAGGCTGGGTTCACCTGCTAGCCGAGAAACTATCAGACCAATCACCCGGCGCTTCCGTTATCAACGCGAGCATCTCGGGTGACACGACGGGCGGTGGCGCGCAAAGATTACCCTCATTACTCGAGCAACACGAGCCCAGCATTGTGATTATCGAACTTGGCGGTAACGACGGGCTTCGTGCCTACCCGATAAAGCAGATGCGAAATAATTTAGCCGCCATGACTGAGGCATCCTTAGCACAGGGTGCCAAAGTGCTGTTGCTCGCGGCAGAAGCGCCACCTAATTTGGGAAGGCGCTATACCACGCTGTTCCGCGAGTCCTACAGCCAGCTCGCGAATGGCGATAACGTTGTAGCACTCCCCTTTATTGTCGAGAGCATTTTCTTATCCAGCGAACTCATGCAGAGCGATCGAACGCATCCGAACGCTTCAGCACAACCACTGCTACTCGACGTGGTCTGGCCAACACTGAGTAGCTTGATAGGAATAACTGACCATGAGTGAGGCCAGACCGATCAGAGACGCCGTGGAAACCGTGATCTTTGGCACGGAAACGCGCGGTGGGAACCTGTTCGATGTGGCACTGCTCATCACCATCCTCGCCAGTGTGGCGGTCGTGATGCTCGACTCGATGGATGTCTACCATGCGGTCTACGGAGATCTCTTTCGGACCTTGGAGATCGGCTTCACACTGGTCTTCACCGTGGAATACCTGGTCCGACTTTGGTGCCTTCGCAACCCCATGGCCTATGCCATCAGCTTTTGGGGCGTTATCGATCTTCTAGCCATCCTACCGACGTTTCTGACGCTGTTTGTTCCTGAAGCCTCATCGCTCATCGTCATTAGGGTGCTCCGCGTTTTGCGCGTCTTTCGAATATTGCACCTCTTCGAGTTGCATGAGGAATACATCGAGATCATCGGACTCATGCGCGCTACTGCGCGGTCTATCATGGTCTTCTTCTCAATCGTCATGGTGACCGTGGTCGTATTTGGATGCCTGCTATACGTCATCGACGGGCCTGAGCACGGCTTTGTCAGTATTCCAATGAGTATTTACTGGGCCGTCGTCACGATTACGACGGTCGGGTACGGGGATGTTGTTCCGGGAACCCCCATGGGGCGGTTTGTCGCCTCGATTGGTATTTTGATCGGTTATTCGATTTTGGCTGTGCCGACAGCGATCGTAACCAGTAAACTGTGGGAAAGACTGGGATCGCGTCGAGCCGCTCAAACGCTGGCATGGAACTGCCC
>WTJR01000135.1 GCA_011524755.1 Halieaceae bacterium | reverse complement strand
AACCTTGCCAAGGTTGAGGTCGCGAGTTCGAACCTCGTTTCCCGCTCCATTTTTTCTTCGTGTGTCTGTCTGGTTGGCTGCTGCATCTCACCGAGGCGCATTAAGACCTGAAACCACACCAACGCTTGGCTGCTTCGTGACTCTTGAGCTCTGGCTATTACTGGCAATGACGTTACTGGCTGGCGCTATGTCACCCGGTCCCAGCGTCGCGCTTGTCCTTCGCACAGCTATCACACACGGTCGTTCAAGTGCTCTGGCTGTAGCGCTGGCACATGGGGTCGGAATCAGCGTCTACGCCCTCGCTGTGGTACTTGGCCTAGCCGCCCTTATTCAAAACTCAGTATTTTTCATGAACGCCCTGCAGATCGGTGGGGCGCTTTTCCTCCTCTATCTGGGTTGTCGGATGCTATTTGGCGTTATTACGACGCTGACAGGCGTCAACACAGAAGATGTGGATGCTAACGATGATTCAACGACTAACGCCGATAATTCAGTTCTGGGGCTTTGGCAGCACGCTTTAAACGGTTTCCTTATCGTGTTTTTCAATCCAAAGGTGGTGATATTTTTTGTTGCGATCTTCAGCCAGTTTCTGAGTGCCGAACAATTAATCTCAACACAGGTCTTTGCCGCGCTAATGGCGGGCCTCATTGATGCAGCTTGGTACGCTCTCGTCGGTATATTGGCGAGCAATCACCGGTTTGCCGCAACGTTAACTCGCGCCTCACCGGTTATCGACAGTGCGTTTGGAACCCTCTTCGTGGGCTTTGGTATCGCTGTGATCCTAAGTTTGTTCTGAGCGCTCAAGCTTTATGGGTTGAGGGCCGCAACAACCCTCGCGTGAAACTCCTCGATGAAAAAGGTCGAAGGCGCTGGGATGGCCATCGCATTAGGCACCGAGCCAAGCCAGTTAGAATCGGCGACAGAACCCGGAATAAGGAACATTTTTCGCTCGTCTGATCGATTTAGGTAAGGCTGATATAGGCTTGCCCGGACTAAAATCAGATTGTGTTTGAAGTCCATTGCGATGAATTGCCCGTCAAAGCCGCGGGTGACAATCACAAGGTTTAAACAACCACCGTTGCCATCTTCCTCGCCACAGAAACTCCAGAATTGCTTATCGTAAAAGCTATCCATCGCGCGAACTTGCGATACGTAGCTGCCATACTGTGTCCCACTTTCCAGCTCGATACCGCCTAAGTGCATCAGGTAACCAAACTTCGCAAAATCACGAGGTGTGGCATCGAGGCAGCAATACGTCAGGTAGTTCCCGTTTGACTGACCGCTTTCCACGTTATCGCGCCACCAATAAGCGGTCATATTGATAGGCTCGAAGAGCTCCGTTTGTGCAAACGTTCCAGGATCCTGTCCGGTCGCTCGAAACAGTATTTCGCCCAGAACCTGAGTATCACAATTCGAGTAGAGAAATTCGCCGGCTCTGTAGATGCCATCGGAGTCCCAGGGATAGGCAGCACCATCGACTGCAAGATCACGATTGATGCATCCCGACATTTGATCCGGGTAAAACACGATATTCCCACCGGCTGCCGCATCGCCTTGGTTAGCACACTCTCCGAGGTCGCCGGTGCTGGGTAAAAAGCACACAGGCACAAGCCCCGAGCGCATGTCTAATAGCTGCTCAATGGTGATATTGATGCGGTCATCGGCCTGCCATTCGGTGATGAAATCTGAGGCTAATTGATCGGTCGATGTGATGAAGCCTTTCTCGATGGCCATGCCGATCAGCATGCTGGTAAAGGACTTCGCGGTAGACCATGAGGTCATCAGGCTTGCGCTGTCGCGAGTTCCATAGTTTTCAGTCCAGAATGCCGGATCTTGATCGCCAGGGTAGGACCCCAGCGAAGTGAGCGTATTAACCTCACCGTCCGCAATGCCTCGATACTGCTCCTCGATGAGTTTGCCGTCTCGTATGACCAGTGCTGCCTGGGTAAATGTCCCGTCTTGCATGGCGTAATCAAAAGCATCCGACAATGCTGCGGCGTTAAAACCGGCATCAGTTGGGGATTGTGTCTCCCAGGTATCGGGATGCGGTGATTCGAAACTCGGCGGTGGCGTTACAACAGAGGAGGGTGGTGTTGAGCCACCGCCTCCGCCCCCGCAGGCTTGAAGTGAGAGGGCTACGATGAAGGAAAGACTAACTAGCTTGTTCATACGTAGCCTCCAAGGCTTTAATGGCGGGCGTTTACTGGTGGGCTTCTGCGGTTGCTTTGGCCCATTTATAGTCGGCTTTTCCATTCGGTGCGCGTTGCACCACATCCACGCAAATGGCTTGCTTAGGGGCTTTGTACCCGGCGAGTTGTGATCGAACATGCTCTCGCAACCCGTCTTCACCAATGGGTGCTGTCCCTGGCTTTTGCGAGTACACCGCGACCACTCGGTTGCCAAGACGCTCGTCCGGTAATCCCACGACGAGGCAGTCCTCTACATCATCGTGCCGCTTGATGGACTCCTCAACCTCTTCCGTGAACACTTTTTCACCACCGGTGTTGATGCATTGAGATCCGCGACCTAGAAGTGTGATGCTTCCATCCGCCTCGACCGTCGCGAAATCTCCCGGGAAGGAGTAACGAACACCATTGACGGTCCGGAAGGTTCGCGCCGACTTCTCCTCATCTTTGTAGTAACCACGAGGCACGATGCCTGCCGTCGCAACCATCCCCATTTCGCCCGATCCGGGCGCGACAGGCTCATCGTCTTCGTTGAACACTTTTACGTATTCCGCGATGCTAAATTTCGCGGTTTTCGCGGCGTTGTCTCGTGTACTAATCGACCCGCCCATGGAGCCCTCTGTTGAGCCCATGATGTCGTTGAGCACCATATCCTGATGCTCGAGAAGGCCCTCTTTGATTTCGGAAGACCACATGACACCTGAGGACGCAATTTGACCTACACGTGACAAGTCATAGGGCTTGCCTGCCGCCTTTGCAGCATCGAGCGCGGCCAGAATTGGCCTCGCAAATGCGTCACCGACAATGGTCAGATCGGTCACTTCATTATCAACCACACACTGCATTAAGGCATCCGCGTCCAGATGCTGGGTTCGTTGTGTGATCACCGTGCCGCCACAGTTCAATGCAACCATGGTCCCAATCCACATGCCCGTTCCATGCATTTGTGGGCAAGCAGGCAAGCTTCGGTGCACCGCACCCATCTCGGTAATGGCTTTGGCTCCGGCAAGGACCTCATCAATGGAAGTCGGTGGCGGGAGGCCACGCGATGTATAGCCACCGATGCATAGCCAATGGGCGAGGGCACCGTTGTCATACATAACGCCCTTTGGCATGCCGGTGGTACCGCCGGTATACAGCATGTAGCGATCGTCGTAGGCACTTGGCGTAAAGGGGAGCGGTGTCGAGTCGGCTAGGGCCGTCTCATAATCCAAGGCACCATCTAGCAGCGGATTGCCCGATTCATCCTCTACCTGAATGTAGAGTTTTATCTTGGGAAGGCTGTCTCGAATTTCGGCAATGCGGGGGGCATAGCTTGCATGATAAATAACCACTTCGGCATCGCTGTTATCGAGCAGATAGATCAACTCCTCGGCACGATAGCGGTAATTGACGTTGACTGGGCAGACTGACTGCTTGAAGCAGCCAAAGTGCGCTTCTGTGTATTCGTTGCAGTTGAGCATGTACATGCCCACAGAAGCCCCATTGGTAACACCGTTGTCGCTAAATAAACCCGCGAGACGGGCTGCTCGCTCGTTAAACTGTGACCAAGTGACCGTCTTACCTTCGCAGATAAGTGCGGGTCTGTCGGGAAATGTCTCTGAAAGCGCTGTCCAGACATTATTGAAGTGAAATTCCATTGTTTTGCTCCGCTGAATTTATTGTTGTTTCACAGCGCGGCGCTGACATGGGAATCAAACGCCGATCCACAGCCTTGAGCGTCTCATGAGCAACAAGAGAATGCTAGAGCATAGACCGGAGTCGGTAGCGTATCGCCGAGGTTTCGGCGATAGATGAGATTACGAGGAGAATGAGTCGACGACGCGCACCATGCCCAAGTTAGTGCCTTTGACTCGGGTTTTCTTTAGATGCTTCAAAATCGGCTTAGGCATACCCTCGGGGAGGTCGACCGTCGAGTAGTGTTCGAAAATATTAATACTGCCAATGAACTGGCCTTCGATACCGGCCTCATTGGCAATGGCACCAACGATTTCGCGTGCCTTAACGCCCTGTTTTCGGCCGACAGCAAGCCAGAAGCGCTCCATGACGACGTCTGGATGCTCATCAAGTGGTCTGGCACGTCCCAGCTCTTTCGCAGTGTAGGTAAGCGGTACCTCGCGTTCCTTACCTCGCTTGTCACGAAGCGGAAGGGGTTCGCGTGACTTCTTCGGGCGCTCACTGTCACCACCGAGGGGCTTTTTAGTGGTTCGCGTTTCACGAGGGGGTTCAGTGCCGTCGATGATCATGGTTGCCAGAGCTAGCGCAATATCCCGATGGGTGTTTCCCTCGTTGATTAACTGCTCAATGGCATCATTCGCGCGAGGGTGGTGTTGCGCTTCCAGCCCAGAGCGAAGTTGTGCGATCAGTCGCTCTCGTGCTTTTGCGTCAATGTCCTCAAACGACGGGAGATCAATTTGCTCAATCTTCTGCTTTGTAACGCGCTCGATGTTATGAAGCATGCGGCGTTCTCGGGGAGCCACGAACAAGATTGCTTTGCCTTCACGCCCAGCACGCCCGGTTCTGCCAATACGGTGGACGTAGGATTCCCTGTCGAAGGGAATGTCATAGTTGATGACGTGTGTAATTCGCTCTACATCCAGCCCTCGTGCCGCAACATCAGTGGCGACGACAATATCGAGTCGTCCATCCTTGAGTTGCTCGACTGTTTTAAAACGCGTTTTTTGATCGATATCGCCGTTTAAGGGGGATGCGTTAAAACCGCGCTGGCGTAATTGGTCTGCAATGGCTGACGTGCTCTCTCGGGTTCTGACGAACACAATGACGCCTTGTGTATCCTCGACACCCAGAAAGCGTGTCAGAGCGTCGAGTTTGTTCGTACCTTTTACGAGCCAATAGCATTGTTGAATGTTCGCATTGGTTGTGGCGGCCGATGTAATGGCGACTTCCACTGGATCTTGCAAATGCTCGCTCGCAATCTCTCTGATGCGCTGGGGCATGGTTGCCGAGAAGAGGGCGACGCGTCTGCCCTTCGGTGTCTGAGCGAGGATTTCATCGACATCATCGATGAAGCCCATCCTAAGCATCTCATCCGCCTCATCGAGGACGACTGACTTTATTTCACTGAAATCGGCGCTGCCTCGCTTCAGGTGGTCCAGCAAACGACCGGGCGTGGCTACGACGATATGAACCCCTTCTTTTAGGCTCCGAAGTTGCTGACGCATATCATTACCACCGCACAATGCCACGACTCGGCAGCCATCAGACGATTTGGCATAGCTCCTGAACGCATCCGCGACTTGCATGGATAGTTCGCGAGTGGGGCAGAGAACCAGGACCTGTGGGTTTCGCCGTTTGTAGTCGAGCTTGGCTAATGCCGGAAGCGCAAATGCCGCCGTTTTGCCCGTGCCTGTCTGGGCAATGCCGACTACATCCCTGTCTGCCATTAGGGCCGGAATGGTTTCCGCCTGAATGGGCGTGGCCTCTTCGTAGCCCAGTACGCTGAGAGAGTCCAATAGAAAAGGCGGTAACCCAAGGCTTGAAAACGCCATGGGCGAAGGGGTGGTGTCGGTCATAACAGATATACGGGCGAGGAAAGCGCGCAGACTACGCGTTAAGGCCCCAATTCAAAAGGGAAATCCTGCCACTACTTGCAGTTAACCCTAGTGATTCAGCTTAAGACTTTGCTGTCATTCCTGTCAGTGCGGCCTCGGTTTTGGATATGTCTCCCAATAGCGTCCGATGAGCCATCCAAAAGAAGAACACCCCCAAGGTGCCCATGGTAAGAGCCGTTAACATCGCGTACCGCAGATTTTCCTCGCCAAAGACAGGGATGTAGGCATCAGAAAGGGCGCCCACAACCAGCGGCCCTAAACCAAGGCCGATCATGTTGATAACGAATAGCAAGACAGCCGAGGCGCTTGCCCGCATGTTAGGAGCAACTAATGTGTGGCAGATGGCGATGCAGGGCCCGAGGTAGAGCGTGTTTAGGATATGCGCTGGGGTGTAAGCCAGAACCACATAGAGGGGCTCGCTACCGAGCAAGGTGTAGTAAGACAGCGGTAACGACAGTATCAGTCCCCAAAGCGCAATACGGACATACCATCGCTTATCGCGTTTGCCCCATCGATCGGCAAGGTAGCCCCCAAGGAAGGTTCCCAGCATCCCAGTGGAGCCCGAGATCACGCCCATAAACATGCCCACCTCTGTCACTGTGAGTCCGTAATTTCGGATGAGCAGCGAAGGAAAAAAGTTACCGTTACCGTAGCCAACGAAGGACGCGGTTGAACAGCCCAGCGCAATCCACCAAAACGCCGGTCGTTGAAGTAGAAAAACGATGGTTTCCTTGAAGCTCGCTTTTTCGTTCTCAACTGCATTTGGCAGCACGGTTCTGGGTGGCTCCCGCACAAGCAGCAACAGAAGAAAAGCCAAGACTACGCCGGGGATGCCGACGATAAAAAATGCATTACGCCAACCGTAGGTGTCCGCGATCCAACCGCCCGCAAAGTAACCAAAAAAGATGCCGAGATAGATGCCCGTGGTGTAGATGGAGAGTGCGGTGCCGCGCTGCTCCTCAGGGAAGTAGTCGCTGAGCATCGAATGCGAGGGCGGCGACCCGCCCGCCTCACCGAGACCCACGCCCAGCCGGGCCAATAGCAGCTGGGTGTAGTTCTGGACCATGCCCGACAAAGCGGTCATAACGCTCCAGATGCCGAGCGAGACGGCGACAATATTCCGTCGATTGCTTCGATCGGCCAACCAGGCGATAGGGATGCCAGCGGTTACGTAAACCACAGCAAAGCTGAAGCCGGTTAATAGCCCCAGCTGAGTATCACTAAGCCCGAGCTCTGCTTTGATGGGCTCCTGCAAAATGACCAAGATCTGACGATCGATGAAGTTAAAGGCATAGACCACGGTGAGAATGGCCAGAACAAACCACTTGTAGTTATTCGATTGTGGGTCAGTCACGCTGTCTCTCTTCAATGATCAGGGGCTATTCTGGGCAAGCTTCGCTCAACTCGCGTTGTTGCATCCCACCCTTTCGACACAGCATGCCATAGTTGGGGTAAGCTTCCAGTCCCTTGGCAAACAGCAATACAGCCCAATGAGCGACGAGCAGTCCCTGACCCATCTCGACAGCAAAGGCGAGGCCCACATGGTTGATGTGGGAGATAAGGCCGTTACTCAACGGATCGCTACAGCACGATCCAAGATCAGAATGCAGCCAGAAACCTTGGCGGCGATTGAATCGAGTGAACTCAAGAAGGGTGATGCGCTTGCTACGGCTCGCATCGCAGCTATTCAGGCCGCCAAAAAAACCAGCGACTTAATACCCCTGTGCCATCCCTTGCCCATTACGAAGGTGTCCGTCGATCTTACTATCGATCATGACCTCCCGGGCGTGGTAATCGATGTCACCTGTAAGGTTCGAGGTCAGACGGGCATCGAAATGGAGGCGCTGACCGCGGCGTCCGTTGCAGCGCTCACGCTGTATGACATGGCCAAGGGGATAGATCGGGGCATGGTAATCGAGCAGACCGCGCTGCTGCACAAGTCAGGTGGTAAAACAGGAGAGTGGCAGAATGACGATTACCGTTAAGTTCTTTTCGCTGATCCGCGAGGCCGTGGAGACTGAGCAGTTAGTGCTTGAACTGAACGAGAAGTTGACGACGGTCGAGGGGTTAAAAAACGAGCTCGGTCTGCGGGGTGAGGCGTGGAAAGAGGCGCTCTCTCACCCAAATTTAATTCAGGCGGTCAATCAGCGAGTGGTCTTTCAAGAAGAAGGCATCAACGACGGCGATGAGGTTGCCTTTTTCCCTCCGATGACGGGTGGATGATGTGTTGGTGCAGGTAACGGAGGAGGCGATTGACCCGGGCGACTTAGCGACCCGATTTTACAGTCGTCATCCCGATGCCGCTGTCGCCACATTTGCCGGCTTTGTTCGTGATTTCAACGATCAGGGGCAAGTCGATCGTTTGTATCTCGAATGCTACGTCGAAATGGCGACACGTGTTTTGAACGATTTAGGAAAAACAGCACAGGAGCGTTTTGGTCTTCGGGCATGGCAAATCGTGCATCGGTTTGGCCAGATGGAAACTGAAGACCCCATTGTTTTTGTCGCTACCAGCGCCGATCACCGTGGAGAGGCGTTCGCCGCCTGCGAGTTTGTCATGGATACGCTCAAGACAGATGCGCCTTTTTGGAAGCGAGAGCATTCCGGCGATGAACGCCAATGGGTTACAGTCAAAGCCGTTGATAAGGACCGCCGAGAAAGGTGGTCCACTGAGGGTCTTGATCAATGAAGTATTGCAGCAGTTGCGCGCACGAGGTCGTTCGCAAGATCCCAGAGGGCGAGGACCGTGAGCGGGATGTTTGCCCATCCTGCGGTGAGATTTTCTACGTCAACCCCAAGATTATTGTTGGCTGCATACCCACTGTAGGTGACCAAGTACTGCTGTGTAAGCGGGCTATTGAGCCGCGCTACGGAAAATGGACCTTACCTGCAGGATTCATGGAAAACCGTGAGACCACTGCAGAGGGCGCTGCGCGAGAAATGTGGGAAGAAGCCGAGGCGCGTGCTGTCGATATGGCGCTCTATCGCATATTCGATGTCCCTCATATTAGTCAGGTATATGTCTTTTACCGATGTGAGGTACTGGATGGGCAGTTTGGCGCAGGTTCTGAGAGTCTTGAAAGTGCGCTCTATTCTGAGGCTGATATCCCCTGGGATGAGCTTGCGTTCCCCGTTGTCATCGAGATGCTCAGAGAATTTTTTGAGGACCGAAAAACCCAGGAGTTTCCGGTGCGTAACAGCACGATCCGGTACCAGAAACGTCGCACCGGGTAGGCCAGCAGATTAGCTATTTTTCGTGCCTCTATTTTTAACTCACCGATAATCAGAGGAGTTGTCATGTCACTTCCAACCACAGGATCACCTGCACCGGGCTTTACGCTTGAGGACAATAACGGCGCTGAGGTCTCACTGAGCGATTTCAAGGGAAAGAAAAACGTATTGGTGTATTTCTACCCTAAGGCGATGACGCCCGGATGCACGGTACAAGCACAGGGGTTGCGTGATATCGCAGCAGAGCTCGAGGGACATGATGTCGTCGTGTTGGGTATCAGCCCAGACCCAGTAAAGCGTTTAGCCAAGTTTGTAGAGCGCGACGCGCTCAATTTCCAGCTGCTCAGCGATGAAGATCATGCCGTGGCCGATGCTTATGGTGCCTGGGGACCGAAGAAGTTCATGGGGCGGGAGTTCGACGGGATTTTGAGAACGAGCTACCTGATCGATAAAGAGGGCAATCTTCGCGAGATTCTTAACAAATTTAAGACCAAGGATCACCATGAAGTGGTGCTGAACACGGTCGCTGAGCTAGGTCTATGATCGATCTTTACACTTCGCCAACGCCCAACGGCCACAAGGTGTCGATTGCGCTGGAGGAGATGGGGCTAGATTACGAGGTGCACACTATCGATCTGAGGTCGGGTGAGCAGAAGCAGGAGCCATTTTTAGCTCACTCTCCGAATGGGCGTATACCTGCCATTTACGATCGGGATTACGATCTCTCCATCTTTGAGTCGGGGGCTATCATGATTCACCTCGCCGAGAAGTCGGGTCAATTCCTTCCTACCGATACGGTGGGTCGGTCTCGGGTAATTCAGTGGTTGATGTTCCAAATGGGCGGTATCGGCCCCATGATGGGTCAGGCAAACGTGTTCTATCGTTATTTCCCGGAGAAGATTCAAGCGGCCATTGACCGCTATCAAAGCGAGGGCCGCCGCTTATTTGAGGTACTGAATACACAGTTGGGAAAGACAGAGTATCTGGCCGGTGATTACAGTATTGCCGATATGGCGAACTGGGCCTGGGTTAGAACGCATCGCTGGAGCGGTATCGAAATCGAGGGTTTGGAGCACCTTCAGCGCTGGCACAATGCCATTAAGGTCCGTCCCGCGGCGGAGAGAGGAATCACGGTTCCGGTCGATATGCGTTTGCTTCGTGATGGGAAAGAAGACTCGAAAGAGACCAAAGACTTTATTAAAGGCGCCCAATCGATGGTGCAGGGCATCAAACAGGACTGAGTAGCGTGTTTAGAGTTATTACGTGTAATACCAACGGTATTCGAGCCGCACAGCGCAAAGGTTTCTTCGAGTGGCTGGCTAAACAGAACGCCGATGTGGTGTGTATTCAGGAAACCAAGGCGCAGGAACACCAGTTGGTGGATGATGCATTTCGGCCCGATGGCTACCATTGCTATTACAACGATGCCGAGCGCAAGGGTTACAGCGGCACAGCGTTATACGCCAAGCAGAAGCCGTCAGCGATCGAAGTGAAAGTAGGGTGGGAGCCAGTCGATTCCGAAGGGCGCTACTTACGGGCTGACTTCGATGGCATCAGTGTCATATCTCTCTACGTCCCCTCGGGCTCAAGTAATGATGATGCACAGGCAAGAAAAGATGTCTTCATGGAGCGCTTTACGCCTCATATGGCGGAGCTATTGAAGGAAAAGCGGGAATTCATCATCTGTGCCGACTGGAATACCTGTCACCAGAACATCGATCTCAAAAATTGGCGCAGCAACCAGAAAAACTCGGGCTTTATGCCGCACGAGCGTGAATGGCTCACTACGCTTTATGAGGAACAGGGCTGGGTTGATGTCTTTCGGCAGATGACCACAGAGCCCGATCTTTACACTTGGTGGTCCAATCGCGGGCAAGCATGGGCAAACAACACAGGGTGGCGATTGGACTATATGCTGGTATCACCCGGTTTATCGGGCACGGGAACAAATTTTGCCATCTATCGTGACGAGCGGTTCTCAGATCACGCGCCTGTTACCATCGATTTTAATATATAGAATTTAATTCCCATTAATCATTTAACTTACTGTTTTATATAAGGTTTACGATATGTTTATAAGTCAGGCACATGCACAAGCAGCGAACCAACCCCCAGCGGGAGGCGAGTGGTTCCTGCCCATCATGATGATTGGTTTGCTGGTTTTTATGTATTTCACGACGATAAGACCTCAACGAAAACGCCAAAAAGAGCACGCCGAACTGGTTAACTCGCTCGGTAAGGGTGACGAGGTGCTTATGAGTTCCGGCTTAATGGGCAAGATTGTGGACTTGTCCGACCTTTACGTCGTCGTCAATGTCTCAGATAAGGTTGATTTGAAGTTCCAGCGAACACACGTCACTGCAACGCTGCCAAAAGGCACGATCAAAACCCTTGGGGCTTAAACCTATCCTTAACTATCCACCCAGAGAGCCACTGGCGGTTCTCCCATCGCCGTTTCACCTGCTCAGCCGGGCGTCTGAGCGATGGGGGCAGGGTCGCCGTATCTGGTGCAAGCGTGATGACCTTACCGGCTCGTTACTGACGGGCAATAAGGTGAGGAAGCTCGAGTTCCTTGCAGCGGAAGCACTCAATACCGGATGCACCGTATTGGTCACTGCGGGTGCCTTGCAGAGCAATCATTGCCGTGCAACCGCCGCGGTGGCCGCTCAGTTAGGCCTCAAGTGTGAGCTGATACTGAGGGGAGAGGAGCAGGAGCTTAGCGGCAACTACCTTCTCAGCAAAATGCTGAACGCCGATATTACGTATGTCTCGCGGCGCACCACGGGCGATGAAATGACAGTCCATCTGGCCGAGTCCGAGAGACGATGGGCGGCCAAGGGTGAAAAAGCCTTAACGATCCCCATTGGCGGAAGCGACGCGATGGGTATATGGGGTTATATCCTCGCAGTTGAAGAACTCATGGCGGATATGGAGGAAAACGCTCTGACTCAGGTGGCTATTGTGCACGCCACTGGATCGGGCGGTACGCAAGCGGGGTTGAATGCGGGGGTTTTATTGCACGGTGCGTCGGCTGATGTCATTAGCTATGCGGTGTGTGACGACGAGAGCTATTTCAATGCCAAAGCACAGGAGGATTGGGAAAACCTTCGTGCTTATCGCTCAGAGCTTCCCGACGAACCCATCAAGACGCTGACTAGTGATAAATACATTGGACCGGGATACGGCCGAGCGGGCGATGAGATCTTTGACACGCTGGCAGAACTCGCACGGCTTGAAGGTATTACCTTGGACCCAGTGTACACAGGCAAGGCATTTCACGGCCTGATCACTGATTTGGCACAAAACACCTTTCCATCGGAGGCATCCGACATCATTTTTATGCACACAGGCGGGGTATTCGGTATCTTCCCCCATGCATCGGCTGTTCAAGCGGCGCTGGGGCGCGGATGAACAGCTGTTCAAGCAACCATAGACAAGGGGCAGGATGATGCTTGAAACAATAATTCAGGAAGTGAACGCGGTGGCGTGGGGTCTGCCCATGCTGATTTTACTGCTTGGCACGGGGATTTATCTCACGCTCGGCCTAGGCTTCATGACACTGCGTAAGGTGCCTCGTGCGGTCTCACTGCTGTTCTCGGGTGTGTCAGGTCGCGGTGAGGGCGATATTGTCCCCTTCAAAGCCCTCATGACGTCACTGTCCGCCACTATCGGCACGGGTAACATCGCAGGTGTTGCTACAGCGATTACTCTGGGTGGCCCCGGTGCCTTGTTCTGGATGTGGATCACTGCGCTATTCGGGATGGCGACCAAGTACGCTGAAGGTGTCCTGGCGGTTCGCTACCGCGAGCAAGATGATCAGGGCGGGTATTCAGGCGGCCCCATGTACTACATTCGCAATGGCCTCGGCGCTCGCTACGGTGCGTTTGCCACTGGGTTAGCCTTCGCCTTCGCTCTATTTGGTGCGACGGCCGGTTTTGGTCTTGCTAATACGGTTCAATCGAACTCCGTAGCCCAGGTTCTGACAGATAACGCGGGCGTTCCCTGGTGGATCACAGGTCTGGTTCTCATGCTCATGGTGGGCGCCGTGATTCTCGGTGGCATTAAGCGAATTGCCGATACGGCTGGCGCTGTAGTCCCTGCAATGGCGATCTCATACATCATCATGAGCTTGATCGTCATACTGATGAACATTTCTGACGTACCTGCAGCATTCGCCACCATTGTGGATAGCGCCTTCAACGGTGCTTCTGCTGCCGGAGGCTTCGCAGGAGCGACCGTATGGGCTGCTATTCGATTCGGTGTGGCACGCGGCATTTTTTCTAATGAGGCGGGGTTAGGCAGTGCGCCCATCGCGCACGCTGCTGCGAAAACGAATGAGCCCGTGGAGCAGGGGCTGGTGGCCATGCTCGGCACCATGATTGATACGTTGATTGTGTGCACCATGACAGGCTTAGTGATCGTGTTAACCGGGGTTCTTGAGTCGGGTGTTTCGGGAGCTAGCCTGACCTCGATGGCTTTCGGTGCTGTTTTACCGGGCGGTGAATGGGTGGTGACCATTGGTGTCGTCGTATTCGCGACCACAACCATGATGGGTTGGGCCTTTTACGGTGAGCGATGTGTGGTTTATCTCTTTGGCACGAAGGGCATCATGCCGTTTCGGGTGTTGTGGGTGCTTGCGATCCCTGTAGGCGCCGGCGCGGACCTGGGCTTAATTTGGTTGGTCGCAGATACACTCAACGCCTTCATGGCCATTCCGAACCTGATAGGGCTTCTATTGTTGTCGCCTGTTGTATTTGCACTAACGCGAGAGTATTTCGCGCGTAAGCCATCGGGTACAGACGTTGCCGCCGAGTGATTTCTAGACCGGGAATACTGAATGTATGTCTAATTTGGCACCAGAGAAGTTAGTTATAGCGATCTCGTCACGAGCGCTCTTCAATCTGGACGCTGAGCATTTAGTCTATGAAGAACAGGGGCTTGAGGCGTATTCCGCATATCAAATCGAACATGAGGATACGCCCCTAGATCCAGGGCAAGCATTCAATCTCGCCAAGAAACTGCTAGCGCTGAATGACGTCTTATCTGAGCCTCTCGGTGTTGAAATCGTTCTCCTGTCCCGTAACTCCGCGGATACGGGACTACGAATCTTCAACTCCATCGAACACTACGGCCTGCCGATTACTCGAGCCGCTTTTTGCGGTGGCGAATCACCCTGGCGCTATATCCAGGCGTTTGGGTGTCATTTATTTTTGTCGTCTGAGTCCGCGGATGTGCGTAAGGCGCTTGAGAACAATGTGGCTGCGGCGACGTTGGTATCGAAGCCAGTCGATGA
>WTJR01000044.1:9463-14319 GCA_011524755.1 Halieaceae bacterium | reverse complement strand
ACAGGCGCAAGCCGCGGCGCGGGCGCAGGTATTGCGAGGGCGCTGGGTAGCTACGGTATGCGCGTCTATGTGACCGGGCGTGCTGAAACGGTGGGAGAAGCGCGTGGTTGGGATGGCGCTGCATTGCCGGGCACGATTCACAGTACAGCCGCTGAGGTCACCGCTGCAGGGGGCGAGGGGATTGCTGTTCGCTGTGATCATGCTGATGACGAGCGTGTGCAGGCGGTCTTTGTCCAGATCGAGGCTGAATCGGGCCGTCTCGACATCCTGGTGAACAACGCCACCATGATTCATCCAGAGCTCATTACGCCAAAACCGTTCTGGGAGAAGCCGCTGGATGCCGTGGGAATCTTAGACGTGGGTCTTCGGTCGGCTTATGTGGCCAGCTGGCATGCCGCCCGAATCATGGTCCCACAGGGTTCAGGCCTAATTGCTTTTGGGTCGTCCTTTGGTGCGAACTGCTATATGCACGGTCCGGGTTACGGGGCTCAAAAAGCCGGTATCGATAAGTTTGCGCACGACATGCAGCACGATCTCTCCGAGACAGGCGTCAACGCCGTATCGATCTGGATGGGGCCCTTGAGAACCGAACGTGCCTTGATGGCGGCTGAGGTTCACCCCGAGCAATACGAGGAAATCATGAAGGTCGCCGAGAACCCCGAGTACACAGGTCACTTGCTTCATGCCCTAGCATTCGGTGATGCCATCGAGCGCTACGCGGGTAAAACCGTGGTGGGCGCGGAGCTGGGTGTTGAGCTGGGGATAAGCGATGCTGGCGAATACCGACCGTCGCACCGCGATATGTTGGGTGGTCCGCCCGATCGGTCGCCTGCCGTTATTTACTGATTGGATCTGTCTGACTATGCAAGGGAGACGACAAACAGGAGGGCAGCCAACCCACGGGGAGGCTGGCGGAGTCAAAGTTAAGCTGCTGGGTCTCCTGTTGCTCACGGCGCTACTTGCTGCTTACGTCACGCTTTCGCCGATAGAGGATCCCTCGCTCAAAGGGCCCGAGCCTAGCGAGCCTATGACAACCGCACCGGCCCCTGTTCAGGGTGAGCAGCGCGTGTACTGGGGTGATTTGCACATCCACACGTCACTTTCGAGCGATGCCTTCACGATGGGTGTAAGGGCTGTGCCGGATGATGTGTATCGTTTCGCCAAGGGCGCAACCATTGAGCACGGCGCCGGCTATCCAGTCACAATCGCTCGACCGCTCGATTTTGCCGCGGTCACCGATCACGCCGAGTATCTAGGGCAGGCGAAGCTATCGGGGCTGGATGTTCCGACCACACGACAGCGTCTTGCGGACTTATTGAGCAACGAAAATCGGCTCACCATCACTCAGGCCTGGTGGGAGATTATGAGCTTGATTCGCGAGAACGGTTTCAAACTCGATCTCGAAGGTGTCGACCCCGAAATCAATAAAAGCGCCTGGGAAGAAATCGTGGCGGCGGCAGAGCAGCATTACGAGCCCGGGGTGTTCACCACCTTCCCCGGCTGGGAATGGTCAGCCGATGCGGGCGATGTTGGAACGCATCTGCACCGGAACGTGATTTACGGTGGCGACGACTTACCCGAGATTCCGTTTAGCTCGATCGACGGTCCCACACCGCCTGATCTGTGGGTCTTCCTTCGTTCTGAACGGGCTAAGGGCCGGCGCGTCATGGCTATCCCGCACAACCCCAACCTGAGTGAGGGTTTGGCCTACCGCATCACTGGCAGCTCGGGAGAGCGCATAACCGAGCTGTCGCCGGCTGATCGTTCGATACTCGAGCCCATTAGCGAGATTCTGCAAATTAAAGGCAGTTCCGATACCCACCCGTTGCTATCGAGTCTCGATGAATTTGCCGATTTTGAAATTGCGGGAACGGTTCCCGGGCGTGAAATGACACTGACCAGTGTGAAAGGTGCCTACGCGCGTGATGCGTTGCGTGGGGGAATCTCGATGGCTCACAGTGAGGGGTTCAACCCACTGAAATTCGGCGTTATTGGCTCAAGTGACAGTCACAACGCGACCTCACCCAGTGATGAAAAAGGCTACACCGGTAAATTGCCGATGATGGATGGGTCGGCAGGCCTTCGTACCGGTGCTGCGGGTCTTGGGTTGGATAAAATGACGCCGGCTCGAAAGTGGGGATCGGGCGGCTTGGCTGCTGTTTGGGCACCTGAAAATACGCGTGAAGCGCTGTTTGACGCGATGCAACGACGCGAAACATTTGCCACCTCGGGACCGCGCATTACGGTCAGCTTATTTGGTGGCTGGGGGTTTCCTGATGGGGCAGATGAGGCTCCCGATGTCCACACCGTGGGTCGTTCCTACGGTGTACCCATGGGTGGCGATCTGCCGGTGGCGCCTGAGGTTGGGTTGGCTCCGGAATTTATTGCCGTAGCCCAGCGCGATCCGCTTGGTGCCAACCTGGACCGAATCCAAATGATTAAAGGCTGGGTGGATGCAGATGGCACCAGTCATGAAGCGATCTTTGATTTGGCGTGGTCGGATGACCGCGATATCGACCCCGGCACGGGAAAACCATTATCGGTGGGCTCAACGGTGGACCCTAAAACCGCAACCTACACCAATGAGATTGGAGCGCCGCAGCTCAGCGCGCAGTGGCGCGACCCAGACTTTGATCCGAGGCAGGAGGCGTTTTATTACCTTCGCGTCCTCGAGATACCAACACCGCGATGGTCCACCTATGACGCCTTGCAGTTGGGCATGGAGCCCATGGAGCCAGTAGCCATTCAGGAGCGGGCGATCAGCTCTGCTATTTGGTACCAGCCCTGAGGCGTCTGCTATTGAGGACTGCGCTGCAGTGGTTTCTGATGCCCGTGTCAGAGTAGCCCTGGGATAACCGCCTTTCTGTCTTTCGGGTAGTCATCGAAGTTCTTGTGGAACCATTTGTGGGTGTAAAGCGCTCTGGGAATCAGGTTGCCCGCTGTCATTGCGAGAACAAACACGGCGCCTAGGTTCCAAACCATGATGGCAAATCCAGTGAATGACAGGATCTCACCAAAATACTGTGGGCAGGTCAGCCATTTGAAGCCACCGCCGTAGGGAATCTTGTAACGCGGTTCGTCGGGACTGGGATTAGGCGATCGCAAATTACGCAAAATGCTATCCGAGTGGACGTTCAGCGTGAAACCGAAGGCGTAAATAGCGAGGCCAATTTGGAAACGTGGGTCGCTAAACCACTCGGTAGTGTACTGAGTGCCGAACTCCGTCAAATAGGCGGCGTTGAAGTAGCCGTGGAGAAACAGTGTAATCCAGCCGGCGATCACAACCCCTAAGGAGAAGCTGGCGGTTGATCCAGGCTGTACGCGCATCAGCATGGGCGTGACAAGCGCGCGGTTGGTGTAGTGGAACATCCAGACGGCTAGGAAGAAGAGGGGTACGGTCTGGTCCGAGTTGGGACCCATGAAGAAGACGACGGGGAAAACCAGTAGCCCCGGTAGTTCCATTAGGATCCATCCGGCTTTCGAGCCAAGCTTGATACCCTTTGAACGCTTACCCCCGCCAAAACGACCACCATAGGCCGCGGTGCCAAAGAAGCTCGATACCATGACTAGGATTGCATAGGCAAAGCCGATGAGGAGTAAGGTGTCGTAGAGCGTATTTCCGGTATACCACTGCATGGCGAGGGTCCTTCATTGTTCTGTCAGCGGCGCCTAAGGTCGCTTGTGCGGGCAGTCTTCGCAAGTGTGAGGTATCGTCCAAACGGAGGGAGAGCGCGCCGAGGTGAGGCGCTACATTGACGCTATACCAATAAAAAAGACTGGGAGAGGGCTGTGTCCTTTGCACCGATTCTAGAAGCTGACGTTAAAACCTGGACGGAGACCCGCGATGTGCTCATCGTTGGCTTCGGGGGTGCGGGTGCCTGTGCTGCCATCGAGGCCGCTGATAACGGCGCATCGGTCACCATTTTTGAGGCGGCGTCTGAGAGTGGCGGGTCAACCAAGCTGTCTTCGGCCGAGCTGTATCTGGGTGGCGGAACGAAGGTGCAAAAAGCCGTCGGCTATGACGATTCGGCTGATGACGTCTACGGTTACCTGATGGACTCCAATGGGCCCCAGGCAGACCCTGAAAAGGTTCGTGCCTATGCTGATGGCGGCGCTGATCATCTCGACTGGTTAATGACGCTGGGTGTTCCCTTCAAAATGTCCGAATACCCTGAGCGCGCAATGATGGCGTTGACCGACGATTGCTTGCTTTATACCGGTAGTGAAAAGGCATGGCCCTACGTTGATAAGTACAAGCCGGCCCCCCGCGGGCACAACCTCTACGTGGAGGGGGATAACGGTGGTCCCTTATTCGTGAAAATACTGACTGAGGCGGTCGAGCAACGGGACATCAACGTTCACCTTGAAGCGCGGGCACTGCGTTTGATAGTCGATCAGTTTGGTCCGGAGCAACGGATTGTGGGTCTCGTGGTTCGCGAGGACATGGAAGAGCGATGCTACCGCGCCACCAAGGGTGTGGTGCTGTGTGCGGGCGGTTTCGTCATGAATCAGGAAATGATGCAGCGCTATGCGCCTGAACTGGCAAAAGCGGGCACCGTGCCCATTGGCAACCCAAACGATACGGGTGGTGGTATTCAGATGGGCCTCAGCGTAGGTGCGCGCGCCATCAACATGCATGAGGGTTTTCTGAGCGTCCCGTTCTACCCACCGGCGACACTGACACACGGCATTTTTGTGAATGGTCAGGGGCAGCGTTTTATTAACGAAGATGCGTATCACGGCAGGATTGGCTGCTATCTCGTGAAGCAGACCTTCCCCGTGTATCTCGTGCTCAATGTTGACGACTACGCGGATTACGAAACGGCAAGTTGGCTTGCGGCCCCGGTCAAGGGCAC
>WTJR01000044.1:6050-9363 GCA_011524755.1 Halieaceae bacterium | reverse complement strand
ACGACTACGCGGATTACGAAACGGCAAGTTGGCTTGCGGCCCCGGTCAAGGGCACGGGCGAGACACTTGATGAGCTCGCTAGTGAACTCGATCTGCCAACCGGATCCTTACAGGAGACGGTGGCACGGTATAACGAGGCAGCTGAAGCGGGCGTTGATCCAGCCTTTCATAAGTCAGATGCCTGGCTTAAACCGCTGACGGGTCCTTTTGTTGCGCTCGACTGCACACCCGGTGCGGGTGCTTTCCTTCCTCACTTTACGCTGGGAGGGTTGGACACGACGGTCGATGGTGTCGTCTTAAACGCAGAGGGCTCTGCTATCAGTGGCTTGTATGCGGCGGGACGAACCGCCTGCGGCGTGCCACGCCGTGGTGACGGGTATGCTTCTGGCAGTTCCGTTGGTGATGCGACGTTTTCGGGCCGTCGCGCGGGCCGGCATGTCGCCACAGCGCAGTAATCGAATAGGGCCTGACGGTACAAGAAGGACAGATATTCATGCCAGATGAAGCATTGTTAGCCAGGATCGACCGTTTGGAGTCTCTCGACGAGATTCGTCAGCTTGCAGCCAAATATTCCTTGGCATTGGATATGCGCGATTTGGATGCCATGGTCAATTTATTCCCCGAAGATGTCCGTGTGGGAAAAGACAAAGTAGGCCGAGCGCACTTTAAACAGTGGATGGATGAGACCTTGCGGGTGCAGTTCACGGGCACGTCGCATCACATTGGCAATCACATTATTGAGTTTGAAGATCCTGACAGCGCGGTGGGCGTGGTGTACTCGAAGAATGAGCATGAAACCCCCACGGAAGACGGTGGCTGCGAGTGGGTCATCATGCAGATGATTTACTGGGACCACTATCAGCGGATTGACGGGCGTTGGTTGTTCAAACGCCGCTTACCCTGCTACTGGTATGCCACAGATCTGAATAAACCGCCTTACGGCGATAACAAAATGCGCTGGCCTGACCGAGACCCCTATGAGGGTGCGTTCCACAGCTTGTTCCCCAGTTGGCAGAAATTTTGGGCAGAACCGCCCACTGACGCTTTGCCTTCGGTCGCTCCGCCAGCGCCTGTCGAACAATTTTTGAAAACCATGCGTGGCGGATCTGACGATCCCAACATTCGCACGCGATAGAGATTAATTTATGGCTATCGATCGACTGCTTTCACCCCTGTCGATGGGCGACCTCGAGCTCAAGAACCGGGTGGTCATGGCGCCCATGACCCGCAGCCGAGCCTCTCAAGCGGATGACTGTGTCTCGGAGATTCACGAGCAGTACTACTCGCAACGCGCGAACGCAGGTTTGATTATTACCGAGGGGACCCACCCCACCTTCGATGGTAAGGGTTACAACCGGACGCCGGGCATATGTAACGAGCGACATGTCGCCGCATGGTCACGTGTGACACGCGCCGTGCATGCCGCGGGTGGGCAGATCGCCTGTCAGTTGATGCACTGCGGCCGCGTTGGACATCCTGACAACAAGGCAGCGGGTACTCGCTTGTTGGGACCCTCGGCCATCGCTGCGCGTGCCGAGATTTTTACGGAAGGGGGTATGAAGGCCATGCCCACGCCTGAGCCCATGTCGCTAGAGGACATCGACCAGGTGATTGCAGATTATGGACTGGCCGCAGAGCGTTGCCTGTCAGCAGGCTTTGATGCTGTCGAGCTTCACTGTGCGTCAGGTTATCTTCCGGGCCAGTTTCTTGCCTCGGGCAGTAACCACCGAGGTGATGAATACGGTGGTTCGTTAAGCAACCGGCTGCGGTTCATTGAACGCGTGCTCGATGCACTCGACACTGCCATTGGCATCGGAAGGGTGGGTCTACGGATTTCACCGGGTAACCCCTACAACGACCACGTTGATGCGAACCCGGAAGTGACTTACGCCGGACTATTGCAGTTGGCTGAACTGAAGGGTGTTGCTTGGGTGCATGCCATCAGGATGGCCTCAACGGGTATCGACAGTTTGGCTTTGACACGAGCCCATTACTCGGGAGCTTTAATTGGCAGCGACAGTTACACCGCCGAAGAAGCTGAGACGAGCATCGGTGATGGCCTGGTCGATGCTGTCTCGTTTGGACGGCTTTACATCGCCAATCCTGATCTCGTGGAGCGCTTCAAACGCGGTGGTCCGTTCAACGAAATGGATAAGCGCACGATTTATGGCGGCGAGGGTGCCGCGGGTTATTGCGATTACCCCATGCTTTCGGGTGATGCATAAATCGCAGTCAACGAGTAACGTAACCCTATTACGAACGTAGCAAGGATAGTTTCATGCCCATGCCGACGGATGTGCCAGTCATCGATTTGATGTTGGCGGTTCCCAATGACGACACCTCAAACTTCTACGACTTCATTCGTCCCTTATTGATGGATGAGCAGAGCCGTCAGATGTTCCAAATGCCGGCGCAATACATGTTCAAAGACCTTCCCAAGGTTGGTAAGCGCGATGATTACATTGCCTACACCCTCGAGAAGATGGATGAATTCAATATTGAAAAGGCCATGCTGGGGGTCGATGAAGGGCAGTACGAGACGCAGTGTGAGGCGGTGAAAAAGCATCCGGACCGCTTCTTCGCGTCCTATGACTGCAATCCCAATAACGGTATGGATGAGGTCCGCAAGATTCGCCGCCTCAAAGAAGAGTATGACATCAAGTCCGTTAATGCTTTTCCGTCGGGTCTATGTCCTCAGGTGTCGCTGTCCGATAAGAAGTGGTACCCGATCTTCGTTACCTGCATTGACTTGGATATCCCGTTTTGTCCCTGCGTTGGCGTGCCTGGACCCCGAATTCCCATGGAGCCACAGAAAGTCGAGCACCTTGATGAAATTTGCTGGTTCTTCCCGGAGTTGAAGGTTGTGATGAAGCATGGCGCTGAGCCATGGACAGATCTGGCATGGAAGCTGATGTTGAAGTACGAAAACCTCTACTACATGACCAGCGCTTTTGCACCGAAGCACTACCCGAAAGACATCATTAACTTCGCGAATACGCGCGGCGCTGACAAGATTATGTATGCGGGTTATTTCCCCATGGGACTCTCGTTGGAGCGTATCTTTGGTGACATGCCCAATGTGCCGTTTAAGGATGAAGTCTGGCCGAAGTTTCTGCGTGAGAACGCCAAGCGCGTGTTCAAGGTCTGATTGTCAGGTTTTTTATATCTGGATCAAGGTGCCAGACCACCTCTTCTTACTGCATTTCTGCGTCTTAGGCAGGGAAGTAAACGCTGATGGCGTCGACAATACAGGCAGGCTTTTCGGCACCCTCGGCTTGCATGACAATCCGCAGCACCATTTTGATACCGCCAC
>WTJR01000044.1:2287-5950 GCA_011524755.1 Halieaceae bacterium | reverse complement strand
TTTTCGGCACCCTCGGCTTGCATGACAATCCGCAGCACCATTTTGATACCGCCACTCGCCTCTTCTACCGATACCACGGTCCCGGTTGCGGACAGCTTTGAACCGACCGTCACGGGGGAGGGGAAGCGTGTTTTTTCTGTACCGTAGTTCACTCCCATTGCGATGCCACGGACTTCGATGATCTCCGGCATGAACTTAGCGGCCAGCGACATCGTGAGGTAGCCGTGGGCGATAGTGGCCCCAAACGGACCCTTGGCGGCGCGTTCCGCATCAATATGAATCCACTGGTGATCACCCGTTGCATCAGCGAACTGATTGATACGCTCTTGCGTGATCTCCATGCTGGGGCTCGGGCCCAAGGTTGTACCTACAAGGTCATAGAGGTCAGAGGGTGATTCGATAATGGTTTTGGACATGCCAATCTCCTGTCAATCCGCAATAAGGGCCAACTCGCCCAATACATGATCCCGCCCTGCGTCAGGTAAAGACTTAGCCGAGGCGACGATGAACTCGTACTGTGCCATATTCTGTGTTCGAGGCATCATTGTTTCAGACGATGAAGTCGACGTCTCGTAGTGCGAGTGTGAGGCCTAAGCTGTGTGTAGTGAGATAGTCCGCGATGGAAACAACAATGTCTGAGTTAAAAGGCAAGGTATGCCTGGTCACCGGTGGAGCCGGTCACATTGGCCGTGCTATCTGCGAGGCATTGCTGAGTCACGGTGCCGAGGTGATCGCTGTGGGTCGTCGCGAGCCCGCTACGCCCATTGCCCACAACGAAAACGTCGCCACCTTCCTTAGTGCGGACATTCGCGACGCGACCGCATCGCAGGCTGTTATCGATACCATCGAGGAACGGTATGGGCGCCTGGATATCCTGATTAACAACGCGGGCGGTGGTCCACCGGTCGCCGCTGCTCAAGCGAGTCCTGAGCTCACCCAGAAAATCGTATCGCTCAATTTGCTGGCACCCCTTGTGCTCTCCCAGCAAGCACATAGTTTGTTGGAGCGGGCCGACAGTGTGGGTTCCATTATCAACATCGCCAGCGTCAGCGGAGCGCGCCCCTCACCCGGTACCGCCGCTTACGGCGCGGCCAAGGCAGGGTTACTCAATGTCACAAAGTCTTTGGCCATGGAGTGGGGTCCCAAAATACGCGTCAACGCCTTGATTGTCGGTTTGGTTCATAACGAGGCGGGCGTTGAACACTACGGCGGTGAGGAGGGCTTCAAGCGGGTCGCCGAGATGTTGCCCCTGAAACGTATGGCGTCTCCAGAGGATGTCGCCAACGCGGTACTGCTGATGTGTTCAGATCGAGCGGCCTATATCTCCGGTGCCAACCTTGAGGTCGATGGCGGTGGAGAAGTCCCCGTCTTTCTGCATCTCGCTAGCGAGTCGTCGAAAGCCAAATAGGAGATGTCCAGGCTCGCTCGCGAATGGTGGGCGAGTAGAACGGGTCCGTCTCTGGATTGGTGCAGCAGACGCCGTAAATATCGCCTGAGTCGCCATTATCATTAGCGAGTACGTTGGCTTTTTCTGCCTGAACACTGCAGCTATCTGATAAAGGATTCACGCCGGCAGCCTGACACTGCAGCGTGCTCCAACGGCAGCTGGGTGTTTCTAGAACGCGAGCGTAGTAAAACGCGGACTCGCCTTTGACATAGCTGGGATCCTCCCACACCGTGCACAAGCTCGCATGACCGGGCGCGGTCGCCGCACAGCTGTTCATGTCGACGCCTAGACCGACTGTTTCCTCGCCGAGGACGTCGACAACTCGCTCGTGCGTTTCCCCCGCGTCGTCGACCCAGCCTTTGATGATCTGAATTCGCTCAAGTGGATTAGCGGGATATAGGTCAGTGCCCTGATCACGCTGGGCGCTGATGAAGAACCGAGGGGCAGCATCGTCATCGCTGCGCTCAAGTACGCCACCCATCGGAACACCCGCTGCGTAAGCCTGCTCCAACGCATCCGTGCTTTCGCAGAGATTTTCGTCATAGTCCCCGGCAAAGAACCGAACGATGGGTCGGGTCCCCGATGTTGCATAGGTCTCACGACGGCGCATGGCCTCAAAGATAGCGTCTCGGCGGTTTTCCTCGGCCCAGACCACAGCTAAACCACCGGGATTCGATACGAAATGGTCCTGCAGATTTCTGAAGGTCGCGTCTCGAGACCCAAGGTGTCCGACGTAGTTTTTCTCCATCGCACCGCCGGAGGTGGCGGTGTGGGTATCCGTACTACCGATAAAACCTTGCCGGAAGGGGTTCAGCCCGCTGTCCTGCTCAAGCGCCAGTCCGTCTTTGAGCACATTGCGCATCATGTTTCGGCGATGGAAGCTCGCAACATCGACGGGAAGGCCTCGGTCAGACCACATCTTGCCGTTCACACTGCCCAGCATGGCGAGGTTATCGGACGGTATTTGCTCGAAGTCACACAACTCATCCTCGGTGTCGATGCCAATGCCCGCCATGCGATCAAAGCGGCACTCCGAGGCACCCTTGTGTTGTACCAATTCCACCAGTGGCTCGATCTCGAGGCGATCAATCGCCTCCTGCTCGGTTGCGGGGTCTGGGAACATCAGTCCGCCGCCCAGATTGGGGTTGTGAGGGATGGCCATGACATCGCAGTCGCCATCGGCTTCGAGACATTGGGATCGGAGTTGGCGCCATAGTTCGGGGACCGAGCTATCGGTTTCAAAGACGGAAATCGGTAGGCGTGTCACCTGTTCCCCTTTGAAGATGACATTCCTGTGCAGATTCGCCATCTCCTGTCCCTGCGTGTACTCGTAGCCGACAAAGGTGGTGAAGCTGCAGTCCTCTGAGCGATCGTAATGCCGCTCCGCCGCGGCCTGAATGTCGTCCCAGGTGGACAGAGCGTTCGCCTCGCAATCGCCAAGAGAGCAGACCAGGCCTCGCTCAGGCGCTTCGCCCTCCATGCCGCCTGATACGGTCCAGAGGCTCGCTGCGTACAGCTGGACCCATAGGTTCTGGGTGCGAGACATGATGCAGACCGGCGCCCACCACCCGGGCTCGGTCCAATCACTGTCACAGAGCGCTACCTCACCCAGGAACTGGCCATGATCGGTTACGGCAGCGAAATCGATGGGCCGATCAATCTGCGCACTCAGCGTTTGATCACCATAGGCGTCAGGCAAGGTAATGACTTGTCCTTTAGCGTATTCGTAGGCGCCATCGGGATCATTTTTCTGGTTGGAGAGGTAGGAGTCGAAGGAATAGCGTGTGTGGATATGCAAGTCGCCAAAGAAGGGGAGTTTGGTATCAGACGAGACCGCACAGGGCATGGCCTCTTCACCAGCCGCGACCAAGGGCGCTGACAAACACAGCGCAATGAGGCCACACCGAATCATGCCGGGTAGCGATGCCCGTGATGCTTGCTGACTAACCTTCATGGAAACTCCTCGTTTTTATTATGTTGCCCAGAGCCAAGCTATCGAGCTCGGGCTCGGTATTACAGATTGGCGTCGGGCCGCATCATGGCGTCATGGGCGCCGTCGATAAAGATGGTTGTGCCGGCGACATAGCTTCCCTGTGGTGACAGCAGGAATAGTACGACATTCGCTACGTCATCGGCTTGGCCTGGCCTCCCAATGGGAATCGAATCCATGAACGCTTTGATGAGTTCACCGTACTCTTCACTTTCCTCAACGGCTT
>WTJR01000044.1:0-2187 GCA_011524755.1 Halieaceae bacterium | reverse complement strand
GAATCCATGAACGCTTTGATGAGTTCACCGTACTCTTCACTTTCCTCAACGGCTTTGGTCATTGGCGTTTGAATATAGCCAGGTGCTACGGCGTTGAAGGTGACACCTTGTCTCGCAAGTTCGGGGGCTTTAAGTCGCATATACCGAGCCACAGCGCCCTTACTGCTGGCGTAACACTCGTGGCCGTGCAGGTCACTGGCCATGCCGACAACGGCGCTCTCATCACCATCGAGCATGGCGTCGACGAGGTCCGGCCTTGTACTCATCGGCGCGGAGTTAGAGCTGATGGCAACGACTCGCCCACCGCTGGCAATATTCTCGGACAGGCCTTCGATGACCTCTACGGTGCCAAAGTAGTTAATCTGAAGAATTTTGGCCGGATTGGGGAACTGCGACGCCACACCGGCACAGGTAATCAGTCCATCAATACTCGGATGATCCGCTTTGACCTGGTCAATGACGGTTTTGCGGGCTGCTGGATCGCCCAAATCCGCGAGGTAATCACCGTCTTTGAGGTCAATGACAACGATGTCGTGGCCCTGGTCCAGTAGCTGTTGCTTGATCGCAGCACCAATACCTGTGGCACCCCCGGTAAGCACATATTTTCCCATCAGTAATTCCTGTTTTTCTTTTTCGGCTACACGTCGGTGGAGATTTTATTCCTTAGCGAGGGATCTTTGCCTCGATGGCGGTCCCGGGTAGGGCGGCCATTCCACCGTCTACCTCGATGACCTTACCACTCACAAAACCGGCCGCTGACGATGCAAGGTACAGTGCGGCCAGTGCAATATCGTCGGGTTGTCCCAGCCGTCCTTGCGGGATCCAGCGAACCGTGGCGTTGTACACATCCTCGTTCTGCGTGATGAAGGCGGTACTCGGGGTTTCAATGGCCCCGGGCGCAATGCCATTAACACGGATACTGGGCGCTAGCTCATAGGCCAGAATGCGGGTCATCTGATCCATACCAGCTTTGGCGGCTCCGTACGCAGCAAAGTTCTTGTCGACCATCCATCCGAGCGCTGATGACACATTGACGATGCTCGCTGACGGTGCCGCCTGTAGGAGCGGCAGTGCAAGGTGGGTCAGTGTGTAGGCAGAGGTGAGATTGATGTCCAGGGTGTTAACAAACCGCGCTTTGGTGACTTTTTTCAGCGAACCATAGCCCTGGCCCGGCGCGCCCGCGTTATTCACCAGAATGTCCAGACTACCCCAGTGCTCGGTCAGCTTTTCCACGACGCCTGCCAGTGCAGCTTCGTCCGTGACATCGCAAGCGAAGGTTAAGGCCTCTCGGCCAAGTTCGGTCACCTCGCGTGCGACAGAATCCAAGTCAGACTCGGTTCGGGCGAGCAGTGCCACATCAGCACCCATTTCGGCGAATGCGGTGGCAATGCGAGCGCCGATGCCTTTGCCTGCACCGGTAATCAGCGCTTTTTTGCCCTCGAGACGGAAGTAATCGGTAATCACAGCATGTTCCTTAGCGGGTAATCGTCGAAATAAGGATGGAGTAGTCCATTTGAGTTTGTGGGCGACACCGTGCACAAGATAGAACGAAGCGTGCGAGCGTGGAATACGGACGCTCTGTGATACTTAGTCTAAATTGACCATTACTACGATTGGGGTGAAAAGAGCTGTGGCTGAGCTGGAAGGAAAAGCGGCACTGGTGACCGGTGCTGGGGTTGGAATAGGGCGAGCCATCGCGATCAAGCTGGCATCTGAGGGCGCGCGCGTCTTGGTGGTTGATCTCAACGAGGAGACAGCGCAGGAAACCGTCGACACGATTCAAAAAGCGGGTGGCGAGGCAGTGGTCTTCACGGCGGATGTCAGCGACGAAGCGCGTGTGGCAGCCATGGTTCAAACGGCTGTGGAAACGTTTGGGTCGCTCGATGTGGCCTGTAACAGTGCGGCTGTTAGCCGGGGCTCCGGCCCGATTCATACCTTCGACAAGGCGGTCTTCGATCAGACGCTCGATCTCTGTTTAACCAACACCTTTTTGTGCATGAAACACGAGATTGAGGCCATGCTGGGGCAGGCGTCTGGTGGCAGTATTGTGAATATCTCATCGAACGCATCGCTCCGCGGTCAGCCCTATAACACCGCTTACGCCGCCGCCAAGAGTGGCGTGAACCTGCTGACTAAGAGCTCAGCATCGGAGTATGGGCACAAAGGGATTCGAATTAACGCGGTATC
>WTJR01000204.1:1737-3665 GCA_011524755.1 Halieaceae bacterium | reverse complement strand
CCAGCAAGTGCACCTGCACCCATGAGGGACCCCTGAGGTCCTCGCAATACGTCAACCTGCGCGGTGTCGAACGCAGTGAGCGCTGCTCCCAAGCCGCTGATGTCGACACCATCCTGCAATATTACGACCGACGGGTTGATGGGTTCGATGAATTGGGAGCGTTCGCCCATGCCCCGAATCTGGAAAAAGCGCTGACGTGATGCACCTGCGCTGGCGGAGACATTGGGGATTATCGTTAGTAGATCTTCAAAGTGGACCGCCGCTCTGAGTGTCTTCTCGGCGTTACCTAGACTGCTCGTGCTGACTCGGTTGCCATCAGACGCCATGAGAGCGGCCGTGATAACCACTTCCTCAAGCGCTGGTTCTTGTGCCTGAGTTAGGTGCGGTGCGGTGAGAATGACCAATGCTGTAGCACATTGGTGTTTGAATGATGAGACCGATTTCAATGTGACAATTCCTTTGTCTGCGACAGAATTTTTTCAGCTGGTAAAAACGCAGGAATCATCGAGGGAATCGAGCGATGTACGCTCGAAAGTCCTGTTCCTACGCCGGTACTAGCCGGTTCAGGTTCAACGGGTTTGCTCTTTGAGCATCTCAGGCGACGCCACCCCGCAGGATCTTGAAAGTGTATCAGACCGACGTCCAAAGTAGTGTCAAATCATCGGAGATTGTGAACACTAGGAGTGGCCAAGGTGGGTGTGCAAAAGCAAGGCAGTGAGCTAGTTCGCGTTCAAAGTTAACTTTTGAGCGATGGTAGTCACTTTTTCGTCACCTTTTCAGCCTCGACCTCGGCTACACTAGGGCCATAATAAATTCGGCAAACCGCATGAACAACCCAGCCACGTTACTAACTAGACTCGACATTGACGCGCGATTTCGCGGGCTCTATCGCTGGGTAGCGGATAAGCAGCGGCTACCCATGCTTCAGAAAGGATTGATCGTGGTTCTGGTGGTTTGGGCGGTGAACAGTATGGCGAATACCGTGTGGGCGCTCATACCGAGCGCGCCGGTAGAAGTCTCAAAGTCGGTGGTCATCAATTCGCCGCCATCTACAGCAAGCGCGTCGGGTGGTGTTGAGACGATCGATGTGTCGTCGATTTTGGGAATGAGCGTGTTCGGTGCCGTTGAGCCTTCTGAGGTTCAGGAGCCCGCGCCTGTGGCCACCGTAGCCAACCCACGTGATGGAATAGAAAAGGGTGCTAGAGAAACGAGTCTCGCGCTCACCTTGACCGGTATTGTCGCCTCGACGGCAGATGGATTGGGTAGTGCCATGATCGAAGCGCGAAAGAAGCAGGAGCTCTATTCGGTTGGCGATGACCTACCGGCCAATGGCAAGGTGACTCTGGCCAAAATACTGCCCAAGCAGGTCGTGATTGATAATAACGGCACTTACGAGCTGATTACCTTATTTGACGATAACGGCATCGTCGGTATCGTCCAGTCGGCCGCGCCAGCCACTACGCCTGACTCATCTGAGGGCACGCCATCATCAATGACAGCAACATCGGCGACTCAAGCAGAGCGACAGCGTCTTGCCGCCAATTACCGCGAGCAGCTTTACAGCGACCCTCAATCTTTGGCCGGCCTGGTGTCGATAAGTGCCGTTCAGTCGGATGGTGGACTTAAGGGGTATCGGGTGGCGCCCGGAAGAGACGCGGCACAATTTACAGCGCTTGGATTCAAAGCCGGTGATATTGTCACAGCGGTGAACGGTTACGCGCTGAGCGATCCCACAAACACGGTACGCTTGTATCAATTGATGCGAGATGCCACTGACGCCACCTTTGAGGTCGAACGGGACGGATCACCCGTATCGATTAGCGTCAGTCTGAGCAGTCTTCAGTAGGAGTAACAAATAACATGCACGCCATGCTTACCAATGCAAAAGGCTTCGTCATCGCGCTCGTGGTGAGCCTGCTGTTGTTTGC
>WTJR01000204.1:0-1637 GCA_011524755.1 Halieaceae bacterium | reverse complement strand
CCCGTTTTACGGCCCTTGGTACCGCAGCAAGCCCACATGGCGGCTTATGCGCCGAGTAATGCAATCATCATTTCAGATATTCGAGCCAACATTGATCGCATTGCAAAAATTATTGATCGCATGGATCAGTCGGCCGTCAAAAAAACCGAAGTTGTGAAGTTACGCTATGGCGTGGCTACCGATGTGGTGGAGATGCTCAAAACCTTGGAGAAATCCAGAGCAGGTGAGGGCGCAGACGCCAATGATGAGGCGAGCCTTGTCGCCGATAAGCGGACGAACAGCGTGATTGTCACCGCTGATGAGGTGAGCATTGAGCGGATTAAGGGCCTTATCGATTATCTGGATATTCCGCTGGAGCAGAGCGGAAACGTGAGAGTGATGTATCTGGAGTACGCGGATGCAACCGAAGTCGCGGAGGTCCTCACTCGGGTAATGCAGAACCTTGCGCGACTCGATGACGAGAGCTCGGGCCGAACACGCGCTGCCAATGCGGCCAAGTCAACCATCGAGGCGGACGAGGGCACAAACAGCCTCATCATCACCGCCGATACCGATGAGATGGCGGCACTTGAGGCGGTGATTGCCAGGCTCGATATTCGTCGTGCGCAAGTGCTGGTAGAAGCCATTATCGTCGAGATTGACGTCACCGAGGGCAGAGAGTTGGGGCTCCAGTGGTTGTTTGCCAACGACTCTGGGCTCTACGGCAGCAACATTAGTCCAGCGAGGCAGGGCAGTAACGCTGCTATTGCCCAAGCCATTCTGCCCGAGGATGCCGCTTCAACAGAAATTGGTGTTCGCGATCTCGCGGGTGCGTTGTCACAGGTTCCGGGCACGACCTTCGGATGGGGTGTGGTCGATCAAAACCTCACGATGACCACCATCCTTAACACGCTGGAGAAGCAGGGCAATACCAATATTTTGTCCACTCCCAGTCTGTTGACGCTGGATAATGAGGAGGCCTTTATCACGGTGGGTCAGCAGGTGCCTTTTGTCACGGGTAGTTACACCAATACGGGCGCCGCCAATGGCGTGGCCAATCCATTTCAGACGATTCAGCGTGAGAATGTGGGTGTGACCCTGCAAGTCACTCCGCAGATTAACGAGGGCGACTCGGTGGTAATGGATATCGTTCAGGAGGTGTCGAGTATCTCTCAACAGGCGCTTTCTGCCTCAGATGTCATTACCAATGAGCGTAAAATTGAAACCAAAGTGTTAGCAAAAGACGGTGACATCGTCGTTTTGGGTGGTCTTGTAAAAGACGATATTCAAGATTCGCAGCAGGGGGTACCACTCCTTTCAGGTATTCCAGTCTTGGGGCGACTTTTCCGTAATGATGTGGTCTCAGTCACCAAGTCGAACCTTCTGGTATTTATTCGCTCGACCATCATCCGTGACGATGATGATCTTGCGGGAGCGACCGCAGAGAAGTATCGCTATATCCGCGATCAGCAGCGACAGCGCCGCGATCAGGGGCTGATGTTCCTCGATGACAATCTGATCCCTGTGTTGCCGACGTGGGAAGACCGGGTTCGGTCACTGCCAGAGGTGCCCGAGGAGCAAATCGACCGGTGAACACTGCGGCCGACAATCTCGACGTAACCGACGCGCTTGAAACGGCCGTTTCGGAAGAAACCGCC
>WTJR01000006.1 GCA_011524755.1 Halieaceae bacterium | reverse complement strand
CTCTCGGTTCAACGGTTTTCAAGACCGCCGCTTTCGACCACTCAGCCAGCCCACCAAAAGTCTCGCGACACTAGCCTCGAGAAGCGCCGCATTATAGCGGGGCTTTTCCCCCGATCAAGCGTCGGCCGCCTCATTTTCCTCGATTAATTCATCATTTGCCGCAGGCTCATCGATTCTTGGGCCTCGGGGATCATTTGCGGCTCGCGGTGCCGCGCTCGCAAAGTGCGGAGCGTCGGGGAAAGCCTCGGCTCCAAACACGCTGCCAATCGCTGTTTGCACCTTGATCTTGCCAATAGGTCGCGCGTCTACTCGTGGGTCATTAATGGCACGACCCTCGGCAGTGATGCCCGATAGATCGCGTTCATTTTCGGCGTGATCGGAGTCAGCCTGAACCGCCTCGGTCTCTGCCGCTTCATTGACCTCAGCAGGCTTCTCTCCACTCTCAGCGGACGGTGCATCGGTTGTCTGCGCCGATGGGATGGTTGCAAACAACGCCTCTTCATCGTTTGTATCCGAACCGCTGTCGCTATCGACAGCTTCAAGCGTAGCTGCGCTGGCAGATTGCACTCCCTCAACAGCTTTGGGCTCTGTATTAGCAGTCGCATCGTCTACAGGCTTGGGACCTCGTCGTCGACGGCGACGTCCCTCAGAACGCTTTTCTGCTGGTCGGTGGCGGGGTTCCTGCGCGTCATCTTGCTCACTACCTGGCCCGTCAGTTTCTTCAGCAGCTGTTTCGCTGTCACTGACTGCCTCCTCGGTATTCATCTGATCTGAAGCTGCATCAGTTCCTGAGCGTCTACGTCCGCCTCTGCGACCCCGTCTGCGACGCTTTTTAGGCTCACCGTCGGCATTGGAGTCATCCGACGTATCCGCAGCGGTTTGGGTAACCTCAGTAGTCTCCTCGGCTGCCTCAGCTGCTTGGGCCTGCTTGGCAGGGCGCTTTCGCTGTCGATTATTGCGACGCTTGGGTTTGTTACCAGTCTTGCTCGCGCTCTTCTTAGATTCTGAGGATTCCTCTTCAGCCGTTTCCTCCGCCTTTGGCATTGGAGCGAACAAGGCCGACCATAGACGCGGGAACAGACCTGGCTTGGGACTGTCTGCAGCTTCAGCCACTGCGGGTGCCTGTTGTGGTACTGCCTCGGGAGCAACCGCGGGTGGCGGTGCATCGGGTGTCACCCCACGCACGAGCGCTTGAGGCGCAGCTACCGGCTTCTCAGCGTCCTCATAGGATGGCTCGCGATCAAACTCACTGAGGTCAATCTCGAAGCTCTCGCGATCGTCCTGATCAATTTCGTCATCTCGTAGTCGGATAACCTCGAAATGTGGCGTCTGCATATTCGGGTTTGGAATCACGACCACACGCACTTTAGTAGCCTGCTCGATTTCGCCCACGGCAGCGCGCTTTTCATTGAGCAGGAAGGCCGATACATCGACGGGGACAATTACACGCACTTCGCCAGTACGCTCCTTGGATGCCTCTTCCTGGATTAATCGCAGTATGGCGAGCGCCAGTGACTTAGTGTCACGAATCGAGCCTTGACCTGTACAGCGCGGACAGACCATTCCGCTGGTTTCTCCCAGCGATGGACGCAACCGCTGACGCGACATTTCCAACAAGCCGAAGCGAGAAATCCGCCCCAGTTGTACGCGTGCTCGGTCAATCTCAAGTGCGTCACGCATGCGGTTCTCGACCGCTCGCTGATTCTTCGATGCATTCATATCGATGAAGTCGATAACAACTAGTCCGCCCATATCACGAAGACGCAACTGACGCGCAATTTCGTCGGCCGCTTCTAGGTTGGTTTGAAGGGCTGTGGCCTCAATATCGCTTCCTTTGGTTGCTCGTGCCGAGTTGATATCAATCGATACCAGAGCTTCGGTCGGGTCGATCACGATAGAGCCGCCAGAGGGGAGTCTGACTTCGCGTTGGAAAGCAGTCTCGATTTGACCTTCGACCTGGAATCGGTTGAATAGAGGAAGACCATCGTTATAGGCCTTGATCCGGTTCTGATACTTCGGCATGACCATGCTGACAAAGTCGAGCGCTTGCCGGTGCGCGTGTGGCTCGTCGATCAACACTTGATCGATATCGTCTTTCAGATAGTCGCGAATGGCTCGGATGATGACGTCGCTTTCCTGGTAAAGTAGCGTTGGTGGCGCATTCTCGTCTGCGGCTTCAGAAATGGCTGCCCAGAGCTTCAAGAGGTAATCGAGGTCCCACTGAAGTTCTTCAGCCGTTCGACCGACACCGGCAGTACGGATGATGACACCCATACCATCGGGTATTTCCAGTTGGGCCAGTGCGTCTCGGAGTTCAGAGCGATCATCACCTTCGATGCGACGTGAAATGCCACCCGCGCGCGGGTTATTGGGCATAAGCACCATGTAGCGTCCGGGTAGGCTGATGTAGGTCGTGAGAGCAGCCCCCTTGGTGCCACGCTCTTCTTTGTCTACTTGGACAATGACCTCTGTGCCTTCTTTGATCGCATCTTTAATCTTCATCTTGCCATCATCGGGAGATGAGGAACGGTAGTACTGGTGTGCAATCTCTTTGAGCGGCAAAAAGCCGTGTCGTTCTGCACCAAAATCCACGAACGCCGCTTCTAGGCTGGGTTCGACGCGAGTAACTTTTGCCTTGTAAATATTGGCTTTGGTCTGCAGTCGCGCCCGATTTTCGATATCAAGATCGTACAGGCGTTGGCCATCTACGAGCGCTACGCGAACTTCCTCGCGCTCGGTGGCGTTGATCAACATTTTCTTCATGTGTCAGGTTCCATAAGGCAACCCAACAGCGGGGGAGTGCACTGTAGTGCACGACATATCAGAAAGCGGACAGGGCTCTGTCGCTTAGTTCGTCTTGTCGTGGCTGATATTACGTCGTAACTCAGCCTGAATCTCTCCGCGCTATCGGATCGCGGTGTTTACAAATAACTCTGAGCTGCCGTGCTTCGTTTCCGTTTCCAATTCGCTGGCGCTTCGAGTTCGTTTTACTGGTTTTGCGGTCCGTGTTTCGGGTAGTCTCCTCCCGGTCGCTTTCGCGTCGTTATCGGTCCATCGCAAACCAGGGCGGAGCATAGCACTGGGGTGTTGATTCATCAATCAAAGAGTTAAGTAGAGCAAGGTGTCTGAATCCCAACCTGAATCCAGAGTTCAATTCATTGAGTTGTCCGACGAGGAATCGGGTCAGCGCCTTGATAACTACTTGATGCGGATATTGGGTGGCGTCCCGAAAACACGCATCTACAAAGCGATCAGGACGGGGGAGGTTCGCGTCAATAAGGGACGAGCCAAGCCTGAACGCAAATTGAATACTGGTGATGTCATTCGAATACCGCCCATTTCAGTCGCCTCACGGGAAGAGGGGAGACATGTTCCAGATCGCTGGTCGCAACGAATCGACCGCAGCATCATTCACAACGACAGCGAGCTGATGGTGATCGATAAACCCACAGGCCTTGCGGTGCATGGTGGCAGTGGGGTCCAGTTCGGGCTCATTGAGTCGCTGCGACAGATGTTCCCAGACCAACGGTATATGGAGCTTGTTCATCGGCTTGATAGAGACACATCGGGTTTGGTCATGATTGCGAAACGCGCTTCGGTCCTGCGCGAACTTCATGCACTACTGCGAGGTGATGGCGTCGATAAGCGTTATCTGGCACTTGTTGCCGGAAAGTGGCC
>WTJR01000023.1:2064-3680 GCA_011524755.1 Halieaceae bacterium | reverse complement strand
GCCGCCGTCAGGTCGTACCGGCTGTAGGCGAAAACGGCAATCACCGCGGAAATTGCCATCACGGGTCCCGCCACAATGCCCATCCTTGTAAGCGTCGCGTCGTCCAGTTGTCCCGGAACCGCTTCAAACGGCAAAACCACATACAGATCCAGCGCAATCCCGGCAAAAAAGTGGCCCACCGAGTAAGAGGCCTTAGCAAAGAAAGCGCGAGCAGAAAAAAATAATCCGTCCTGTCTGAGTCCCGTCAATAACTCGTTTTCATCGATAAGGTCACCAATCATGCCAACGATTGCTACCCCACCAACGCCGATTGTGAATGCGAAGGCACCCGCATTGGCCAAGAGGATCGGGAGTAGGGCGTCATCATGATTCTCAGGCAGTAGGCCAAGTAAACGAAGGTCGATCACCAATTGAGCGAAGATAGTCATAAAGATGAGCGCTGCGACGATGACGGGCTTGCGATCAAATCGCCTTTGAAGAACCGGTGAGGCAAGTGCGCCGACGATAATCATGGGTAAAGCGATGGCACCAAACCACTTGATCTCCTCGGGCGTCAGCTCCCAGAAATAGGTGTTGATGAAGACATTTAGGGTGTCGTAGATACCACTGGTGATCATGAAGAAAAAATAGCCCACCATCAGAATCAGATAGTTGCGGTTTCTGAAGGTGGATAGGATTTCGCGCAACAGCAGGACGAGCGAGAATCGCTCTGAAGGGATTGGCGCTTCTGTGAGGCGTTGTACATGTTTTAGCGTCATCAACGCACAGGCCCAGATCGCGATAATGATGGTCGCACACGCAAAAATGACCATGGGTCCGTACGCTGCAGGATCGAGATGACCGGGTACCAGTTGCCCATCGGTCGCTCGAATCCGCTCTCCTGCGAAAAAATAGCCCCAGGTGGAAAAGGCCACGAGCGCGCCAGATGCGGCGCCTATGATGGTATTCGCACTAAATAGTTGTGACCTTTGGAACTGATCTTTTGTCAGTTCACCACCTAAGGCGAGATGAGGTACGTGATATAGCGTCAGGAAGCCTCTACTCAGGATGGTGGTAACGGCCAACCACGCAAAGAGACCTATCTGATGATTATCCTCCACCAGGCCCTGGGGCGGATTAAAAATACAGTAAATCATGAGAGCGAGAGGCACTGGAGCGACCAACATAAAGGGGTGCCTGCGTCCCAGCTTACCTCTCCAACGATCGGAGAGTACGCCAACTACGGGATCGGTAAGCGCATCGCCGATCAGTGCAAGCATAATTGCAAGCCCGATAAGCGTATTCGACAGACCAATGACCTGGTTGTAAAAAATGGTGATAAAGGTATTGAAGAGCCCCATGTATACGGCTTCTGCAATGGCCCCTGAACCAAAGGCTAGCTTCGTTCCAAAACTCAAACGCATGCTTTCTGTCGTTTCTGCGCTGGCCACGATTTAAACCTCATCGTTGCGATCGATTGTGACAAGAGAGAGCAATCCGCTCTTTTATTATTGTCAGACTTTAATAAAAGCGATAGCTTACAGATAAGGGCATTACATTGCATTAACCAATCAAAAAAACGAGGTGCTCATGTCACACAGAGAAGGACGCGTCATTCATGACGCAGACAGCCATAT
>WTJR01000023.1:0-1964 GCA_011524755.1 Halieaceae bacterium | reverse complement strand
GACCCCGAGCGTGCGCAAGCCTCGCTTAAATTGGCCTTGGACTTGGGCATCAATGCGATCTGGATTGGTAGCGATGCTGTCGAAGGGCGCGCGCCCTCGCACATCGCATACGACCCTCTTTGGGCGATGATGCAAGAGGCTGGCGTACCGATCACATTGCATATCGGGAGTGGTCAAAATATGCCGTCGGTCTATATGAATACCGGCGTTGAGCGAGTGCTGAAGGGCAACATTGGCAATATCGAAACGACGAAGCCCAAAGACCTTCCCGTGATTCACCATAGTATTGAGCGTTGGATTACATGCATGATTTATGACGGTGTTTTGGAGCGTTTTCCAAAGCTGAAAATTGGCATCATCGAGTTGGGTGCCAACTGGGTACCAACATCCCTAATGAACCTTGATATGGGTGTTTCCCTGCTGGGGAAATTTGATCAAGGGCTAAAAAAGCTCTCTTTGAAACCATCGGAATATTTTCAGCGTCAGATCCGGGTGGCGCCGCTGCACACGGAGAATACGGGATGGATTCTCAGAAATGTCGGAAAGGACATTTTAATGTTCAACACCGACTACCCGCACCCTGAGGGTGGTAGCGATCCTTACGGTGATTTTGAGCGAAGCTTGGACGCCGTCGATCCGTCTGTCGAAGAACTCGACCGGTTCTATCGATGGAATTTTGAGGATTATCTCGGTCTGGCCAGTTAGGCAGATGTTGTTCAACGAGTCTTTTTGGGGCTGGGGTTGACTCATGAGTGAAGCAACTGAAAAGACACTATCACCGGCGGCGGAACTTTATCTTTGGGGATTTCCTACAGTATCAGTGCATCGCACACGACTGATGCTGTCCTCACATCATGATACCGGCACCTTGCGACATATTGAGTCTTTGGCAACACCGCGCGATAAGGCGATCGTCGCTGTCAACAATGACACCTTGTATTCGTCAGGTTGGTACGATCTTTCGTACGGTGACGTCACGATTGATGTGCCAGCCATGGACAAGCCTGATCGTTACTGGAATGTCATGGTGGTCGACGCGTATACCCACGTCGCTTACATATCACGGCGGCACCACGGCGTGTCCGGAATCTCTGCGCGCGTAACCTATGATCCTGCGGCTGAGCCTATCGACGATGGGGACACCACAATTCGCCTTGGAACCCAAACGGCTTGGATCATTATTCGAGTCTTGGTTGAGTCACCTGATGACCTCCCTCAGGCAAGATCCTTGCAACGTCAGTTCAGCGTTCGACCCGCAGCCGATCACCCGCACGTCCGCACAAAATCGGCTGGGCGTGCCGCTGAGATTGCGGAATCGGGTGCCGCATTTTTTACGGAGCTCAGTGGCTATGTCGCAACGACACCTCCTGCGTCGTGGCACCCAGCCTTGTCACCCGCCGCACAGAACCTACTAGAAAATCCGAGTTGTCTACCTGACGCAGAGTTAGAAGACGGCATCCGCGAGGCAGAGGCCTTGATCAAGTCGGGTAGAGCAAGCGATACCGTGGTCAAGAATGGGTGGAGCACAGGTCGCGCCTCCGGTGGCCCCGGAGACGATATTTTGAAGCGCGCACTGGGGGCGAAATTTGGACTGGGCGGGCATTACGCAATTGAAAATAGGTCTTACATGGCCCTGTCGGACTCACAGCGTGAGGCCTTGAATGGCAAGCATGAGCTTCGCATGACGTTCGGACCAAATGACCTGCCGCCTTGTAATGGTTTTTGGTCATTGACTGCCTATGGTATGGATCTCTATCTGGTAGAAAATGAAATTGACCGGTTTTCCATTGGCGACCGAACCCCCGATCTACATTACGAGAACGATGGCAGTCTGACGATCATTTTGTCCGCGCAGAGGCCGGAGCAAGTCTGTAACTGGTTGCCTGTTCCGGAGGGGCCTTACATGCTGGGGATGCGTGTTTACGAGGGACATTCCTCGGTCCTCGAGTGCGATTGGTTTCCTC
>WTJR01000187.1:10155-14746 GCA_011524755.1 Halieaceae bacterium | reverse complement strand
TACGACCAAATAAACTACTGAGGTATATGCCCATCGCTGAATGCTTTTTAGTGCCCGGAGCGAGCCAACCCATGAAGACCCTGTCTCGGCCTTCGGCAAGGACAGCAACTTGATTATGGAACCGACCGAGGTAGGCAGAATGCGCTTGAACCCGTCGACCCCCAAGAACCGAGCCACTGATGAGTCGATTTTCTCCGGCTGCCTGGTTACCAGCGACAAGCGCCTCGATATCGACACCACGACGGGTGCGAACAATCTGTGGTGTCTCCGCTGCAGGTCCTGAGACAGAGACCACGCGATCGCTGTAGACCTCACCATCGAGGAAGAGCCGTCCGATCGCAATCACATCCTGATAGTCAACCGTCCACGCCAGCTTATTGAGAGAGGCTCCCTGAAGGAAATGAACGTGTGTACCCGCTAGCCCTGCAGGATGAGGCCCGTCAAAGGCGGCACTCTGGACTTGAGCGTGTGACGAAACAGGTGCACTGCTTCCCGGTGCAACACAAACGTAGACCGTGCAGTCGACCATAGTTGCCAGGAGCGCCTGGCCCAACTCAAACGCCTCGCCTTGCTCGGCAATTACAATTTCAGGATTTACCGCGTGAGGACGAGTATCAATCGCTGTAATAAACAGACCGCTCGGGCTTGATGCCGGATCAGCCACCTTGTTGAAGGGCCGAACTCGAATCGCTGTCCACTCACCTGAGTCAATCAGGCGATCTTTAATGTCGTCAGCGCTCAGCTGTGCCGCATCTGTAGCGCTTGAACCGCTCCATTTGCGTGCCTCAACGCCATCGTCAACTTCGATAACCAAAGACTGAAACACACGGCGTGCGCCACGATTGATCGCAGAAACGCGACCTGACGCGGGTGCTGTGTATACAACGCCTTCACATTTCTTATCGGTAAAAATGGCTTGGCCTTTGGCAACTGTATCGCCCTCGGCAACTGCCATCGTGGGTTTCATGCCAACGTAGTCCGCTCCTACGAGCGCTACATGGCGGGGTGAGAATTCTCGAGCAATCGTTTGCTCAGGAGCTCCTGCCAGTGGAATATCCAATCCGCGGCGAATTTTAATCATGCCTGTCCCTATCTACGTTCGCAAAACGCGCGCACGCGCTTGTGCTAGCTGTCGTGTAGTCAGCTTGCACCGAAGTCGCTCAGACTATGTCTGATGTGAGCGTGGCCACTCCCCCCAGTGAAGTGAACTACAGGTTTGCCGGCGGCTGATTTTCAGCTCATTTATCTATCGATCCGGCGCCGCGAATTCTAGCGAAGCTGACGCCGAGTTACCACAATTCTCTGCAAATCAGAGACCACCGGTATCTGTAGGGGGATAGGTGAGATATTTTATCCCTGCCATCTTCTCCAAAACCCGATAAACCTGGCAGCTGTAGCCATATTCATTGTCGTACCAAAGGTACAAAACAGCGTGGCGACCGTTGACGATGGTGGCCTGCGCATCGAAGACACAGGCAGCGCGCGAGCCCACAAAATCGGTCGATACAACTTCAGGTGAGTTTGAAAAATCAATTTGCTTTCTATACGGACTGTGAAGCGCGACCTGACGCATAAATTCGTTCAGTTCGTCCTTGGACGTCTCTCGCCCTAACGTCACATTTAGAATCGCCATAGACACGTTAGGTGTCGGGACACGAATAGCATTCCCCGTTAACTTACCCGTTAACTCCGGCAACACTTTCGCCACAGCCTTTGCTGCGCCCGTTTCCGTCAACACAAGATTGAGGGGCGCACTTCGGCCTCTACGATCTGCCTTGTGATAGTTATCGATAAGGTTCTGGTCATTGGTAAACGCGTGAACCGTCTCAACGTGGCCAGATTCAATACCAAAGGTGTCCTGAATAACCTTTAACGGGGGCACAATCGCGTTAGTGGTACAGGAAGCAGCGGACAGGACGGTGTCATCCTCAGCGATCTCGCTGTGGTTAATTCCCGCCACAATATTCTTGATATCGCCCTTGCCCGGCGCAGTCAGTATGACCTTGCTGACCCCTTTTGCCTTCAGGTGCCGCGACAATCCATCGCGGTCCCGCCAGACGCCCGTGTTATCGACCACGAGGCAGTTGCTAATACCGTGGGCTTCATAATCCACATCTTCAGGTGCATTTGCATAAATGACCTTAATCTCGTTGCCGTTTGCCACAAACGACTGGCGCTCCTCATCAACGCGAATCGTGCCTTGAAACACGCCATGAACCGAGTCTCTTCGCAGAAGGCTCGCGCGTTTCAATAAGTCATCGGGAGCGCTGCCCTTCCGAACCACAATGGCCCGCAGCCGCAGATTGTCGCCACCGTCTGTCTTAGCCACCAAAATACGCGCCATGAGGCGTCCAATACGACCGAATCCAAAAAGAACCACATCAACCGGCCCCTCGGGACGATGTGTTGAGTCGACCAGATGCGACAGCCGATCGGCAACAAAATCATCGAGCGATAAATCTTCACCTTGATGCTTATCAAAGTATTCGACCGACAAACGACCTATATCGATATGTGAGGGCCCCAAATTGAGCTTAGCCATCGACTCGATAACACGGATGGTTTCGAACTCGGATAACTCATTATCTTCCACCTGACGAACCCAGCGGTGGGTTTTCATAATGTCCAGAACGCTGAGATTAACTAGCGAATTTCCGTAGATGTAACACTTAACGTTCTTTTCACGCGCCAGTGTACCGACGATCGGAATCATGGATTCAGCAAGCGCTTCGCGCTCTTTCCAATCCACGAAATAATCGTCAGGACGCTGGCGCTTTCTCTGTGGCGCCATGCTTGTTTCCTGCTTGCGGACTCTCTTTGGAGTCTCGGTATGTGAGTGTTCGCGGATTATCGCTCCGAGAGCAGGTGAACAGCAACCGTTCAGCCCTAGCATGCGACTGTTGTGACAAGTAGAATCGCGCCCCTCTCAGGGAGAGCCAATGACTTCATTCTTCGACATCACATCGACACTACCCTGGCCGAATGCGATAGGTAAGCGAACTGCGGTCGGTCCACTCGTGGGTGCCGCCGAGTCAGAGGCCATCAGCGAACTGGCAAAAACGACGCCGCTAATTCTCGTTATCACGGCAACAACTGCGGCGGCGCACAACCTAGCTTCTGAACTTCCCTTCTTTCTCAGCGATGATCGGGAAATTCTGCTGGTGCCCGACTGGGAGACGTTGCCTTACGACAACTTCTCGCCGCACGAAGACATTGTCTCCGATCGACTGAAAGCCCTGTCTCGACTCCCTAATCTAAAGTCGGGTGTTGTCATTGTCTCGGTCACCACGCTGATGCACCGCCTGGCACCGCGACACTTCATTGATGCCGGTGTTCTCAGCCTAAAAACGGGAGAGACACTGAACGCCGAGCAGTTTGTGAGAAATTTGACGCGAAACGGCTATCGAAGTGTCGACACCGTTTACGAACACGGAGAGTTCGCAACTCGGGGCTCACTCTTGGATGTCTTTCCAATGGGTAGCGACGAACCACTCCGAATTGATCTATTTGATGGCGAAATTGAGTCGCTTCGCAGTTTTGATCCAGAAACCCAGCGCACTGCGCAGCGACTCGAGCGAGTAGACCTGCTGCCTGCCCGAGAATTCCCGCTGCACACCGACGCTATCGAGCGTTTCAAGATCGATTGGTATCGAAGTTTTGATGGCGACCCCGAGCGATGCAGTGTCTTCAATGAGGTCAGTCAGGGAAGAGCACCGCAAGGCGCTGAATATTACTTACCGCTGTTCTTCGATGAATGTCACTCGATGTTCGACTACCTCCCGGTGGACACTCCCGTGGTTATGGTGGGTAACAACTTCAGCTCAGCCAACCGCTTTTGGGATGAGGTGAATCGCCGCTTTGAAGAATACGGTGTCGATCCGAGGCGGCCTCTGGTAGAGCCACATAGAGGCTTTATTCCGGTAGAAGAACTCTATGCATCAATTGGAAAGCATTGCGTATTGGAGTTCCGTGACTCGACTGAGGCCCCACTCCACTTCACGCTGGACACCTACACGCCTGAGCCTTTCTCCTCCGAGGACGACTTCCGTAATGTATCGGGCGTGGGAAAGCTTACCGTTCTTCTGAAAGCTCATGAATCACCCGTATTACTCAGCGTTGAGAGTGCCGGCAGACGAGAGATCATCCTCGAGTCTCTCGCGAAAGAAGGACTGCAGGCAGAGCCTGTTGAAAGCTGGGAGAGATTCCAAGCCAGCGGCGCGCCTCTCGGCATCACCGTCACTGACATAACACGGCCTCTCTTTACTTCGCCTAAGGCCCCTGCACTTGTCTCCGAGGATCAGCTATTCGGCCAGCGGGTGGCGCAAAAGCGACGTCGCAAGGCGACAGAAGAAACCGATACTCAAGCGATCATTAGGGACCTGACCGAACTCCGAGCAGGACTTCCGGTCGTTCACCTTGAGCACGGTGTCGGACGCTACATCGGTCTCGAAAAGCTGACCATCGAAGGTCATGACGCTGAATTCCTGCTTCTGGAGTACGCAAACAACGATAAGTTGTACGTACCCGTTGGATCGCTACATCTCATCAGCCGCTATGCGGGTGGTGACCAAGATACGGCACCCCTTCACCG
>WTJR01000187.1:8263-10055 GCA_011524755.1 Halieaceae bacterium | reverse complement strand
CAGAACCACAAACAGGTTGCCGTTCTTGTCCCCACCACCCTGCTTGCTCAGCAGCACTACAATAATTTCAATGATCGTTTCGCGGACTGGCCCATTACCGTTGAGGTGGTGTCACGCTTTAAAACCGCGAAAGATATCGCTGCTGTGAGCAAGCGATTACAAGCTGGTGAGATTGATATTCTGGTCGGCACACATAAGCTTTTGCAGACCGATTTTGGCTTCAAGGATCTAGGCCTCCTTATTATCGATGAGGAGCACCGGTTCGGGGTCAAACAAAAGGAAGCAATCAAGGCATTGCGCGCCGAAGTCGATATTTTGACGATGACAGCGACGCCCATACCTCGAACGCTCAACATGGCCTTGGGGGGCTTACGAGACCTATCGGTCATTGCGACACCACCTGCCAAACGTTTATCGATTAAAACATTTATCCGCGAGCACAATGTCGGCCTAGTGAAAGAGGCCATCTTGCGAGAGACCCTGCGCGGTGGGCAGGTGTATTACCTGCACAACGAGGTCAAAACGATTGAAGAAACAGCCCGTAAGCTATCGGAGTTGGTACCCGAGCTTTCGTTTGGCATTGCGCACGGTCAGCTGAGGGAGCAAGAGCTAGAGCGCGTAATGACAGACTTCTATCATCAGCGTCACAACGTTCTCGTATGCTCGACCATCATCGAGACAGGAATCGATGTACCCAATGCAAACACAATCATCATCGATAGAGCTGATAAATTCGGACTGGCACAACTTCATCAATTGCGTGGCCGCGTCGGCCGGTCACACCACCAAGCCTATGCTTACTTGCTCACCCCTCCCCGCTCGGTGCTGACATCGGACGCGGAAAAGCGACTGGAAGCCATCGAGTCAGCCGGCGCCTTGGGTGCCGGATTCATGCTCGCGTCGCATGACCTCGAGATTCGAGGTGCTGGTGAACTGCTGGGTGATGAACAGTCCGGACAGATTGAGCAGGTAGGATTTTCACTCTACCTAGAGATGCTTAATCGAGCGGTAGAATCACTCCGCAAGGGAGAAATTCCCGACATTGATGCGCCTCTGGAAACCGGGACTGAGATCAAAATGCACCTACCTGCACTGATCCCCGACGACTATCTTCCCAATATTTCCACGCGCCTCGTGCTTTACAAGCGAATTGCACAAGCACAGGACAAAGAGGCCTTAAATGATATTCAAGTCGAGATGATCGATCGCTTTGGTCTTCTGCCCGATGCAACAAAACAACTGTTTATCCAAGCCGAAGTTCGGCTCCGGGCTCAGGCATTAGGGATATCGGAAGTTGACGTGGGCGTTGCAGGTGGTAGCGTCAAGTTTGAAGCGACGACCCCTGTACCGGTGAATGCGCTCATTGGCCTGCTCCAGAGCAATCCGAAAGAATTTAAGTTAGCGGGCTCTGACACATTACGGTTTATTCGAGAGCTAGAATCAGGTGAAGCACGTCGTAACTATATTGATACGCTCATGACACAGTGGGAAGAGGCATGCAAAAGCAGCTGACCAAACAGGCATTGTTATCGCTATTGGCATCATTGCTTGCTACAGCCGCGATCAGCCAGGAGCGAGGCGAGGCGCTCGCCACGGTGCCCGAGTACAGCGATGAGCCCTCCGGGTGGGTCCGCATCGAGGTCGCCATCTTCGCAGACTCAAACGCAACCACACTGAACGCCGAGACTTGGGAGCACGCACCCACACTCCGCTACCCCGAGAGCAGACGCTGGCTTACCCGATACGATGAGATCAAGGCCCTCATGGATGAGTGGGGTGAATCCGCTGTCAC
>WTJR01000187.1:7092-8163 GCA_011524755.1 Halieaceae bacterium | reverse complement strand
CTGACCTAGCTCAACTTGTTGAGCCATTGCCAGAGGATGCACTCGAGCTCAGTAATAACCCAGATGACGATCCAAACAGCGCCCCGGCCGCTCCAATAGCCGGTGGAACGCAGGTGTCCATGGAGGAATTACTTACCGAGGTCGACACAGACTCAATCGCCGACAGCGCGCTTGCTGAGGAAAGCGTAGCGGACGACGCGACGGTGGCAGTCAGTACGGAAGGTCTCGATGATAACGTCGATACCGCAGCGATTGATGCCGTCGATATCTTCAATACGGGCGACATGACAGATGCCAGCGCTCAGTTTGGCAGTATGACCGGCGGCTTCCCTGATAACAGCAGTATTCCCGGCTCCGATATCAACTGGCTAGACGGTTACGCAATTGATGAGGAGAACGCTGAGGACACCGACACGATCGCGCCCGAGGAGGCCCCACCTGCCCTGCCGACACCGTATCAAGCACTAGCGGTGGAGATGCTCAAGCAAGGTCTGGACAAACTCCAGCAGCAGGCTGATAGAGCGCCCGTCACTGCTGTGGCCTGGCTGCAAGGCCCCGGTGACGACGGCACTCCCATTGTTTTGGATGCCTGGCAGGAAGCAAGTGACTTCCCGATCGTTCAAGGCACTCTGACATTCGCGCGTGACGATGAGGCATTCGTCGCGGTCGATCTTTGGTTAAACACGAGTGGAGACTACTTACCGCCACGATTTGAGGCGATAGAAACCCCTTCTGCACCAAAGCGAGTGCTAGTAATAGAGACACCTCCAATGAAACAAGAACCAGCGCAAGAGGCTGAAGCCCCCCAATTTATTGACTTGCGAACGGGTCTGAATACCGATGGCTCCGCGTCCAAGATGGATGAGTCCGGCGCCACTAGTGAGTCTGCAGAGCAAACATCCAGCCCTTACCGACATGCGATCGCCGTCTCGGAGCAACGAGACATCCGAGAGGGCTATGTCCGGTACATTGACCATCCTACGTTGCAGGTTGTCGCAACTTGGCGCGAATTGTCATTCAAGGAAGTCTACGAGCTCGGAGAGTCACAGCGCATCAGACGCGACATCGATA
>WTJR01000187.1:1617-6992 GCA_011524755.1 Halieaceae bacterium | reverse complement strand
TAGATAAAGAAATCCAGCGAGGAAGGACCCATGTGATTGAAATTCACAATCATTGTGCGGTCCTGCGCAATGTCTTCATGCTCTCTCAGCATGGTTTGAACATCACTGACGATTTTCGCCACTCGACCGGCATCCTCGTAACGCACACCAATGGTTTCGTAGATTCTTCGGTTTGTCATGCGCGACGGGTTCTCCAGTGAAACACTGGAGAAGGTGGAGTTAGGAACGTACAGGGGACGCTGATCGAACGTCCGAATTCGCGTTACGCGTAAACCAATATCCTCAACGGTTCCTTCGATACTGCGATCAGGCGATCGAATCCAGTCCCCAACGGCAAACGGCCGATCGAGATAGATACTAAGACCGCCCAAGAAGTTAGCCAGCATGTCTTTTGCGGCAAAGCCGACGGCAATGCCGCCAATACCACCAAAGGCAAGAAGTCCCGACACGGAAACACCCAAGGACTGTAAAACCATGAGGGCTGAGAGAACCCACACCGTAATCCTCGCGAGGCGAGCCACCGCGCTAATGGTCGCCCGATCATCCGAATCTCGAGGCCCTCGATGCTCAGAGAGCAACTCTTTCTCAATACCTGTTGAAACACGGTGCAGGAGCCATCCGACAAGCAAAATCAACAAGGTATCCGCTAACTGAAGTAATCCCGCGCGTAGCGCCTCAGCCTCCTCAAACAAGCTCAAGGACCCATAAACGATACAGACCCACATCGCCCATTCTGCCGGCGGGGAGATCGAGTAGTAGACAACATCGTCCCAGCGTGTGGATGTCGTGTCCGCAAAGACCCCTAGGCGCTGCACGGACCGCCGGATGATGAAATGACCCAATAGGCCCAGGGCAAAAAGGGAGATGAGCGCAGCGGCAACAACCGGGATGCCAGTCGCGTCGCTCAACGGAGTGACAAGATTCAGAAAGAAATCCATGAGAGATCCAAACCACTTTGAAGTTGCATAAGCTAACCATCCGCTACGAATCGGCCAATACTGTACATTTTCACATGCTGGAGATATAGTCAGTAAAACTTACAGGGATTGAGCCGTGATAAAGCTAACTGCTAGACAACAACAGGTGATGGATGTCATCAAATCGAGCATCGAAGCAACGGGTATGCCGCCTACTCGCGCGGACATCGCACGGGAGCTGGGCTTTAAATCGGCCAACGCCGCTGAAGAGCACCTCAAAGCACTGGCTAAAAAAGGCGTGATCGAGCTTGTTGCAGGGGCGTCCCGAGGCATTCGACTTACAGAGCAACTAGGCCTACCGATCATTGGTCGCGTTGCTGCAGGTGCACCGCTACTCGCACAGGAACACATTGAAGATTATTGCGACCTAAGCGCAAGCTTCTTTGCGCCGCCCGCCCACTATCTGCTCCAAGTCTGTGGCGACAGCATGATTAACGTTGGCATCTTCGACGGCGATTTACTGGCAGTTCACAGCACAACGGACGTGAAGGAAGGTCAGATTGCTGTCGTTAGGATTGAAGATGAAGTGACGGTGAAACGCTGGAAACGAGTGAGCGATACGCGCGTGGACCTAGTTGCAGAGAACGACGACTATGCGCCAATCGAGGTGGATCTCAGTGAGCAAGACGTTTTTGTGGAGGGTATTAGCGTCGGTGTCATTCGACGCTGACCCAAGAATACAACTTAGTGAAGCGTGCGCTGTTCGGCTTTCTCAGCGCTTTCGCTGCTTTCCATCTCAACACCAGACATCTCAGCCATCTTAGCCGCGGCCTGAATACCTGCCTGAATCATCACCTTGGCAACTTCGAGGTTATTTTCCATGAGGTAGGCGCTCGCCTCTTCAGAAAACTGGATGCTCACTAAAGGCTCTGAATCGTCGTCTGCACGCTGCAAAACAACCTCTCCATCTCCCAGATCAACAATTTCCAAAAGCGATGTAGACATGTTCCAACCTCACAATATGTCGTGTTGTTTAGCTGACAGTAACACTATAGATCGGGTTTTACCACAATCCATAAAATCCGATCACGACTCATCTATCGCATCGGCAACGCGAGCCATTAGTGACTCGAGTTCCCCAAAACAATGACGCGCGGTGTCAAAATCAAACACATTGCTGGACACCGCAATAAATCCACTCGCGGCTTGTGGGGTAAGGCCGGGAGGAATCTCTCTTTGAAGATCGGCTAACCAGCCTGATCGTTCGAGCATAGCCATCTCAGTCACTTCGGGCGATTGTGCAATCCCGTTTGCGAGTGGAGGCACGTCGGCCGCTCGATGGGGTGGCTTCGTAGGTGTCGATGTAACACGGTTACAGGCGAGTAGCTGCCAACCATAGGCATCAAGGAGATGCAGACGGACGGCAGGGCCAAAAGACGCGGTCAGAACCGGTAAAGGCTTACCCTCTTCCGCAATGGCGCTATGCCAGCTTTCCAGGACGACCGAAGCCATGTACATGCAGTGATTTGCAAACGACTGCGCCTGACTCACGCGACACTAGCTCCGTTTGGCTTTTGGTTTGGCCTTCGCCTTCGCTTTTTTCTTTTTAGGCGTTGGTTTACCCGACCCTTCAGCTACCCACTTGCCACTGTCGAAGAACGCCTTCCAGCCCGTCGCCTTGCCATCGACCTCGGTCATCACGTATTGCTCTTTGGTCTTTCGACTGAATCGAACTTGTGTTCGATTAGCGGCGTCGTCAGTCACAGGCGCATCGAGAATGAAGTGATATTTCGGATCAAGCTCAGCTTGATGCGGTATCAATTCATCCACGAAGGGAGCGCGTGTCTCACGATGTTTGGGGAATTGACTAGCGGCGAGGAACAAGCCTGCGGCACCATCTCGCAGAATGTAATGATCCTCAACCTTAGCGCACTGAAGCTCAGGCATCGGAACTGGATCCATTTTCGGTGGTGCCGCCTCACCGTTGCGAAGCAGTTTACGGGTATTCGAACAAGCATCATTCGTACAACCGAAATATTTGCCGAACCGCCCGGTCTTGAGCTGCATCTCCGCGGTGCACTTATCGCACTCGAGTGTTGGGCCGTCGTATCCCTTAATCTTGAATTGCCCCGCCTCGACCATGTACCCATCGCAATCTGGGTTGTTACCGCAGACATGTAGCTTTTGGGTCTCATCAATCAGATAGCTATCCATGGCTGCATTGCATTTAGGGCAACGCTCTTTCGTTAAAAGCAGCCTCGACTCGGCTTCATCGTCCGCATCCGCCGATACGACTTCGTCCCCGGGAATAAGGTTGACCGTGCTCTTACAACGCTCCTTGGGCGGTAGGTTGTAGCCAGAGCAGCCAAGAAATACCCCTGTACTCGCTGTTCGAACCTGCATAGAGCGACCGCAGGAGCCACAGGCAATGCCCGTAGGCGTTGGCTCATTCGCCTGCATACCGCTAGCACCTGGCTGCTCCGCGAGATCAAGTTTCGACCGGAAATCGTCATAAAACGCATCGAGAACGTCACGCCAGTCCTTACGACCCTCGGCCACGTCATCAAGATTCTCTTCCATGGATGCCGTGAACCCGTAATCGAGTAGATCTTCAAAACTCTCTTGGAGTCGTTGGGTCACGATATCGCCCATCTTCTCAGCGTAGAAGCGGCGATTTTCAAGTTTCACGTAACCCCTATCCTGAATGGTCGAGATAATCGCGGCATAGGTAGATGGGCGTCCTATACCTCGCTTCTCCAACTCTCGAACCAGGCTCGCCTCGCCATAGCGTGCAGGCGGCTTAGTGAAGTGTTGTGTTGGCAGAAGTTCATTTAACGACAAGCGATCGTTCAACTGGTAGTCAGGAAGAATGGCATCGTCACCCTTCTTCGCCATCGGCGTCTGCACCCGTGTGTAGCCATCGAATTCAACCACACGACCCCGTGCCGTCATGTCATACCCTGCGGCACTGACAGTCACGGTCGTACTCAAGTATCGGGCTGGCGTCATCTGACATGCCACAAACTGACGCCAAATAAGCTCGTAGAGCCTCTGAGCGTCTCTCTCAGCATCTTTCAGAGATTCTGAGCGTAGTTCAACGTTAGACGGACGAATCGCCTCGTGAGCTTCTTGAGCGCCCTCTCGAGCCCCGTAACGAATGGGCGATTCTGGTAAATAAGCTTTGCTGAAGTTGGCCTCAATGAAGTCTCTGCACGCTGCAACGGACTCGCCACTGAGGTTCGTAGAGTCCGTTCGCATATAAGTAATGTGGCCAGCTTCATACAGACGCTGCGCTAACGTCATCGTCTTCTTAACGCTGAACCCAAGGCGCGTGCTCGCTGCCTGCTGCAGGGTGGACGTTATGAACGGAGCCGGTGGCTTGGAACTTGTCTTCCTCGCCTCGAGATTCGAAACCGAATACTCAGCGCCAGAAAGCCGCCCGACCGCCTCTGCGGCCTGCTGCTCGGTCTTAGGATCGAACGCACTTCCTTCATATTTTGTGACTTCAAAACGAACAGGGTTCTGCCCGTCCATCGACAAGTCAGCATGCAGGTCCCAGTACTCTTCGGGAACAAAGGCACGTATTTCTCGCTCGCGCTCGACAATGAGGCGCACAGCCACGGATTGAACCCGTCCTGCTGAGAGACCACGTGCAATCTTGGCCCACAGCAGCGGCGAGACCTCAAAACCTACCACCCTATCTAGAAAGCGGCGCGCCTGCTGTGCTTGCACTCTGTTGGTATCTAGCTGCGTCGGGGCGGCAAAAGACTCCTGAATCGCTCGCTTGGTAATCTCGTTGAAGACCACTCGCTGATAGCGAGATTCGTCACCACCGATAATTTCTTTCAAGTGCCACGCGATGGCCTCACCTTCGCGATCCAGGTCTGTCGCCAGATAAATGGCATCGGCTGACTTCGCTAACTTCTTGAGCTCATCGACGACCTTTTCCTTGCCTGGCAACACCTCGTAACGGGCAGCCCAGCCATTTTTCGGATCGACGCCCATACGTCGCACGAGCTGCTCCCGCTTCTTTTTCGCTTGATAACGGACTTTTTCGTCAGGCGCCATCTTGCGCGTAATCGCTGCTTGGGCGGCGCGTTCTTTGGGATCCGAGGCAGGTGCGCTACCGGCAGTAGGCAAGTCACGAACGTGCCCAACACTGGATTTCACAATGAAATCCGAGCCTAAGTATTTATTGATCGTCTTTGCCTTCGCAGGAGACTCGACAATGACTAGTGACTTACCCATGAACGCTACATCTACTCAATTTTGTATCCGCGACGCGCCGTTCGAGACAGCGCAGACGGCGGAGTGTACGGGACAGTGATGGGCCAAGGTCAAGCGATAAATGTGAACAGGTGCGAACGCAAGCTATTCAAAACCTCGGAAGTTGAGAAACGACCGCAATGCACTGGCCACACAATCAACCGCCTCGACATCTCCTTTTTCGTCCCAATA
>WTJR01000187.1:0-1517 GCA_011524755.1 Halieaceae bacterium | reverse complement strand
GACTGCATTGCGTGATCTCGGATCTTCGCCTCATACCGCTGTGCCTCGGTGGGAAGCGCTGACACCAGCGGTGCTGCGGCCACAGCGATAATGACAAGAATCCAAATAATCGACACAGAGTCCACCACTAGTTCATCGGAAGCCGTAAAGGTATGCTGATCGCATGATAAGTCAACGTTGGAATTGATATGGCCTACAAACGTCTTCTTGTCGCAATCGACCTTGGCGCCGCATCAGATAAAATCGCTATCAAAGCGGCGACGATGGCCCGCAACCAGCAAGCTGAAATTCACATTTTGCATATCGTTGAACCACTGTCGCTGACTTACGGTGCCGACCTTCACCTCGATACGTCAGCACTGCAAGAGGACATTAACGAACAAGCCGAAGTTCACTTATCGAACCTCGCGGAAAATCTGAACATCCCAAAACAACACTGTCATCTCGCCAGTGGTCGGCCGGAAAAGGAGATTCCAGACGTGGCAAGGGAGATAGGCGCCGACCTAATTGTCTTAGGTAGTCATGGTCGATGGGGTTTAGAACTTCTACTGGGTACCACGACTGATGGCGTTGTGAGCGCTGCAGACTGCGATGTGCTAGCGGTTCGGGTAGATAGAGAGAAATAAGTGACTCATGCGGTAAAACGCTCTACATCGAGGGCATCAAAGGGCCAGCCGAGCTCCGAACCATCACTACGCTTGAGTACCGGAATACGAACCCCGTACAGTCGCACCAGTTCGACATCTGATGTGATATCAACCACCTCAAAGGGAACACCCACGTAATCGACAATGTCCTCCGCCTGCTCACATAAATGGCATCCTGGACTACTGAACAGTGTTAGTGACATGGCTGATGATCCTATAACCTAGCGGGTTCTGGCCTTTCATAGCCTACTGAATTTGACCACCGATGGATTTATCAAAAACGCTCACGATTTATGGAAGAAAGCCTGTCTTGGAAGCCCTCCAAGACAATCGCTTGTCTCCCTCGCGTCTTCATCTCGCGGACAGCAACAAACCCGGCGGAATTGTAGGTCAGATTGAAGAGTTAGCAAAAACCCGAGCAGTCGAAGTTCAGGTTCACGCACGTCAGGCCTTGTCGCGCATATCCAAGAATGGAAAACAGGATCAGGGCGTGGCGCTCGACCTCTTTTGCCCAGAATTCGATTCGCTGGATAATTTCATTGACGCTGAGGTGCACTGGAACAACGAGTTCAAGGCGGTTCTGCTAGACGGAATTACGAACCCGCAAAACGTGGGGATGATCATTCGGTCTTGCTGTGCAGCGGGTATCAACGCCATTTTTTATCCAAAACGCTCGGTCGCCGCCCTCGGACCGCTCGTCATTAAAGGGTCCGCAGGAACACTGTTCAATGCACCCATCATCCAGTGTGAGGATGCCCGGTTGACCGCTCAGTCACTGCAAGCGCGTGGGTTCGATATCGCTGTTTTGGATAGTCATGCGGAAACGTCCTTGTTTGACTTCAAACCAGCAAAACCCACGGTTTATGTTCT
>WTJR01000085.1:1264-3702 GCA_011524755.1 Halieaceae bacterium | reverse complement strand
TCAGCATCGGCGACGTCACATTTGCTAACGACAAACCCTTTGTCCTCGTTGGTGGCGTCAATGTCTTAGAGTCTGAACAGTTTGCTGTCGACGTTGCGGGTGCTTACAAAGAAATATGCGCTGAGCTCAATATTCCTCTGGTGTTCAAGGCGTCTTATGACAAGGCAAACCGTTCTTCGATCAACTCGTTTCGCGGTCCCGGACTGGAGAAAGGACTTGCGATCTTTGAAGCGGTCAAAAAGACCACGGGGCTGGCCACCATTACCGACGTACATACGCCGGAAGAGGCCGCACCTGCCGCCAGCGTGGTCGATATTATTCAGCTACCGGCTTTTCTAGCGCGCCAGACAGATCTTGTTCGAGCGATGGCAGAGACGGGAGCTGCCATCAATATCAAAAAGCCTCAGTTTCTGAGCCCTGAACAGATGAGCAACATCGTTCATAAGTTCAGAGAGTGTGGTAATGACCGTCTGATTCTCTGCGAGCGCGGGAGCAACTTCGGCTACGACAACTTGGTGGTCGATATGTTGGGGTTTGGCGTTATGCGCAAAACGACGGGCGACGTGCCGGTCATCTTTGACGTTACTCATGCCTTGCAGCGTCGAGATCCCGGCGACGCAGCCTCAGGTGGCCGCCGATCTCAGGTCGTAGAGCTAGCAAGGGCCGGTATGGCAACCGGTCTAGCAGGACTTTTTTTGGAGTCACATCCGGATCCAGACAAGGCGCTATGTGACGGGCCCAGTGCTTTGCCGTTACAGCAGCTGCGGCCATTTTTGGAACAAGTAAAAGCCATCGACGATCTCGTCAAAGGGCTACCTCAACTGGAAATTAACTGACACTAAGTGGAGTAAGTGGTGAGCGAGATTATCGATATTCGTGCGTTTGAAGTCATGGACTCTCGAGGTAACCCTACGGTCATGGCCGAGGTCACCTTGGATGACGATACCGTTGGCGTAGCTTACGCGCCGTCAGGCGCAAGTACAGGTTCGCGAGAGGCGCTTGAATTGCGTGATGCTGACCCGTCGCGTTATTTGGGTAAAGGTGTGCTGACCGCTGTTGCCAATGTGAACGGACCGATTCGCGAATGTTTGATTGGTCACGATGCCATGGATCAGCGTGCGGTCGATCAGCGCATGCTTGATGCCGACGGCACGCCCAACAAGAGCAAATATGGTGCAAACGCGATCTTGGCCGTCTCGTTAGCGACTGCCCGAGCCGCGGCGCAATCGGCAAAAATACCGCTGTATCAGCATATTGCTAATCTTGCCGGCACCACGCAGCTAACGATGCCTGTGCCCATGATGAATATTCTCAATGGTGGAGAGCACGCTGATAACAATGTCGATATTCAGGAGTTCATGATTCAGCCTGTATCCGCGACATCCTTCGCAGAGGCGCTACGAGTAGGTGCGGAAATCTTCCACAACCTGAAGAAAGTGCTTGGCGCGCGTGGCATGGCGACGTCTGTCGGTGATGAGGGAGGCTTTGCGCCTGACTTGCCATCGAATGCTGCGGCGCTTGAGGTCATTGCTGAGGCGGTAGCGAATGCGGGTTATGTCCTTGGCGAGGACATAACACTGGCACTGGATTGTGCTGCCTCCGAATTTTATCGAGACGGTGAATATCATCTGTCGGGCGAGGGACGCTCTTTCTCAAGCGAAGGATTTTCCGATTATCTGGCCGATCTAGCAGGCGCTCACCCCATCGTATCGATTGAGGATGGTCTGGATGAATCTGATTGGGCTGGTTGGGCTTACCTCACCCAGCAACTCGGGGATAAAGTCCAACTCGTAGGTGACGATCTATTCGTTACCAACACCAGCATATTGAAACGCGGAATCGACGAGAATATTGGTAACTCGATCCTGATTAAGTTCAATCAAATAGGGTCACTTAGCGAGACCCTGGATGCCATCAAAATGGCTCAGGATGCGGGCTTTACAGCTGTCATCTCTCATCGCAGCGGTGAGACTGAAGACGCCACCATTGCCGATCTTGCTGTGGGCACGGGCGCAGGACAAATTAAAACGGGATCACTTTGTCGATCTGACCGCGTGGCGAAATACAACCGCCTTTTGCGCATTGAGGCCGAACTCGGCATGACCGCTCCCTACCGAGGCAGAGCGGAATTGGAACGAGGCGCCTGATTCGATGCGGCCCCTGCTGCTAGGGCTTCTGGGGCTGCTGCTCCTCTTGCAGTACCGACTATGGCTGGGTGAAGGCGGTATTCGTGAGCGACAAGGGCTTGAAGCACAGGTCCGCGTGGGTGAGGAGGGTAATCAGCGGCTCAGAGAGCGTAATGACGCGCTAGCGCGCCAGGTACTCGAGCTTCAAGAGGGCGACGAGATGCTCGAGGCCGTCGCGCGCGAGGAACTCGGATTGGTTCGGCAAGGAGAGGAGTTTATTCTTTTTGTCGATGATGACACCAAAGAGAAGTC
>WTJR01000085.1:0-1164 GCA_011524755.1 Halieaceae bacterium | reverse complement strand
CGGGCAGCGGGAGGCAGTGAGCGAGCAGATTCAGTGCTATCGGGTCTTCAGGCCATCGCGCCGTATGCGAGCTCCGATGATTGGGTGCTTGTCCACGATGCGGCGCGTCCCTGTATTTCGGTTTCCGTATTGCGACAGTTGATCGATCATACGGTCGAGAGTGGAGTGGGTACCGTACTTGCCCAAGCCTCCACCGATACGTTGAAACGTGTGTCTTCGAGTATGAGGGTAAGCGAGTCGCTAGATCGCCGCGTTGTGTGGCGGGCTCAAACACCTCAAATGTTCCGGTTGTCTGAGCTTGAGACAGCGTTATCGTCTGCACTGAACGAGCAGTTGCCGATAACGGATGAGTCGATGGCCATGGAGTTATCGGGCTTTCCTGTGTCGATTCTCGAGGGGCCCTCAACCAACATTAAAGTAACCCTACCTGTCGATTTGGAGTTTGCAGAAATTATCTTGCGACGCATGGCAGAGGAGATCGACTCATGAGAATTGGTCATGGCTATGACGTACACGCTTTTGGAGATGGTGATCACATCATGCTTTGTGGTGTTCGCATCGCGCACCAAAATGGCTTGATGGCGCATTCGGACGGTGACGTAGCACTTCACGCGCTTACCGATGCATTGTTGGGTGCCCTTGCACTCGGTGATATTGGGCACCACTTCCCTGATGATGATCCAGCCTTCGAGGGCGCTGATAGTCGACAGCTATTGAGGCAGGTGATGGCGCTCGTCAAAGCGCGCGGTTTCGTAATGGGCAATGCCGACCTCACAATTATTGCGCAAGCACCTAAACTCGCTACACACATTGCCGCCATGCGTAAGAATCTTTCCGAGGATCTAGGCGGCGATATAGATCTAATTAATGTCAAAGCGACGACAACGGAAAAGCTGGGCTTCGTGGGACGAGAGGAAGGGATTGCAGTGCACGCAGTGGTGTTGCTGAAGGAGAGTCCATCCCTGTGACTGATCTTCGCGGTATCGGCATGACGTCGCAACGAACGCGACTGAGACTCATTGAACGTTTGAAGGCACAGGGCATTGTCGACGAGCAGGTGCTCGAAGCAATGACAGAGACGCCGAGGCACCTGTTCGTTGATGAAGCGCTGTCCCATAGAGCGTATGAAGACACCGCACTACCGATTGGATTCAATCAAACCCT
>WTJR01000089.1 GCA_011524755.1 Halieaceae bacterium | reverse complement strand
TTTTTTTGGGTGCTGTGTTAGGTACTGAGGTCAGCTCGCTGCCTTCAACTGCTCCAGCATCTCGCCCATCTGTTTCCAGACAGCATTCACTGCTTTAAGTGGTCGAACCATAACCTTGAATTCGACAATCTGATCACCCTCAAAGGTAATGATGTCCACGCCGTTCACGAAGATTCCATCCACCTTCACTGTGAACTCAAGGACGGCATGATTATCCTGCACCACCTCTCGCACGTACTGAAAGTCCTCGGACAGCGCTTTGTTAGCAGCGCGCAAATAGGCATAGGTGATTTCGCGGCCTTCCTGTGGGGTATGAACCACGGGCGATATAAAAACACAGTCTGGATGAAGCAGGTCATAGAGTGCCTCCATGTCCCCCTCTTTCATTACATGGTGCCACCGCTCTAATCCGTTCATACAAGCTCCTTTTTCTTTTTATCCTGTTGACGTTAGCCAAAGCACGGCGTCAACCGATTAAGGTTGCGAAAGCGACGCATCGTAATCACGCTGCGCCTTCACCCTAATCTCATAAGCGGCTTGACCACGCAGTCGCTCTGAAGAGCGCATCCGCAAATCCCGGCGACGTCTCTGAGCAGCAGCTAACTGCTCGGTAAAAAACGACGCTTGGTACTCACCCGCCAAAAGCGCGTCAATCAATGCGATATCGATACCAAGTCGATACGCAATCCGGCTGGGTCTAATCCGATTCGCGTGAAATTCAGCAACCAAGCGAATCTGCTTTGCCTCACTGAGATCACAGTCACGGGAGTAACCCAAAGGCGGATTGGGTGCCCGATTGTTGTTTGGTTGGTTTGCCACCAAAAAAACCCTGTCAATCACCAGGACCTCCAATAGATCGTGGGTACCTGGCTGTTTAAAATATCAACTTGAGCAAAATACAGGGTTTGCTGTAAAAACCCTAGTCAGTTCTGATTCGTTTTGGGGGAAACGCAGATGGGCAATATAAAGATGCCGTGTCCAGCGATCATTGCGCATCGCGGCGCCTGCGGTTATCTCCCCGAACATACCTTACCCGCCGTAGAACTCGCGCATACATTCGGTGCAGATTACATCGAGCAAGATGTGGTTCTAACGTCAGATGGCGTTCCGATCGTGCTGCATGACGTAACACTCGAACTTACGACTAATGTCGCAGCATTGTTTCCAGAGCGGCACCGAGACGATGGGCTCTTTTATGCCATTGACTTCACGCTTGAAGAGATAAAAACGCTGAACGCGCACGAGAGGACAGACAGCCACGGTAATCCTGTGTTTCCGGGGCGCTACTCGGGCACGGGGGTTGAATTTAAGGTGCCGACCTTAGCAGAGGAGATCGAAACCGTTGATCGACTGAATGCAGCATCGGGCAAACGAACAGGTGTCTATATCGAGCTGAAGCGCCCTGAGTTTCACGAGCAGGAAGGCGTAGACATCTACCAGGCGGTTCTAAACGTTCTGACGACATTTGATCGACTCGGCGAAAATGCCGAAACCGTGATTCAGTGCTTTGATCCAGAGACGCTGAAACGCTTCGCCCGCGAAGGAATCTTCAAAGGGCCACTTGTCCAGCTCGTGCTCACTGAGAGCATCGCCAACTGGCGTGGCGATTTCGAGGGCATGCAGACGATGTCAGGGCTAGAACAGGTCGCACAGTATGCCCATGGAATAGGCCCTGACGTAAATCTTCTGGAGAATATGTCGGGCGGCCCCTCCGAAATGGTCGTGGCCGCCAAAAAGCTTGGTCTTTTTTTGCATCCCTACACCTTGCGAGCAGATTCGGAATCCATACCCGGTGTAAACTTCGAGGCATTACATAAAAAGCTATTTAAAGATCTAGAAGTAGACGGCGCGTTCACGGATTTTGCCGATCAGACGCGCGAACTACTCGTACACATGGGGAAAATTTCGTAGTGTCAAACAACGCCATCCGCGTGCACCGAAGAACAAAAATTGTCGCCACAGTTGGACCGGGAAGCGACAGCGAAGACATGATAGGCCGCCTCATCGCTGCTGGGGTGGATGTGTTTAGGCTGAACTTTAGCCACGGCGCAGTAGAGCACCATCAGCGTATCGCTGAGCGCATACGACGACAGGCAAGACACCAAGACAGGTATGTAGGCGTTCTCGCCGACCTTCAAGGCCCGAAAATTCGAATTGCCAGTTTTGAGACAGGGAGCGTGTCACTCACCGCAGGTGACTCATTTCGTTTGAGCCTCACGGTGGACGGTGAGAAGGGTAATTCGTCGTCGGTAGGCATTGAGTACCGAGATCTTCCAAAGAGTGTCGAGGTTGACGATGTGCTTCTGCTTGATGACGGAAAGATGCAGCTGCGGGTAGACAGCGTTTCCGATTCTGACATCGACTGTACTGTGCTCATTGGTGGGACACTGAGCTCTCGCAAAGGCGTTAACAAGCTGGGCGGTGGTATTGCAGCGCCGGCACTTACAGAAAAAGATAAGGCGGACATCCGCGCCATGGAGTCGATTAAGCCCGACTTCGTCGCCGTCTCTTTCGTCGCAGCCGTTCAGGATATTGAGGAAGCCAGAGGCCTGCTTCAAGAAGCACATGTTGATGCGGCCATCATTGCAAAGATCGAGCGGGCTGAAGTTGTAGCTGATCGCGACCTGCTCGACAGCATCATCGATGCCTGTGAGGGCGTCATGGTGGCACGGGGCGATTTGGGTATTGAGGTGGGTGATGCCGAGCTTATTGGCATACAAAAAGACCTCATCTCCAGGACACGAAAACGCGACCGGATGGTTATTACAGCGACGCAAATGATGGAATCGATGATCAGTAATTCGATGCCAACGCGCGCTGAAGTGTTTGACGTGGCAAATGCCGTGCTGGATGGGACGGATGCCGTGATGCTATCGGCCGAGACCGCAGTCGGCTCGTATCCCGTCGAGGTGGTAAGAGCCATGGCGAACGCGGCAGTTGGTGCCGAGAGTCATCCGGTGGCGAGAACATCACGATATAGGCAGGACAGAGAATTCAGGTCGACACAAGAAACCGTAGCGCTCTCGGCAATGTACGGCGCCAACCACTTCCCCGGTGTGCGGGGTATTGCTACTCATACCGAAACAGGGGCGACACCTACGCTCATGTCGCGATTGAGCTCCGGCCTTCCAATTTTCGCTTTAAGTCGCAATCCCGAGACCTTACAGCGTCTCGCCTTATGTCGTGGAGTGATCCCGCTCTATTTTGATATTACCGCCTTTGATATGAGGGACGTTGATTCGCGAACGATGGAGTTTTTGAGTGATGCTGGGTTTGTCACCAAAGGCGACCACATCTTGATGACCATGGGCACCTTGATTGGAAAAGCCGGAGCTACGAACTCGATAAAGCTCTTATCTATCGGCTGAAACGCCCGATTTATACGACAAAACATAGTGCCGCCATAAAAGGTTCATTTTACGTTAGGTCATACAAGGCCTATAGTGAGGGCTCGCGTGGTGATGCGTCGACGTTGCGACTGCTTCTTTTGCGTTCTCTTAGCGAATTTGTGCGTCAGCACAGTTACATTTTTAAACGATAGGTAAAACAGTATGTCTACAGTTACAGGTACCGTTAAATGGTTCAACGAAACCAAAGGTTTCGGTTTCATTGAGCAAGAAGGCGGACCCGACGTGTTCGTACACTTCAGTGCTATTCAAGGCGACGGCTTCAAAACCCTTGCGGATGGCCAGAAAGTCGAGTTCACAGTCACAGCTGGCCAGAAAGGACCACAAGCAGAGAACGTAGTTCCTGTATAAAATTTTTT
>WTJR01000157.1:1346-3810 GCA_011524755.1 Halieaceae bacterium | reverse complement strand
GAAGCGCTAAGAGCAGACCGCAACCTGGTGATCACGCAGTTGGGGCGAAGTCGCACCCTCAAAGAGCAGGCGCTGATCGCTCAGGGTGACATCGACGTGCAAGAGGCTCGTCTCAGTGCACTCAACGCACAAATTAAGGCCATCGACGCGCAATTAACGCGACTGACCATTCGAGCCCCATTTACCGGGCGCATGGGCATCTACACTCACGTTGTGGGGGACATGCTCGATTCGGGAGAGGTCGTTGCCGCGTTCACCGGCTTGGGTGACGAGCGATGGATTGATTTCAAAGTCCCTCAAGGCCTCGCGAAAATTTCAGTGGGTGATGAGGCGAGCCTCTATGACCTCGATGGCACATTTATAGGCTCAGCGACCGTCATTGTTGTTTCCGACTCAATTGACGCCAGCACTCGCACCTTTGATGTAAGAGCAAGTGCAAACGGCATTGACCTCAAACACGGTGAACTCGTACAAGTAGAAGTCGCGAGTGGTGCATCGGTGGCGGTGTATGAACTCCCGCCCTCGAGCATTCGATGGGACACCGATGGAACCTACATTTATCAACTGATCGACGCAGAGCCGGGCGCGCAGCGGCCTTATCGAGCAAAGGTTCAGCGTGTAGCCCTTGTCGATGAGACAGCCGAGACCGCGCTGTTCACAGCCGCACTGGATGAAACAGGACTCTTCGCAACAACTGGGTCATTCAAGCTCAAAGAGGGTGTCTTGGCTCAACTTGGCGACAGGGCAAACTAGGTATGGTTGGCTTTCAAGACCGACCGCGCTGGAACGATATTTTCGTCAAGCGTCCCGTGATTGCGGTTGTTGTATCGCTGCTGTTATTGCTCGCGGGGGTTCGTGCTGCCATTGACATCCCGGTGGTTCAGTTTCCGGTTATCAAAAGCTCATCGATTCAAATCATCACGCCCTACCCTGGCGCGACCGCAGAATCGGTTCAAGGCTTTGTTACCGAGCCCATTGAGCGCGTTGCCAATGCCGTCCCGGGTGTCGACTACGTCGAGTCAACCACAACATCCGGTGAGAGTATTGTCACGGCCTGGATGCAGCTCAATGAGGACAGCACCGATGCACTGGCAGAGCTCTCATCCGGGTTAAGTCAGATTCGTCTCGAACTCCCCGATGGCGCTGAGGATCCGTTTATTCAGGTGAGTCGTGCCGACAGTCCCTATGCGAGCTTCTACCTTGCCGTCCGCGTTCCTGAAGACCGGCCATTGGGCGAGGTGACTGACATCGTTCAGCGCAATATCGTGCCCCAACTGACCTCTGTTTCAAACGTACAACGAGTGGAGAACAGCGGTGTCAAACCAGCCATGCGCATCTGGATGAACGCGTGGAAAATGGCCGCGCTCAATGTCACTGCGCACGACATTAAAAACACACTGCAAAGTAACAACGTGATTGGTGCATTGGGTGCCAGCGAGAGTGCCACCCAACGAATCACCCTAAAAACGGACTCTACCGCTCGGACGGCCGATGATTTCCGGTCCATGATTATTCGCTCTCAGGATGGCGCTGAGATCCGACTCGGTGACGTCGCGCGCATCGAATTAGGCATGGAAGAGGCGCAAATGCGCAGTCGCTACGATCAAGATTTGGTGGTCTTCCTCGCGATTTACGCCGCTCCCGGAGCCAGTGAAATTGCTGTTGCCGATGCGCTCTATGAACGAATCGACGATATCAATCAGGTTCTTCCCGAGGATCTCGAGCTATTCATGGCTTTTGATATCTCGAATTACATGCGTGACTCGCTTCGCGAAATTGTGATGACACTCGGGGAAACCATTTTACTCGTGGGTTTTGTTGTCGTGGCGCTCATGGGCTCGTTCCGAACAGCGCTCGTCCCGCTAATGACAATCCCCATCTCCCTTCTCGGCGCCGTCGCGGCCATGTCGATCATCGGGTTTTCATTCAACCTGTTGACCGTCCTCGCGATCGTTCTGTCAGTCGGTCTGGTGGTAGATGACGCCATTGTGGTCGTAGAGAACGTCGCGCGAAACCTCAGGTCAGGTATGAGCCGGTATGAGGCGGCCATCACCAGCTCTCGCCGATTACTCGGGCCCATCGTGGCCATGACGGCAACGCTGGCTGTGGTCTATGCGCCTATCGGCTTTTTATCGGGGCTATCCGGCGTTCTCTTTAGAGAGTTCGCCTTTGCTTTAGCGGTTGCTGTTTTGATATCCGGCTTTGTAGCGATGACGCTATCACCTATTTTGAGCGCTTGGGTCTGTCCAGATAAAGGGCACGAGTCAGCCACCACAAAATGGGTCAATCAGCGTTTTGACGCCACCTCTGAGGCCTATGCGCGAGTCGTCGATTTCTCGCTTAAATGGCGTTACCAACTCATTGGCGCCGGCATTTTCTTTTCGCTGCTATCAGCACCGCTCTATCTATTTTCTCTGAAGGAACTGTCGCCTGTTGAAGATCAAAGCAGTCTCGGTCTCGTATT
>WTJR01000157.1:0-1246 GCA_011524755.1 Halieaceae bacterium | reverse complement strand
CGCTTTGACGTGGAGGTGGTTATTACCTCCTCGGATAGCAGTGAAAACATGCTCAAGGTCGCCCGGAGCATTGTCGATGAAGCGCAGACATCAGGTAACTTTTTATTTGTCGAAACAGACATCAAGATTGATCGCGTCGAAGCCCAATTCGATATCGATAAGGAGCGACTTGCAGATCTAGGGATGAGTCTCGGCGATTTGTCGGCGCAGATGGGGCTAATGGTCTCACCAGCCTATGTGACGCGCTTCGATGAGCGTGGCCGTGCTTACCGCGTCATTCCCATGCTGGAGAGTGAACAGCGTGATTCACCGGCAGCGCTACTCGATATCCCAATCAGAATCCCCAATGGAGAACTCGTGCCATTTGGATCACTGGTGACCCTGACGCGATCAACGGAGCCCCGTGCGTTGACGCGCTTCCAACAAAAAGACGGATTCAAGATCTACGGCGCCATTTTGCCGGGTACAACCAAAGATCAAGGGCTCAGCTTGATTGAAGATATCGCAGAGCGAACGCTGCCCGAAGGCTATGTGCTGGACTACCTGGGGGAATCTCGGGAACTGCGAAGCGAAGGCAATACAATGACGGGCGTCCTCGGCATAGCGACAGCACTCGTATTCTTTGTATTAGCCGTTCAGTTCAACAGCTTCCGCGATCCACTGATTATCCTACTTGGCTCGATACCGCTGGCGCTGTTTGCTGCGCTGACAATCACCTTCTTGAACTTCAGCACCATTAATATCTTTTCTCAGGTGGGGCTGGTCACGCTGGTTGGTCTGGTGACGAAAAATGCGATTCTCATCGTGGACTTTGCCAACCGAGAGCGCATGGCCGGCGTTGAGAAGTTTGACGCGATACGTAACGGCGCCATTGCGCGCTTACGTCCAGTCTTGATGACCACTGGCGCCACCGTGCTCGGTCATTTCCCGTTGGTTCTGGTGACAGGTGCAGGTGCAGAGGCGAGAAACAGCATCGGTGCTGTGCTGGTCTTCGGCATGCTGATAGGCACCTTGTTCACGCTGGTCATTTTGCCCGCGGTTTATGCGGTGCTTGCCTCCAACAGAGACATGACCAAAGACGTTTCCGTGAGCGAGCCCGACCCTCAAACAGATAATCAGCCAGCAATGGCTTAGTTTACTTGACGGCTTAAGGTCTCGACGGTTTAATACGCGGCCTTTCCGGAGTACTTACTTCAGATTTGCCCAGGTAGCTCAGTTGGTAGAGCAGGGGATTGAAAATCCCCGT
>WTJR01000163.1:2023-3821 GCA_011524755.1 Halieaceae bacterium | reverse complement strand
AGCTCTACCCAATCAAATGTTTCGCCCTCTGGCAGCGCATCGAGCGCCTCTGCCGTTCGCTGGCGAATGAGCGCCTCGAACTCCTGAAGGTTTTTTGGCGCAACGACGGGTTGTACCGCTCTCCGCTGAATATCGTGCTCTGGCTGATCCATAGCAATGAACATTCGCGAGCGACGCTCAGGCGGTGGATCTATGATGGCAATGGTGGGCTCTGACGAAAAAATCTCGGTGTTCTTCTCGACTTCGACAATGTCGTCAAACCGGGTAATCGACCAAAACGGGCCAGCCGGACTATCCGCTTGAAAGTGCACCGGCGACTCTTCGCGTAATCGCTTGAACAACGGTTGCCAGCAATCCTGCTCGAACCGTCGTGGATCTGATACGTCTAAATCCTGGAGCGGCGTCTTGAGCGGATCGGCTAGCATGGGATCGGCGCGATTGTTCATATCTGAACCTAGGACTTATCGGTCAATAGCGACCCTTGACTACATTTGGAATTCGGGCAACTTGATGGTCATGTCGCCGATGCTATCGCTGACTTGAATCTGACAGCTGAGCCGTGAGTTACCTTCTCGATCAGGCCTCAAGCCCAACATCGACTCCTCTTGGGGATCAACAGCGGGTAACGGCCCAGCGGATTCTTCGATGAAGCAGTGGCAAGTACCACAGACCGCACCACCACCGCAGTCGGCGTCAATGCCAGGAACGTCATACTTCATCGCTACTTCCATGATGCTCATTCCGGCATCAGCATCGACTTCGTGCTCGGTGCCATCAAACTCAATGAACTTAATTACTGGCATTACCTATCCTTACTTAACTCGTTAATGCGTCGCGAATTGTGAATTATTTCCACTCGTTGCGCTAGTGCCCACCCAGACGAAAATAGCTCAACCGCGGCCAGCGATTTTTAGCAGCAAACCTCTGAAAAGCGTTGATCGCAACAGCGGATCCAGCCACCGATACAGCCGCCCGGAGATCACAATAGAACGGCCCTTCTCACAGCCCATCAAACCCTCCCGAACAACCGTAGCTGCGTCATACCAAATCCACCTTGGCGAACTGTTCTTCGCCTCCATCAAGCCCGCAACCTCATGAAACTCGGTGTGGGTGAACCCCGGGCAAAGCGCAGTCACGTTGACCCCTGAGCCACGAGTTCCCATGTTGAGTTCCTCTGACAATGCAATGACATACGCCTTAGCAGGTCCGTAATTACCCGAATCAGAGCTGGGAAACCGACCAGCAACCGAGGCCACATTGATCACCCTACCGTAGCCACGCTCGCGCATACCTGGGATCAATCGACTACACAACTCGGCCACTGTCTGCATCATCAGCTGCTCGAAGTCACGTTGCGTCGAGAAGTCAGAGACCTCTAGCAGATTGGGGCCGGCTATCCCGGCATTGTTAATCAATACGTCGACTGAATGACCCTGTGATGCGATGGTCTGACATAACTGCTCGGGCGAACCCGGTTTGCTCAAGTCCTGTTCGATCACCGTCACCGGTGTTTTCAAGGTCTCAGCCAGCGCCTCGAGTTTATCTACCCGTCTGGCCACCAAAATAAAGTGCGTCGCCTTGCCATCAAGCTGACGAGCAAACTCAGCGCCCAATCCGGCCGAAGCACCTGTAATCAGCACAGTGCCTTTCATCATTATCTGTCCCTAGTAATCGTGGAGAGCGGTTAGGTAATCACACTGCATTCGAAGCCGGAGACCGGGAAATGCACGTGACATAGGCCAACGTCCTCTGAACGACGCGCCACAATAATACGGGTCTCACTTCTACTTACGAGCGT
>WTJR01000163.1:0-1923 GCA_011524755.1 Halieaceae bacterium | reverse complement strand
CGTCCTCTGAACGACGCGCCACAATAATACGGGTCTCACTTCTACTTACGAGCGTGCCAGTCACAGGCACTCGACCCGTATCCAACGGTGTAACCGTCACCCATTTGCCCATGTCTGGGTCATGGGCACTCGCCCCTGGCAGTGGCCTTGGTTCCTGTGCTTTTGCCACAGCCATGGCCTCATCACTTGATACTGCCAAGTACTGCCCCCAACCGAAGCCAGCCATACGCGCCATCCATGCCTTAACAGCTACTGGTAACGCCGAGGCTTTGATGCTCTTAAAGCCCTGAGCGAGAAAAATGGGGTGATAGCAACAAAAGTCACTCAAACAGGGCGCATCGCCGCCCAAATAGGACTGCGAGGCTAGCATCCGGTCCAAATCCCGTAGGAAAGAGGAAAACACTGACCTTGCTGCATCAGGCGTCTGCGCAGCAGGGCCGTGCCCTTGGGCAAATGAGGCGCGGTCCTTTGCAAAGGCAAGCATTCCCTTGAAGCCCAACATCATCGTGAGCCCTATGGCTGTTTTCAGCTGAGACCCCTGCCGTATCGCCGCAAAAAACACATCGGTCTCTGCCCGCTGGGCGAGCGCTAATGCGGCTTCACTACATGACGCCAAATCCCGGTCTGCTCGTGATATCACCTCATCACAAATAACGGCAGTGTCACAAAAAATATCCGCACCACACTGCATGACGGGGATCCGACGGTAGCCACCCGCAAGAATCGCTAGCTGGTCACGGGGTGGCTGTATCGGTACTTCCACCGACTGCCAACTCACACCTAGATACCCGGCCAGGAGCCGCACTTTTTCCGCGTAAGGCGACGCGGGATAGTGATAGAGAATAAACGGTGAACTAGACATGTGGCTTCCCCCAAACAACCTGCGAGAAGCTTAGAGCCCTGTGGTCTGAATTACTACTGCCCCAGCGCGTCTCGAATGCTTTGAGTGACAGCCTCAACTGACCCGATACCATCAATACGATGATAAGAAGGCCCTTCCAAGGTGCTGTAAAAATCGACCAGCGGCCGAGTCTGACTTTCATAAACCGATAGTCGATGCCTTACGGTCTCTTCAGCATCGTCATCACGCTGGATCAGTGGCTCGCCGCTGACATCATCCACACCGTCTACACGGGGAGGATTGTGCGTCACGTGATAAACGCGCCCGCTTCCCGGGTGCACACGTCGCCCACTCATGCGTGACACAATTTCCTCGTGGTCAACATCAATCTCGATCACCTGATCAATATCAATGCCTGCATCGACCATCGCCTCAGCTTGTGGAATGGTCCGAGGAAAACCGTCAAACAGACAGCCGTTGGCACAGTCAGGCGCCTCCAGTCGATCTTTAACCAGGCCAATGATGATCTCGTCGGAGACTAGGCCACCTTCGTCCATGATGACCTTGGCTTTTTTACCCAGCTCAGTGCCGGCCTTAACGGCAGCCCTCAGCATATCGCCCGTGCTGATCTGTGGGATACCAAAGTGCTCGCACAAAAATGCCGCTTGAGTACCTTTGCCGGCGCCTGGAGCACCCAAAAGAATAATACGCATGTTGTTCCTATTTGCTGGTATCGGGCCAGATCTCAGCCAAAGAGCGTGAAAATACACACCGTTCGGCTCGCTTACAACCCGTGTTTATTTTTCTCTTTCAGCTTGGCTTTTTGCCAACGCTCGTCAAGACGTTCAGCGGATTCTTCCATAAGGGACGTCCCCTCATCTGCCGCATCACGTTCTGCGGATCGGATACGAGCCTCAAAACGACGGTTTGCTTTTCGCAACGCAGCCTCCGAATCAACCTTCAAGTGTCTTGCGATATTGACGACGGTGAATAGTACGTCTCCAAGTTCGTTCTCGATCTCATTTTGATCGCCAGACGCCATTGCTTGTTCTAATTCTCTATATTCACCCAAAAGACAGGCC
>WTJR01000183.1:9989-15277 GCA_011524755.1 Halieaceae bacterium | reverse complement strand
CCGGTTCTGACGCGCGCGACACCTGAGGGCGCCAGGGACTATTTGGTGCCAAGTAGAACCAACGCCTCGAAATTTTTTGCGCTGCCTCAATCTCCACAGCTGTTCAAACAGCTCTTAATGGTGTCGGGCTTTGATCGCTATTACCAAATCGCGCGTTGTTTCAGAGATGAAGATTTGCGCGCTGACCGACAGCCAGAATTCACGCAGATTGATATCGAATTATCGTTCACCGATGAGTCGGAGGTGATGAGCCTTACGGAGGGCATGGTTAAAGAGCTTTTTGCTCAGCATTTGAATGTCGACCTCGGTGCGTTTCCTCGCATGACGTGGCATGAGGCTATGGAGCGTTTCGGCTCGGATAAGCCCGATTTACGCATCGATCTTGAGCTTGTTTCTGTTGACGATCTAATGGCCGACGTAGAGTTCAAGGTGTTCTCTGGCCCTGCAAATGATGAGAAAGGGCGCGTTGCCGGTTTGCGCGTCCCTGGCGGCGCCAAGATTAGCCGCAAGGAAATCGACGATCTCACAAAGTACGTCAGTAACTACGGTGCGCGCGGTCTCGCGTGGATCAAAGTGAACGATAAAGCATCGGGCGTTGAAGGTTTGCAGTCTCCCATACTCAAGTTCATGCCTGAGGCAACGGTTGCTGCCTTGGTAGAGCGTCTGCAATTAGAGGATGGCGATATTGTTTTCTTTGGTGCTGACAAGCGGCAGGTTGTGAATGATTCGCTGGGCGCTTTGCGCTTGAAAGTGGCCGAGATGATGGACATGGTCGGTGAGGGTTGGGCGCCTTTGTGGGTGGTCGACTTCCCCATGTTCGAGGAGACCACAGATGGCAATCTCACCGCATTGCATCATCCCTTCACGGCGCCCTCGTGCTCTGTCGACGAGCTGACTGCGGCGCCAGAGGCGGCACTGTCACGGGCCTACGACATGGTGCTTAATGGCAGCGAGATTGGTGGCGGTTCAATCCGTATTCACCGCCAAGACATGCAAAAGGCGGTCTTTGAGGTGCTTGGTATCTCTGAAGAAGAAGCAGATGCCAAGTTTGGCTTCCTGCTGTCGGCACTCAAGCACGGTGCGCCGCCTCATGGTGGTCTTGCATTCGGTCTCGACCGACTGGTTATGCTGATGGTCGATGGGCAGTCGATTCGCGATGTCATCGCTTTCCCCAAAACACAGTCGGCGCAATGTGTCATGACCGATGCTCCCGGTGAGGTGTCGGAGCAGCAACTGCGCGACCTCAATATTCGATTGCGAACGCCTGAGAAGTAATTTCTGCGCTGACATGACGTCAGCGCTTCTTTCCCGCACAATCAGACCATGGGCGGAGAGGCACTGTGACACGAATTCTGGGGATTGATCCCGGCTCGCGAAAGACGGGATTTGGCATAGTTGAAACCGATGGTAAGCGCACGCATTACGTGACGAGTGGCGTCATCAAGTTGCCGGTCAATGAGCCGCTCGCTGCGCGCCTTAAGGTGCTTGCCGAATCGCTCGATCAGATCATTTCCGAGTATCAACCGACGCTAGCCGTGATAGAGCAGGTATTTATGGCCAAGAGCGCAGATTCTGCGCTAAAGCTAGGGCAAGCTCGCGGTGCGGCTATGGTCGTTTGTGCGCTCGCAGATCTTGAAGTTCACGAGTACGCGACACGTCAGATTAAACAGGCGGTTGTAGGCACTGGCGGTGCGAGTAAAGCCCAAGTGCAGCACATGATCACACGTCTACTCAAGCTGCCGTCAACGCCGCAAGAGGATGCCAGCGATGCACTTGCTGCGGCACTGTGTCACATTAGTGGTGCGGCCGTAAGACAAGCGACCGGAGCACAGGCCTTCGCTACAGGGCGATTAAAGTAATGGGGACGCAGCCATGATCGAGAGACTCCGCGGCATTTTGCTAGCCAAGCAGGCCCCTGAGGTCATTGTTGATGTAGGTGGTGTTGGCTACGAAGTTCGCGTCCCGATGACAACCATTTATCAACTGCCTGCCGTAGGTGAAGAGACCATCATTCTGACCCACTTTGTGGTCAGAGAAGATGCGCAGCAGTTGTATGGCTTCGTGAGAGAAATCGACCGCCGTCTCTTTCGAGACCTGATCAAAGTGAATGGTGTGGGTCCAAAACTCGCCTTAGCCATCCTTTCCGGCATGGATACGGAGCAGTTCGCCGCCTGCATGAATCGAAATGATGTGGATGCACTCGTTGCCCTTCCGGGCGTTGGAAAGAAGACAGGTGAGCGATTGCTGGTGGAGATGCGAGATAAAGCCGGGCAGTGGCTATCCGATGTGCTTCCGGGCGAGTCTGTGACGGCAGCACAGCCTGTAGCCACCGATATGCGTGCCGAGGCTGAGCAGGCACTTGTTGCGCTCGGATACAAGCCCACTGAGGCATCTAGACTGGTGTCGGCGGTGGATTCGGATGAGATCGATAGCAGCGAAACACTGATTCGAGCCGCGCTTCAGGCGGCAATGCGATAATGGCGTGGATACGATGAAGAGCCTGAGGGGATGCCGTGATTGAAACCGATCGTTTAGTCGCGGGAGGTGCCGCTGATAACCGCGAGACGGCCCTCGATCGCGCGGTCAGACCTCAGACACTCAATGACTATATCGGTCAGTCTGCTGTCCGAGAGCAGATGGAGATTTTTCTGTCGGCAGCCAAAGGTCGGGGTGAGCCACTTGATCACACGCTTATCTTCGGTCCGCCAGGTCTCGGCAAAACGACCCTGGCGAGCATCATCGCAAATGAAATGGGCGTGCAACTCAAGACCACCAGTGGCCCCGTACTAGAAAAGGCAGGCGACATTGCGGCCATCATGACCAACCTTGAGCCCAACGATGTCCTGTTTATCGACGAAATCCACCGGCTCAGTCCTTACGTCGAAGAAATACTCTATCCCGCCATGGAAGACTTTCAGCTAGACATCATGATTGGGGAGGGACCTGCGGCACGTTCGATTAAATTGGACCTGCCACCCTTTACTCTCGTGGGCGCGACGACCCGAGCGGGCTTACTGACATCGCCGCTGAGGGATCGTTTTGGCATTGTTCAGCGACTGGAGTTTTATGAGGTTAGCGATTTGAAGCGCATTGTGTCTCGCGCCGCATCGATCCTTGAGGTCGAGGCAGATGACGCAGGTGCACTAGAGATAGCTAAGCGATCGCGAGGCACCCCTAGAATTGCCAATCGACTGATGCGACGTGTTCGGGATTATGCGCAAGTCAAAGGTGATGGCGTCATTAATCAACTGATGGCAGAGCAGGCGCTGGATATGCTCAGCGTTGACGAACAGGGTTTTGATCACCTCGATCGACGATTCTTGCTCGCACTGATCGAAAAGTTCGAGGGTGGGCCGGTTGGTATTGATAGCCTCGCCGCCGCGTTATCCGAAGAGCGCGGGACGCTCGAAGACGTCATCGAGCCCTATCTTATTCAGCAGGGACTGATTGTCCGTACCCCGCGGGGACGAGTTGTGACCAATGCGGCATACCGACATTTCGGCTTGGCGCCACCAAAGTCACTCGAGACAGGTAGTAATCTTTCTTTGGACCTAGGTGAGCAGGGTGATGCCTGAGTATCGGCTCCCTATCAGAGTTTATATTGAAGATACCGACGCAGGCGGCATCGTCTACTACGTCAACTATCTGAAGTATTTTGAGCGTGCGCGCACGGAACTTATCCGATCCCTGGGCGTCGATAAAACAGCAGTGATGGAAGATGGATCGGTTTTCGTCGTTACATCTGCAGCGATCGATTATCACGCGCCAGCGCGATTAGATGATCAGCTCGAGGCGGTCGCGGAGGTTGTTAATAGCGGTGCTGCGACGATTGAGTTTAGGCAGTCCGTCGTTCGATCGGGAATTGAGCTTGCAAGCGGACAGGTGAGAGTGGCTCTTACCGATGGCGCATCGGGGAAACCGAAACGGATGCCAAAGGGATTACGCGAACTGCTTACTCAGAGCACCTGAGTGAGAGAGGAGTGGTGAGATAAAAAATGACAGATGAACTTAGCGTTATCGAGTTGATTCTTGGGGCAAGCCTCACAGTGAAGTTTGTGATGGCAACACTTGTCGCCGCGTCGGTGACGTCGTGGTTCATGATTGTGCAGAGAGTGATCATTCTTCAGCGCGCGAATGAAGAGTTGCTGGATTTTGAGGATCGATTTTGGTCAGGAATGGATCTCGCGCAGCTCTACCGAGAGGGCTCGGATGCGATTGAAGAAGGCGTCGATATCACCGGTGGTGAGGCGCTGTTCAGAGCGGGCTTCAAAGAGTTTTCGAAGCTGTCGCGCCAGCCCAATATGGATGCCGAGGCGATGGTTGAGGGCTCTCGCCGGGCAATGCGTGTTGCCCTGATGCGCGAGAGCGACCGACTTGAGCGGCACCTCCCGTTCCTTGCCTCGGTAGGCTCTACCAGTCCTTACATCGGTTTGTTTGGAACCGTCTGGGGCATCATGCACTCGTTTCGGGGATTGGCTACCAGTTCGCAGGCTACGCTCGCGGCTGTGGCTCCCGGTATTTCGGAGGCATTGATTGCGACTGCCATGGGGCTATTTGCAGCCATTCCAGCGGTCCTGGCTTACAACCGATTTGCAGCAAAGGCGGATGCGCTGCTCAATCGCTATGAGTCGTTTGTCGATGAGTTTTCGGGGTTATTGCAACGCCAGAGTTACGCTCAGAAGCGAGGTAACAGCCAGTGAGATCTCGACGAGCCGTCGCCGAAATAAATGTCGTGCCTTATATCGATGTGATGTTGGTATTGCTGGTTATTTTTATGGCGACAGCACCACTGCTTATGCAGGGTGTCGAGGTGGATTTACCGAAGGCTGACTCCTCGCCGGTGTCAGACAGCGACGCCGAACCGCTGATTGTCTCCATCGATGCGCAAGCGAGGTTGTACCTCAATTTGGGAGCCAGCGACGATCAGGCACTGAGCATGGAAACCGTCAAGCAGCGTGTCGCAACTGTTTTGAAGCGAAACCCAGAGAAGACGGTAATGGTCTGGGGTGACGCCGCTGTTCCCTATGGAGAGGTGGTGGTGCTGATGTCAGAGCTGCAAGAAGCAGGGGCACCATCTGTCGGGTTGGTGACCGAGGCGCCTGCGAGGCGATAGTGAACTCGGATCGTCTGCTCATCCTCGGAATTCCCGCGCTCGTTGCGGTACTGGTTCACCTGCTGTTTGTTTTTGCCCTAGAAGGTGGGTGGACGACGGCCTCGCCGACCATCACTGCGCAGCCACAGGTGGTTCAGGCATCGTTGGTCTCGTTGTCTAAGCCAAAGCCCAAACC
>WTJR01000183.1:0-9889 GCA_011524755.1 Halieaceae bacterium | reverse complement strand
CCTGAGGTATCTCAGGAGGAGCGACTTGCCGAGCTGCAACGCGAGTTGATGGCAGGCTTCGAAGATTTACCGGATGCCGATGAGCAACTGCCCAACGAGGAAGTTAACGAGGTTCAGCAGGTTGCCGGATTAATGCAGGCGCGAATCACTCAGAATTGGCGACGGCCACCGTCGGCGAGAAACGGTATGGAGGTACTGCTCATTATTAGCTTGGTACCCACAGGTGAAGTCGTCGGCATCTCGGTATCCAGCAGTAGTGGAAGTACGGCATTTGATCGCAGTGCGATTGCCGCCGTTGAGCGCGTGGCGCGCTTCCCAGAGGTCACAGTCTTGTCTATTTCCGATTTCGAGCGATACTTTCGACGCTTTCCCCTACGATTCAAGCCAGAAGATCTGAGGTATTAGGTATGGCGCAGCGCATAACCCTCCTTTTGTTGAGCCTGATTTATTCGTCTTTTGCTTGGGGGCAACTCGAGATTCAGGTCACGCGCGGCATCGATAATCCAACCTCGATTGCAATTGCTCCCTTCGCCTGGGATGGCTTGGGTACATCGCCCGTCGACTTTGCACAGATTGTCGATTCCGACCTTGCGCGCAGTGGCCAGTTTAGTCCCGTCAGCCGCCGTGACATGTTGAGTCTGCCGACATCGAAAGAGGACATTTTTTATCGTGACTGGCGAGCAATCGCGACGCGGTATTTGGTGATCGGACGAGTCAGCAAGGGCACGCAATTACGTGTTGATTTTGCGCTTCACGATGTCGAGCGAGGTATTGAGTTGTTCTCAGGCCAAGTGGTTGGCAGCGAATCCGAGGCGCGTATGGTGGCGCATGGCGTAGCGGATGCGATTTATGAAAAGCTGACCGGCATACCAGGCGCTTTCGCGACCCGGCTCATTTATGTGTCAGTGACACGTAATCCTGAGGGCAAAGACTTCTATCGCTTGACCGTTGCTGATGCCGATGGCCGCCGGCCTATTGTTCTTCTTGAAGGGCGCGACCCCATCTTGGCGCCGAGTTGGTCACCCGACGGTAAAGAGGTTGCCTACGTTTCTTTTGAGTCGTCTCGCCCTGCGATTTATCGACAAGTACTCGCCACCGGCGAGCGGGAGCAGTTGACCAATTTTCAGGGCTTAAACAACTCGCCGGTGTGGTCTCCTGACGGCAGATTTATGGCGCTGGTCTTATCGAAGGACGGTAGTCCCGATATCTATCTCTTAGATCTTGAGACAAAAGCACTGACCCGGCTGACACGGCATTACGCCATCGATACGGAACCCACCTGGATGCCAGACGGTAAATCACTGCTGTTCACCTCTGATCGCGGCGGACGCCCACAGATTTACCGTTATGAACTCGCTACTGGCAAGATCGAGCGGGTGACCTTTGAGGGGCGATATAACGCGCGAGCGCGTGTCGCGGAAGACGGTCGTAATGTGGCTCTGGTGCATCAGCGAGATGGACGTTTTCACATTGCCGTCTTCGATTTGGTCACTGAACGACTCACTGTTTTAACCGAAACTTCGCTGGATGAAAGTCCCAGTATTGCGCCCAACGGATCGCTCGTTATTTATGCGACTAAGCGAGGTGAGCGGAGTGTGCTCGGTGCGGTGGCTGTAGACGGAGGGGTCAAATTCAGCTTGCCGGCGCGCTCGGGCAGCGTGCAGGAGCCCGCTTGGTCTCCCATGTTGCCGCAACAATGATGAAAAAAGGGCCTACATGTTCAACAAATGGACATATATGCGCTACATTATGGGCAGTAATCAAAAAACCTGTTTAGGAAACACGCCATGACAACGAAAAATACTTTGGGGAAAGCTGCTGCTGTTGTGTTGTTGGCTGCATTTGTGAGCGCGTGCTCAAGCAATGCCGCTAAGGAAGAGGCTGCAGCGCAGGCTGCGGCAGAACGTGCTGCTGCCGAGCAAGCCGCAGCGGCTGAGGCTGCCGCCGCCGAGCAGCGAGCAATTGAAAAAGAGAAAGCCATGATGATGGCTGAGAAGCGGGAAGAGAAGCGTCGTCTGATGGACGCAGCTTCTGCCGCCGGTAGTGTTTTCTACTTCGATTACGATAGCTCATCACTGAGTGATGACGCGCGTGCTGCTATCGATGCACACGTGGCTCTCATGATGGCTGATAGCGGCAATGTTCGACTCGAAGGCCATACGGATGAGCGTGGAACCCGAGAGTACAACTTAGCTCTGGGTGAACGTCGTGCAAACGCGGTGCGTGATTACATGGTAGCGAGTGGTGTTCCTGCTTATCGCATCGAAACCATCAGTTATGGCGAGGAGAATCCAGTGGCTTATGGTTCAGGTGAGTCTAGCTGGATGAAGAATCGACGCGTGGAGATCAAGTAAGACGTTATGATTCTTCGACGAGTTACAAAGCCGGCGCTTGTCGCCGGCTTTTTTGTTTGGGCATCGGCGAGTGTGGCTCAAGTAACCACTGTTGAGCCCGTGGCCGAGCAAGCGGCGGTGCTTCCTTACGTGCAGGCGGACACCTCTACTGACTTCACCGGCAGTCAGCCGCTTCCATTAGCATCAACGGACTCACGTTCGCTTGCGCTTCGGGTTCAGCAGCTAGAGGAAGAAATCCGTCGGCTGAATGGACTGGTAGAAGAACAGGCCAGTCTGCTCATGCGTCTGCAAGATCAGTCTCTCGAACGTTACGTTGAGATGGATCGACGTTTAGCGGCCATCGGGACAGTCGATCCATCGGCTGTCATTGAAGGCGACGATGAAACGGATAGTCTAGCCCCCGATGACGCTGTTCCATCAGCAGACGTACCGGTGGCGGTGGCCGAGGTGCAGCCGGGTGAGCGCGAGGCGTATCAGTCTGCGTATGGCTTGGTAAGAGAGCGACAGTTCGAGGCGGCAGTTGACGCGTTTAATACCTTCCTAGCCAGTTATCCATTCGGTCGATTTGCGCCGAATGCGCACTACTGGCTCGGTGAGCTGTATCTGGTTATTGAGCCTGTTGACCCCGAGTCGGCGCGTCAGAATTTCCAGTTGCTGCTGGATCAATACCCTAACGACCGTAAGGTCCCCGATGCGCTTTATAAGCTGGGCCGCGTCCACGCACTAAAGGGCAACGTCGATCGATCGAAGGAGTATCTCAACAAGGTCATTGCCGACTATGGTGCGGAGCAACATCCCGCGGCCCAATTGGCCAAGGACTTTTTAGATAGCCTTGACTGAGACGAGTTCTGGGGCTTTGTCCCACTGGTCTTATGGCGCCGAAACACACGAGGTGAGCCGGTAATTTTCAGGGCTTGATTTTTCGCGTGTAAACCGTAGGATACGCGCCCTCTTGCACCAGTTTTCGGGTCGTTAGCTCAGTCGGTAGAGCAGTTGGCTTTTAACCAATTGGTCGCTGGTTCGAACCCAGCACGACCCACCATCTCAAAAGAAGCCACCCAACGGGTGGCTTTTTTTGTGATGTGAGTTGTTGTTGATTTGGTTGTTCACGCATTCGTTGCTCGAACGGTCATACACCTCAATCTCGCGCAGTTCCGTTAATAACGGGTATCTAATCCCTTTGACAGGCAGAGTCTGTTTCACTCGCGCTGATAGCACACAGCGAGTACAGTGTCCGCTCATCCCTCACACAAATAACAAATCGAGGCGTGACATGAGCAACAACGTCTATATTTTAGGTGGCAGTCAGACGGACTTTTCGCGCAATTGGGCGCGCGAAGGCCTTGAAGTGTATGACATGTTTGCCGAGGCACTGACTGACGGGATCAGGGACGCGGGCATCGAACCCGCCCAGATTGAGGTCGGCCATGTGGGAAATTTCGTTGCCGATCTATTCGCTGGTCAGGGTCTCATCGGTGGCTTTTTCGGCCAAGTATTCCCCGAACTTGCGATGTTGCCGACGTCTCGGCACGAAGCGGCGTGTGCGTCCGGGTCAATGGCGATTCTCGGTGCGATGCGCGATATCGAGGCGGGTCATTACGAGACTGCCTGTGTGGTTGGCCTTGAGCTCATGCGAAATGTCAGTGGTAAAACCGGTGCCGAGTATTTAGGCGCGGCAACATGGCAAGGGCACGAGGCGCTCAGCTGTGACTTTCCCTGGCCGTTTATGTTCGATTTGATTACCGAGGAATATGATCGGCGTTACGGTATTCGAGATGATCATTTAACTCAGATAGCCGAAATCAACTTTGCCAACGCGAAGTTGAACGAGAATGCGCAAACACGTGCGTGGCAGTTCGCCGAGGGTAGTTTCAGTGGTGATGAAACACTCAACCCGGTCATCGAGGGAAGAGTCAGGAAACTCGACTGCGGTCAAATTACAGATGGTGCGGCCTGTATCATCTTGGCAAGCGAACGGTTTGCTCGGCAACACGCCGAAAAACGAGGTCTTAAGTTGCAGGACATACCGCGTATCAAGGGTTGGGGCCATTGCTCAGCGCCCATTTCTCTGGAGACAAAGCTTGCGCGTTCACGTGGCGATGATCTCATTTTCCCCCATGCAGCAAAGACCATGTCCGATGCACTAAATCGCGCTGGCTTTGGCGCCGCTGATGAGGTGGACGGGCTTGAGACTCACGACTGTTTCACCGTTACCGAGTACATGGCGATAGATCATTCCGGTTTGACGAAACCCGGTGAGAGTTGGAAAGCCGTGGAGGCTGGTCGTATTGCGCTTGATGGTGATTTTCCGATCAATGCCAGCGGGGGATTGATTGGACTGGGCCATCCTGTGGGTGCGACCGGCGTTCGCATGGCGCTTGATTGTGCGAAGCAAGTTTCCGGGAGAGCAGGTGCGTACCAGATACCTGATGCGCAAAATTTACTGACCTTCAACATGGGCGGTAGCACAACCACCTGCGCGAGTCTGGTGGTAGGTGTGGGTACGTGATTGATGCGTTTATCCTTGAGGCGCTAAGGAGCCCACGAACAAAAGCAAAGGAATCGGGTGGACTTCACGAACTCACTCCCTCCGACCTGCTGGCTCAGCTTTATGAGGCGCTTGTGCTGCGAACACAAGTCGATCCCGCATCGCTTTCTGAGGTCATTCTTGGCTGTGTCACCCAGCAGGGTGAACAGGCGGCAAACATCGCAAAAACCTCTGCCTTAAGAGCGGGTTGGCCTGCGTCAGTCGCGGGAATGACGATTAACCGATTTTGCTCATCGAGTATCGATGCAATTGCACTGGCTGCAATGAAAGTGAATTGTGGGCAAACCTCTGCATTGGTGGCGGGCGGTGTAGAAATGATGTCGCGGGTACCTCTACTGGCAGACGGCGCCCGGGTCTTCGCTGATCACGACTTTGGCGTCAATCATCAGATGCTACTCATGGGGGCGGGTGCGGATCTCATTGCCTCCCGAGGGGAGATGTCGCGCGCGGACCTTGATGCTGTGGCATTCGGTAGTCATCAGCGAGCACTGCGCGCGCAAAAGGAAGAACGCTTCACGTCCATCGTGCCCATAGCGACATCGAAGGGATTGGTTTGGAGCGATGAATGCGTCAGACCCTCGCTTACCCCCGATCGACTTGCCGCGATGCCCAGCGTTTTCGGTGATTTGGGTAAAGCAGGTTCTGATCAGGTACAGCTCGCGAAGTTTCCTGACTTGAGTGAGATTAGCCATCTCCATACAGCGGCTAATTCGCCAGCGATGTGCGATGCGGCAGCGGTGCTCATGATTGGTTCAGCTGAGTTTGCCGAGGCGCAACGGGTGAAGCCCATCGCTCGGATCGTCGACACAGTGACCTGTTGCGGGGAGCCTCTGGAGGTGGTGAGTGGATGCGTCGAAGCCACAAAAGCCATTCTCGAACGTAACCAACTCGTTCCTTCAGATGTGGATGTGTTCGAAATTCATGAGGCGTTTGCGGCCACTATTGTGAAGCTACAGCGAGAGCTCGCGATTGAAGACACGCGGCTCAATGTGAACGGCGGCTGTATTGCACTGGGCCATCCCATGGGTGCAACGGGTGCGATCATGGCGGGTACTGCGTTAGACGAACTGAAACGCGTCAGCGGAAGGCTCGCTGTGGTCGCTGCAAGTGGCGCCGGTGGTACCGGCAGTGCCCTATTGCTAGAGCGTTGTAACTAGCTTTGCTCACCCTCATTGGTGATACCTGATTGGTAGCGAATCTCGTTAGTGAGTCGCTTTTTGTACCGACGCTGTCGCCGTCGAGCTTTAGCTGCATTGGCGCGCCAGCCCTGGCGTTTGTCTGCGACCAATTCATCAACGTCATCTGCGGTTTCGACATTCAAGCCATCACTCTCATAGGTTCGCCGTGCCATGGCAGTCTCGCAATCGTCCTGGTCAAAATATTTTGCAAGTGTGACTGTCCCGGTCATGGGAGGCGATGTGCGCATGCAAAGTGATGTCAACGCAATGTGGACGCGCGGCTAGCAAAATCGGTCAAACGCGCTTGTATCGCGGGCCAACCGCGCTACCCTGTCGGAGTTGACGCATTTGATGGGGGAAATCGTGGCGTTATTCAGTCGTTTTGTGGTGGCTATGTCACTGGTGCTGATGGTTGCCTGTGGCGGGGGTGGTGGGTCTTCGCTTCCTACACCCACGCCAGTGGGTGACGGTTCCGGGTCATCAGGCGGCGGAGGCGCGACAAATCCCCCACCTGCGCCGCCCGAGCCACTAGAGCTCAGAGAAATGGTCGGTAATGAGCTGGCGCTTGATGTAACACGCTTTCTGACTCAGGCGACTTTTGGTCCGACCGAACCGGAAATCAAGGCGCTTTACGAATCCAATGGTGATTTTGACGCCTGGATTGATGAACAGGTGGCAGCAACACCCTCACGTATCCTCGAAGGTCTCGATGCGCATATGCAGGCCTCGGGCTTAGACCCGAGCAATAAGCGAAACTTGGAGCTCGATTGGCAGAAACGCATGCTCACCAGCGATATGTTGTGGGAGCGATTTGTTCATGGCGAGGACCAGTTACGCCAACGGGTTGCCTTCGCTCTGAGCCAGATTTTTGTGATCTCTGATTTGTCTGATGCGCTGTTCAATGATGCGAGGGGCATAGCGAATTATCACGACATCATGACCGACCATGCGTTCGGAAATTATCGAGACCTATTAGAGGCGGTGACCCTAAACCCCATGATGGGTGAGTACCTCAGTATGGTGCGTAACGAAAAGGCCGATGCGTCACGCAATATTCGCCCGGATGAGAACTACGCCCGAGAAATGATGCAACTGTTCACGATTGGTTTGGTCGAACTCAATGATGATGGAACTGTCAGGTTGGATGAGGTCGGCAACCCAATTCCAACCTACGATCAGGAGATCACGAAAGCCTTTGCCAGCGTCTTTACAGGGTGGATGTACGGTAACGCACCATACTGGTACTGGGCTGACTGGTTCAATGAGAGCACGACTCTGGCAATGAAGCCCTTTGAGGCGTACCACGATACTGATACAAAAACCTTATTGAACGGTGAAGTTCTGCCAGCGGGACAGACAGCTCAGCAGGATCTTGATGCGGCCTTAGATAATGTATTCGCGCACCGGAACGTGGCGCCCTTTGTGAGTAAACAACTCATTCAGCGTCTGGTGACCAGTAACCCGTCGCCTGAGTATGTGGCCAGAGTAACCGCGGTGTTCAACGACAACGGCAGTGGCGAGAAGGGTGATCTAGAAGCCGTTGTACGAGCGATCTTGCTAGATGACGAGGCAAGGCAACTTAGCCCAGAGACACGCGAGACCTTCGGTAAACTCAAAGAGCCCGTGCTCAAATTTACCGCTTTGATGCGCGCTTTCCATGTCGAGGCTTTTCAGCCGCTGACTGAGGACGGGTCGGTTGAGCGCGAGACAATCCGATTTTTCTGGCCCGGCTACGATTACGGTCAGAGACCCTACGGTTCTCCATCGGTGTTCAATTTCTACCGACCGGATTACAAACCAGCCAACGCCTTTGGTGGCGCTGATGTCGTGAGTCCTGAATTTCAGATTCTGAATGAAAAAAACATTACCGCGGCCTCAAATTGGGGTGGATCCATTGTGTTTAACTCCTATGGTTTTCTGCGCGATGGCTGTGAGGAGAACCTCGATTTCGAAGCAGGGGTTGGTTGCTTGTATGCGAAGTTCGAGGATGAAATTGAGCTCGCAAAAAATACAGATGAACTGCTCGACCACCTCAATGTCCTCATGATGGCAGGTGGCATGAGCGATGACATGCGCGAAGTGATCGCCGATCACATCGAACCGTTTGACCCAAATGACGAGCAACAGCGCCTCTACCGAGTGGCCGAAGCGACCTATCTGATGTGGATGTCGCCCGAATTTGCCGTGCAGCGCTAGGAGTGAATCAGATGACAGCATGCAAACCTTCGATGATCGACCGGCGCAACTTTATTCGACGTTCAGCACTTGCTGCCGTCGGTAGCTCGAGTTTCTCCGCACTGACAACACAATTTAACCTGGCACATGCGCAAGTCGGTGGCGCTGATGATTACCGAGCGTTGGTTTGCGTCTTTCTCTACGGAGGTAATGACGCATTCAACATGTTGGTCCCTCGGTCGCTGGGCGAGCACACAACCTACGCTGACACGCGCCGCAGTCTCGCGATAGCGCGTGAAGATTTACTGCCCTTAAATCCAACCAATAGCGTGCCCGCTGACTACGGTTTGCACCCTCAAATGCCGGATCTAAAGAACCTGTTTGACGATGGCAAGCTCTCACTGATTGGTAACGTAGGAACGTTGATCGAGCCCACACTGCAGTCGGATTACGTTAATCAACGGGTGGAGCTACCGCCGCAGCTTTTCTCTCATAACGATCAGCAAAATTTTGTGATGAGCCTTCAGTCGAACCGGAATCGTCAGGGCTGGGCGAGTCGCATTGCTGATCTTATGATCGACACCAATACGAATCAGAACCTCTCGATGAACATCACCTTGAGCGGGTCGAATACATTCCAGACGGGCGGTCTTAAAGCGCCTTACGCTATTGGTGCTGGTGGGGTAAACGACTATTGGTCCCTGCAGCCCGGAAATACGGAGGAGTGGTCGGTGAGACGCAATGCCGCCTACGATGCCTTACTCGCACAGTCTCAGTCTCATCTGTTTGCGACGGAATTCGCTCGCACTCAAAGACGTTCTATCGATCTGGGTGTTGAGCTGCGCCAGGCACTGAATGCAGTGGGCGCTCCGCAGACAGTATTCGATGGATCTAGCCGTCTCGCCTCAATGCTACGGATGGTGTCGCATCTGATTGCTGCTCGACAGCAACTCGGAATGAAACGCCAAATCTTTTTTGTGGGCATTGGCGACTACGATACTCACGGTGACCAAATCAATCGACATCCGACACTCATGAACGAGCTCAATCACGCGCTGACCTCGTTTTATAACGCAACGGTCGAGCTGGGTGTGTCGGATAAGGTCACTACCTTTACTGCCAGTGATTTTGGTCGAACTCTGACCAGCAACGGCGATGGTACGGATCATGGTTGGGGCAGCCACCAAATGGTCATGGGTGATGGTGTCGATGGCGGTAAAATTTTTGGCACGATGCCAGAGCTCGCTATCGGGAGTAACGATGACATTGGTGAAGGCCGAATCATCCCGACAACCTCGGTCGACCAATATGCGGCTACGCTTGCGGGTTGGTACGGACTAACACCGTCGCAAATTGCCGAGACCTTCCCAACGCTGGCTAATTTCAACACGGCCGACTTAGGCTTTATGCGATTTGGCTAAGTGAGCGTGTGGGGGGCGCGCTGCAATTGATCGAGCCAGTCCATAGCATCTTGGCGTTGCCGCCGTTGTCTCAGTTTGATGCTGCAGAGGGGAAGGCCTTCACCACCTCTCTCAGCAAGTCCCATCGATTGAACCCCTGACGTCCGTAATCGAGGCCCCTTCGAACAATAACGAGGTCATGGCTGGGAACGACGATGACGTACTGTCCACGGT
>WTJR01000118.1 GCA_011524755.1 Halieaceae bacterium | reverse complement strand
TGGGTGAAAATGTAAAAGTCGCCTGCCTCCACGCCTGAAATAGCATGCTCAGCAACCTGCTCCGGTGAAAAGCCCAGAGCAGGGCCACCGCCTGAAAAGGTCTCAGGGCCGCCGAATTCGTCAGGAATTCGCGAAACGGACGCTGCGATATTAGTCGCTACCAGCGCAGGACACAGTAAGCTCACCCCAAGGAAATCAGGGGTCTCTCGGTCAAAGGTTTCTGTAAGTCCCAAGACCGCGTGCTTACTAGCGTTGTAGGCGCCCAGTAGCGGCGCAGGGACGGCAATACTATTTTCAGAACCCGTGACAACCACATGGCACTGAGATCCTTGCTCAATAAGGCGAGGCCCAAACGTTTGCAAGGTATGCCATACCCCGAAGTAATTCACCTCCATCACCCATCGAGCATGTGCCTCGGTGTGATCCAACAGTGGGCGCAGAGGCAGCCCTACACCCGCATTAGCGAAGACTAAATCGACGCCACCTAGGGTTGCCCAGCTAAAGTCAGCCAGTGCCTCGAGCGCTTCCTGTTGAGTCACGTCGCAGGCAAACGTATGAAATGTGTCACGCTCATCAGCACAGTTAGTCAGTGCTGCCGCATCAATATCGGCAAGTACGATCTGACAACCACGATCCGCCAGCTGCCTAGCAATGGCGAGGCCAATACCACTTGCACCACCCGTGATAACGACTCGGCATCCTTCAACCTTCATCGATTGCTATTCCTCTTCTTTAACCACTTTTATCCAAAAACTTGATGGCTGACTGCTAACTAGGCAACAACACCCTCGGAACTGAGCTTCTGTATATCGGTTTCACTCATGCCAAAGCTCTCCAACACCTCCCGGGTATGCTGCCCGTGTGTGGGCGCACCGCTCCCTGGCGCTAGTCGCTCTCCGCCAAACAGGGGGGGCGCAAGAATGCGCCGAGACGAGCCCGCAATTGGATGGTCATAAATGTCCACCGTGCCATTCGCCGATAACTGCTCTTGTGCGAGCACCTCATCTCGCGTCATGACCTTGGCACATGGCACATCGACTTCTCGTAGCCGCCCAACCATGTCGTCGCAACTCAGCTCGGCACATCGCTCGGAAACAAGACCTTTGAGAACGTGGATATTGCGCATCTGGTTCTCGAACGTCGCAAATCGCTCGTCTTCCAAGAGATGCTGCATATCGATCGATGTCAGAAAACGTTTCTGCATCTCGTAACTACCTGCCGAGATGATAACGCCGCCATCACTGCACACCCACGGATCGTAGAGGATATCGATGAGCATGCCTCCCCGTTCATGATCGTCACTGAGCAACGTGTGATTTTGAAAGCCGTCAAGGAAAATAAAGAACAAGCCAGAATCAATCATTGAGAGATCTATGTGCTGACCTTCCCCGGTTCGCTCCCTTAAGAAGAGCGCACTCGTGACGGCTTGGCAGGCGGTGTACCCCGTGATCTTGTCGCACAAGAGCGTGCGCATGAATGCGGGTTCGTCACCCTTACCTTGAGTAGCAGCGACGCCAGCGTGTGCTTGGATAATGGGATCGTAGGCAGGCGCACTACTCATAGGACCTTCAGTACCGAACCCCGAGATCGCGGTATAGATGAGCTTGGAATTGATACCGCGGAGTGTCTCAGACCCTAAACCCAACTTATCCATGACACCGGGTCGGAAGTTATGAATAACTACGTCGACCGACGGAATCATCTCTTTAATAACGCGCACGCCCTCTTCTGACTTTAGGTCGATCCGGAGTGATTCCTTGCCGCGATTACAGTTAGCGAATAGGGCCGATATGTCGGCTTTTCGCGCACCGATGTAACGCATCGGATCCCCCATCGCCATGGGCTCGACCTTGATAACCCGAGCACCCTGCTCAGCCATCATCATCGAGGCGAGTGACGCTGTGATCATGGTGGAAAATTCGAGAATCGTAATTGACTCAAGTGGCTTCATATCGACTCCGTCGCTTCTTATTCGTGTGCCTTATGACACGCTAGTAGCAGACCGACCGACAATCAAGTGATGACGCAAGAATCACATCCAGTTGATAGCACCATAACCCGTGTTCAATGCGAGGAAGGTAAAGAGCAGTACATTTCGTCGATTCTGCCGAAAGTGTGCGCCCACCACGGCGATGGAATAACCCAGACACCACAGAGCGAACGACACAACCGGATCTAGCCATTTGGTAGTCATACCTACACCCGAGACCACGGTGATGACGAGAGTGATGTTTTCCAGAGCCGGTGCGTAATGGGCGGATGTTTGCGCTCTAGGCGCAGAAGATTCAGTCATAGGAAATGCCTGCAAGAAATGTGCGGTAATAATAGATCTGGGAACTGGGGTATCTGTTAGGCGCTTTTTTCCGCCAGAAGGGCCCGAGAAATGGCGAGCAATTGTTCATAGTCAGACTGGTACAGCTCGTCCAACTCCTCTCGCATTCCGCCTCTACTCATCATATCCCAGTCGCGGTAAATCACTCGGTCGAACCCGTGCTTAATAAAATTAGCGCGTAGCTTTCTAAGAGGCTTTAGCCAAAACCTCCAATACAGATTGCTTGGGCCATCGTCGGAGAAAGATACCGGCTTATGTGATGCCGGCCCGCCCGAGCAAAATCGCTCGATGGCCTGTGCTGAGTAACTTCGATTTTTCACCCGATCTGGCTCGAGGTGCGGCAAGCGCGGGAGCCCTATCAGTTTCCGCAAGCACTCCAGCACATCGTCTTTGTGACTGCGAACATGTTCAAAGCAGATAAGCGCCACTCGATCACGGCCAAATAATTCAACGCAGTGATCGTAAATTGAGCGGACGGGAAATCCTCGAGCGTCCATGTTTCGCATGCCATCAGCAAAGACGGCGCGTTTCTCATTGAACGTGCCATCCCTGTAGTTGAGGAATGTCTCGATAGGGCCGCCCCGACCCTTGACCAGCGATTGGCGATAAGCTGAGTGAAGCCAGTCCGCTGGGTGTCGCGCGACGTAGAGGATGCGAGCCTCTGGCACCAACTCTCTTAACATCGCGAGATACTCTGGATGCTCGGGGTAGCCATCGTACATTTCGCCTGGGATATCAGGCTTCGAGATCAACAGGCACTTCCCCTGCCCTTCCGCTCGCAACGTCGCTAGGGCAGTCATGACTCTCGCTTTAGCCTCCTCGGCTGAGGGATCCCGATAGAGCGCATGCAGTGGTGTCATCAGCGCCGGCGGATTGAAAAGCACACCAGCGCTTGTCAGTTGAGAAAACACAAAGTTCTGAAAGAAACGCGTTGCTGTTTTATGCAATCCGATATGCACAACAATGCGAAGCGGCGATGTCTCAGGCACCTATCTTTCCTACTAAAGCAACCCCGGCTCGCATGATGGATAGCCTAGAGATTAAGTTCAAGGTGGCGGTCAAAAATCATCAAATACCGTCATTCGCTGGCATTCCACGTAACCTGGGCTATGGTTAAGAGAGCCCATGGATGGGCGTTAATCTTCACAAGGAAGTGACCATGACCTTACAACTGACAAATCAAAATCACGGCTTCGATGAGAATAACTCTTCTGTTACCAACGCACCGCGCCCACTAGCTAGAGGCCGCGACTGCGACATTTTTGCACTTCGGCTGCGGGAACGTCCCCCCGAGCCACCCGAGCGACTCCTCGAATTCTTTTACCCAAGGCCACAAAGACCACTATCCCACACAACCCTTAAAGTCATCGACGTCTTGCTGACGGGCGATCTGAGTCGAATTCGCTCAGAGACAGTGGCCGACAGCTTGCGCATCAGCCCTACAACGCTCCGACGTCGGCTGAGCAGGGACAACATGAGCTATCAAACCATTTTGGATGCAGTTCGACGATACCGATGTGAGGAAAGCTTGGCTGACGATTGGGT
>WTJR01000180.1 GCA_011524755.1 Halieaceae bacterium | reverse complement strand
CGAGGGCCCGACCAACCGGCGATACGAACCGTCATATCAGCGACTACAGTTCTCCGGCAACGCACTCTCGCTGACAACCAACTCTTTGTACAGCGCCTGCAGCCGATCAACCATAGGACCGCGCTGCGTGTGTGTCATGGTGCGGCCATCCACTTCAAAGACGGGCGTTAAACCCGCAAAGGTACCCGTGACAAACGCCTCGTCGGCACCATAGACCTGCATCAGTGAGAAATTCTTTTCGTAGACGGGAATACCGTTCGCTTTGCAGACATTGATGACATTGCGTCGCGTGATGCCATCGAGACAATAATCACCGGATGACGTCCAAACTTCCCCATCACGCACGATAAAAAAGTGCGTGGAGTTGCAGGTAGCGACATGCCCATGGGGGTCTAACATCAGCGCCTCGTCATAACCCGCTTTAGCGGCCTGAATACAGCCGAAAATACAGTTCAATTTGGAGTGACTATTAATCCTCGGATCCTGAACGTCGGCATAACCACGCCGGGTATAAACGGTATATAGCCGCAAGCCGCGATCATTAAGCGTCGGATCGGGCGCTTTGTATTCGGGAATGATGACAATAGTGGGACCCCCAATAGTTACTGCTGGATCCTGGTAGGGTGTCGACTTAATACCGCGGGTAACCATGAGCCGAATATGCACATGGTCTGTCATTTGGTTGGCCTCAAGTGTTTGGAACAACCGATCAGTCAGCTCCTGTTGCGACAATCCCATATCGAGATCGAGCGCCTTGGCTCCCTCCCAGAGACGCTTAAGGTGCCGACCCAAAAAGGGAATGGCACCGTTGTGCACGCGCAGACCTTCCCAGATACCGTCGCCCAAAATGAAACCGCTGTCGAACACGGAAATCGTTGCTTGTTCGCGAGGAATCAACGCTCCGTTGATATTGATGAGTATCGATTCGTTGCGGTCATCGGGGGCATAGGTATGAGTACTGTTTGCCATTACGGGTTACTCCTGCAGTAGACCGTTAAGTCTGCTGATTGGCTAACGCGGGCGCAACCATTTCACGGGTAGCGGCCATTTTTAGGAATTACCCAAGTCACTGCGCCCTCGTCGAGCCAAGAAGCAGGAAAATGACGGATAACCGGTTTCCAAAGCACGATTTCATGCGGTTTTATGGTTCATCGCACTGAAAGTCCCAGTCGTCGAATTTAACTCCCTCCGAAATGGCCCGCTGTGAGATAACAAACTCGGATTTCTCCCTATTTTAATTTTAAGACCGAGATCAGTAACAGGATTTAACTATGAATTCGATGACACGGATCATTTCCCGAGCACTGGTAGCTAGCCTGCTAGTCTTTATCGCTGCATGTTCCGACAGCGGCGACGGTGTTCTCTACAGTGGCGATCTGCCAAGTGCTCCTGAAGCGAGCCCACCAGCGCCAGAACCATCACCCGGCAATATCGTCGAGGTGGCCACGGCAGCAGGAAGCTTCCCTACGCTACTGGCAGCCGTTGAGGCCGCCGGACTGGTGGATGCACTGTCAGACGACGGCGCTTCACTGACCGTATTTGCACCTACAGAGGACGCGTTTGCGGCGTTACCCGAAGGTGCTCTTGATGCGCTGCTAGCAGATCCGGATGCGCTGGCTAACGTCCTGACCTACCACGTGCTAGGCAGCGAAGTGAGCGTTAGTGCTGCCCTTGATATAGCGCCGTCGAAAGTCGAAACGCTTCAAGGTGGTGACGTTGCTGTAACGGCTCGGTCTGACGAGTACCTGTACGTAAACATGTCCAAGGTCGTTGACTATGATATCGAGGCGTCCAACGGTGTTATCCATGTTGTAGATTCGGTGATCTTGCCACCCGATCTGACACCATCCGCACTCACAATTGCAGAAATTGCTGCCGCGGACGAAGATTTTGAGACCTTGGTTGCTGCAGCAACGGCGGCAAACTTAGTGGGCACCCTGAGTGACCCTGACGCTGACCTCACGCTGTTTGCTCCGACTGATGCTGCGTTTGAGGCTCTGGGTGAAGACGCGGTTCCTTTCTTACTTGAGAATCTTGACGTACTCGAAACCGTTCTGCTTTATCACGTGCTCGGAGCAGAGGTGACTTCCGTTGACGCTATCGTAGCCGCGGGCAGTTCAGTAACGATGGCCAATGGAGAGGACGCATCAATCAGCTTCGGCGAGAGCGGCCGAACACTGATGATTAACGGTGCCAACATCACGGTCACAGACATCGTTGCCTCAAATGGAATTATTCATGTTTTAGATGCTGTTCTTGGCGTCGATGACATTGAATTTGGTGGTGAAGATACAGGAATTCTGGGAACCTGGATGCTTGCCCCAGAGGCTGGTTCGCTTGGTGTTGGTCCAGCGGAGTTCGATGTGTCCTGGTGGAATGGTGATGACGGTGTCATCGCTGCAAGGGCCTGTTATTACGACGACGAATACGTGTTCAGCAGAGACGGCACATTTACAAATGTGCTGGGTGCAGAAACTTGGGTAGAGGCATGGCAAGGTGCCGCGGCCGATGGTTGCGCCACACCTGTAGCGCCGCATGACGCTTCAATTCCCGCTACTTTCGAATATGACGAAGAGGCGATGACTCTAACCATTTCAGGTCAGGGGTCTTACATGGGTCTTCCGAAGGCTGTTAATGGCGCAGAAATAGGTTCGCCAGTAGATGCACCCGCCAGCATCCTCTACAACGCTTACATGCAGGAAGATGGTTCGATGCTGGTCACTGTTGAAGCTGGCGCCGGTGTTTGGTGGAACTACAAGTTCATCAAGACGGCTGAGCCACCACCACCATCGCCCTTCATGGGCACTTGGGTAATGGCACCTGAAGCTGGTTCTTTGGGCGTCGGGCCCGCTGAGTTCGATGTCTCTTGGTGGAATGGTGACGATGGGGTCATTGCGGCGAGAGCGTGTTACTACGATGATGAGTACATCTTCAATCCGGATGGTAGTTTCCGAGTGGAGGCTCAAGGTGAAACTTGGGTGGAAGGTTGGCAAGGAGCTGAAGCAGACGCATGTGCGGCACCTGTGGCGCCACATGATGGATCAATTGCTGCCACTTGGTCTCACGATCAAAGCGCAGGCACCCTTACAATTACCGGTCAAGGGTCCTATGTGGGTCTGCCCAAGGCTGTCAATGGTGCCGAAATTGGCTCCCCAGCGGATGCGCCCGATAGCATCACCTACAACGCTTATCCTCAAGAGGATGGCTCTGTGCTTGTCACAGTAGAAGCAGGTGCTGGCGTTTGGTGGAACTACAAGCTAGTTAAGACGGCAGAGGCGGCGGAGCCATCCGTCCTTGCAGGCACTTGGTACATGTCACTTGGTGACGGATCGTTAGGCGTGGGTCCATCAGAGTTTGATATTTCTTGGTGGAGTAACAGTGCTGAGGTAACAGAGACGAGAGCTTGTTATTTTGATGATGAGTACGTCTTTGGCGCTTATGGATCGTTTGCAAACGTCCAACAAGACCAAACTTGGGTGGAAGCCTGGCAGGGTGTTGACGCTGATGCGTGTGCTGCGCCTGTAGCCCCTCATGACGGCTCTGCCAATGCCCGATTTGCATACGACGCTGAAGCGCAAACTCTGACCGTTTCCGGTTTGGGTGCTTATATTGGACTGCCCAAAGCAATTAACGGTGCAGAAATTGGCTCTACTGCTGATGCAGCGTCAAGCATTACCTACAATGCTTACCTCAATGATGATGGCACGATGGATGTCACTGTAGAGGCGGGAGCTGGTGTTTGGTGGAACTACGTTCTCACCAAGGACTAATCTACATCTGTCACAAAAGGCGGCCATTGGCCGCCTTTTTTATTTTCCGCCCTCGTGATTTTTTCAATGTGTCTTTCTACACAGGGGTGTATTGCCTTTGCCCCCTGTTTCACAGACACGCTCTCTAC
>WTJR01000039.1 GCA_011524755.1 Halieaceae bacterium | reverse complement strand
CTGAGCTCATGGGCTCACATGTTGGACCCAGCCCCTGTCATATCACCGGTCGGCAACACAGCATGGCGTTCAGAGCGGGCGTCGCGTTTTGGGGCCACATGGGCGTGGAAGCCGACGTTCGGCAATTATCCGACGACGAGCGCCAGGTGCTGTCCGAGGCCATTGCGCTTCACAAACATCACCGCGAGCTCATTCACGGGGGGACCTATCAAGTCGTAGATCGGCCTGCAGGCGAACAGGCCTGGATGGTTCTCGCACCCGATCATTCAGAGGCAGTGGCTGCGCTCGCAATATTAGAAACGCCATCAACGCCGTTCCCCAACCGGTACCGATTTATCGGACTGGACGCCGACCGTCAGTACGAATTGAAGCTGGTTTGGCCAGGGACTTTGCGTCCCAAGCAAACAAACCATAGAGATGAACTATCCGACGCGCAGTGGAGCGGCGACTGGCTAATGTCTGTCGGCTTATCGCTCCCCATTCTTCAGCCCGAGTCGCTGCTGATTTACCACCTCAAGGCGGTCTAATTGCGACTTAAGGCGCGAGGAATCTCAGCTAGTTAAGGCGAATAACCGGATCGAACACCGGCCGTGTTCCGAAAATGAGTCGACTCACCGTGAGTGCCGAGAGCACACAGAAGATGACGGTGAAAAACATCATGTGGATGTAGTGAAGCGGCGCCCAAACGAATGAGAAAAACCCGTAGAGCAAAACCCCAAGCACCACCGCAATGATGGCGGCACCTGCCGCAACATCTCTGAACAGTAGGCCCACAATAAACGCCGATAGTATGGGCATGCTCAGGAGCCCATAAAGCTCTTGCACCAGATTAATAATGCTGTCCGCCGTGGCGTAGACGGGAACCATCGCGAGCCCAATAACGACAAACACAAGCGTAATAACCAGATTAAGGCGTTTGAGATCAGCTGATGCATTAATAAAGGGTTCGTGGATATCGCACACCCACAGTGTGGTCGATGAATTCAGGACACTGTTCACGCTGGTCAGTACAGCCGCTGCGATGGCGGCTGCAAACGCACCCGAAAGCCACAGAGGTAACACATCGCCGACGATCGTCCCGAATGCAGCATCGCCAATGTCACCATACAGCTTGTAGGAGACGAGGCCCGGTATAACCACCAGCGGCGGAATGATAACGAGACGAATGGCGGCAGCTGCGAGCACACCCTTTTGTCCCTCTTCTACCGTCGGTGAGGCCATCGCTCGCTGCGTGATGGTCTGATTGGTTCCCCAATAAAAAATCTGGATGAAGACCATGCCTGTCAGCAAGGTATGCCAAGGAATCGGGGAGTTGTTATCGCCTATCAAGGTCAGACGCTCAGCAGGGATACCTGAGAAATCAAAGTCGATAGCCGATAGGGACAGCAGCACAACGACGATACCCAGTGTTAAGAGCAGTACACCGCTGTAGGCATCAGAAACAGCCACGGCGCGCAGGCCACCGAGCACAGCATACGCAGACCCCACGAGGGCAAAGGCAATGGCAATCCACAACAGCGGGATATCGACGTTAAACATGGTTTGAATGAACAGAGAGCCGCCGTAAAGCATTGCGGGGATAAAAATGAATAGATTTCCCAGCAAGAACAACAAGCCAATCAAGGCGCGAATTCGGCGATCGTCGTAGCGCTTTTCAAGAAGCTCGGTCGTGGTCGTGCAGTCGTAACGGTAGTAAACGGGCAGGATAACTTTGGCCAAGATGACCAGCCCTACGACGGCTGCCAATTCCCACCACGCCAGGAGCACCATCTGATTACCGTTCATGCCCACCAGCTGATCAGTACTCAGATTGGTCAGCGTGATAGAGCCCGCAACGACGACCCAGCTGAGACCTTTACCGGCAAGAAACACCTCTTCTCGCGCGGTGCCCAACCCACCTTGTGCGGCCAGGTCTGCGCTTACTTTGCGGTAGGTCAACCAGCCAATGGTGGCAGTGATCAATACAAAAACGGATAGCTGGAGTGTTTCGACGGGCATGATAATGATCGCTGAGACAGGAAGAAAAACGTCGTGTTCGTCGAGAGTAACACTCCAAAACGCCAGCGCCTATTGAAGGCGTCTCGGTGAGTACTTATCCTCAGGGCACTCTACAAAAGGACGCCCCGTGAGCGCGACTGAGTTAATCAATGTGGCTCTGACCTGTGTCCTTTTCATGGGCATTGTTGGCTGGATCTCGTATCAAAAGTCCCGAAGCTCGACATCAGACTCCGAGGGCTACTTCCTTGCCGGACGAGGCTTAAGTGCGCCCTTCATTGCAGGCTCTCTGCTACTGACAAACCTGTCCGCTGAGCAACTCATCGGTCTCAATGGCTCAGCCTATGGCTACAACATGAGCTCAATGGCCTGGGAAGTGACAGCGGCCGTTGCGACCGTGGCCATGGCCTTTTTCTTCTTGCCACGTTACCTGCGCGGCGGCTTTACAACGCTGCCTCAGTTCCTTGCAGACCGATACGATGATGACGTCAGACGGCTCAGCGTCATCCTGTTCCTGTTGGGCTACGGGTTGGTGACCATTCCCAGTGTGCTGTACTCAGGCTCCGTCGCTGTTTTAAAGCTCTTTGATGTGCCAGAGCTCGTGGGCTTGAGCTACAGCAGCTCGCTGGTGATCACCGTATTCCTCATTGGCGCCGTTGGTGCGCTGTACGCCATATTGGGTGGCCTAAAAGCCGTTGCCGTCTCGGATACATTGAACGGCATAGGCCTCCTTATCGTGGGCGTCACGGTGCCGATTCTAGGGCTCAAACTTTTAGGCGGCGACCTGGTGTCTGGCATCGACATCGTGGTGAGTCAGCACCCTGAAAAACTCAATGCCATTGGGGGTCCGAGTGATCCCACACCCTTTGGCACGCTGTTCACCGGCATGATCTTCGCGAACCTCTTTTACTGGTGTTCAAACCAATATGTCATCCAGCGGACGCTCGCCGCGAGTAGCTTTTCGGAGGGTCAAAAAGGCGTCTTGCTGTCCGGCTATTTCAAGGTGCTGGTTCCGTTTTTCATGATGATCCCCGGGGTGATTGCCTATCACCTCTACGGTCCGGGACTGGGCTCGATTGATCTCGCCTATCCGCAGTTAGTAAAAGACACCTTGCCTGTCTGGGCGCTGGGATTTTTCCTCGCCGTATTGCTCGGTGCCGTGTTCAGCTCGTTCAACTCGCTCATCAATAGCGCGGCAACCATGTTGACGATTGACGTCATTCAGCCACTATCAAAAAAGCCACTGGCTGACACCACACTGGTAGGGATTGCGAAAGTAGCGAGCGTGGGTATCGCCGTCGTTTCGCTAGGCATTGCACCCCTGCTCCAGTTTGCACCAGAGGGTCTCTGGCAGATCATTCGTATTTTTACAGGCTTCTATAACATTCCCATCATCGCCGTCGTGCTCGTGGGCATGCTCACCACGCACGTGCCGGCATTGGGGGTAAAGCTCGCGATTGGATTTCATATCGTCGCCTACGGGCTGCTTCAGTTCGTGTTTAAAGAATCGATTGACCTGCACTTTCTGCACCTCTACGCGATTCTTTTCGCAGTCGAAATTGGCCTTCTACTCCTGGTGGGGTGGTGGCGGCCCAAGTCAGACACTCGCAATGACCAGGCGCCCGAAAACACTGAAGCGCTTCGCCCACCGCCAGTCGATATGACGCCCTGGCGTTTTGCTCGGGCCTGTTCCTTCTCACTCTTATCGTGTGTGATTTTTCTCTATCTGTTGTTTTCGCCCATTGGCCTCGCGGGCACCGCGGGCGAGGATGGCGTGTCTACATTCCTTGCGTTGGTAGCTATTCTGCTCGCGTTGAATAGTGTCGTATGGTGGCGGTCAGTCTCCAATGCACGCGCATTGAGGTCATCGCATCCGTGAAGGAACAGCTCGACAAAATCATCT
>WTJR01000036.1 GCA_011524755.1 Halieaceae bacterium | reverse complement strand
GAGGACATAGTGGTCGTGTTAGTTTTTGACAGCTTTCGATTTTGACAGTTAAAGGCGCGGAACGTATAGTCCGCCGCCATGTCGAACACTGCATTACCACGCGAGGCTGAGCTACGAACTTGGGCCTCCCGCGGCATCGAAGTCGAAGGTGATGTGCTAGTGACTCGGATGCCACGATTACAAGCTGTCATCGCGAGCGGAGAAGAGCCCGCTTTCGCGACGCTCAGGTGCTGGAAAGACGAGCAACATCGCTACATTGTTGACGTCAAAGTGCAGGTGACAGTGGCGCTCGAGTGTCAGCGTTGCCTCTCTCAATGTGAGCTGGAACTGGCAACGCAGAGTAGCCTCTGTGTCGTTTGGAACGAGGATTCGATTAAAGAGCTGCCATCGGGTTATGACCCGCTGATAGCCGGCGACGTCAGCGACTTACATGCGCTGGTGGAGGAAGAATTACTTCTTGCGTTGCCCGCAGTGCCCATGCATGACGTGGGTGACTGTGAAGACGTATCAAGAGCGTTTGGCGACTCAACGATGGATGTCGTCGAAGAGAAGGAAAGTCCGTTCGCGGCTTTAGGTGCTTTACTGAAAACACCTGACGCAGAGGACGACAAGGGATAGAACTTAACACTGGATTCGGTGTCCTACACCGAGCCGCTTAAAGAGATGGGAGAGCACCATGGCTGTTCAACAAAACCGTAAAACGCGTTCCAAGCGCGGTATGCGTCGGTCGCACGATGCGCTGAGTGGTTCCACACTGACTGTGGATAGCACGTCAGGTGAGACGCGTCGTCGTCATCACGTAAGCGCCGATGGCTTCTACAAGGGTCAGAAGGTCATCGATACAAACAACGACGACTAAACTTATGTCATTTGGCGTCGTTTTTCCCGGACAGGGGTCGCAGCGCGTCGGGATGCTTGAGGAAGCAGCCGGCGCGTTTTCAGTTGTGTCCGATACCTTTTCCGAGGCCAGCGAAGCGCTTGGCTATGATCTGTGGCAATTGGTATCGCAGGGACCTGCGGAAAAACTAGGCCTTACCGAATACACGCAGCCGGCGATACTTACAGCCAGCGTTGCGCTTTTTCGAGCCTTCTCTGAGGCCAATGCATTTCAGCCAGTTGCAGGCGCAGGCCATAGCTTAGGAGAGTATTCGGCTCTCGTCAGCGCGGGCACCTTGTCCTTGGCAGACGGCGTTCGCTTGGTTCGGCAACGTGGCGCAGCCATGCAAGATGCGGTTCCAGTGGGTGTGGGCGCCATGGCTGTGGTCATGGGTCTCGATGACGACGTCGTCACAGACACGTGTAACAGCGTGTCGACGGCGGATAGCTTTGTAGGCGGCGTGAACTTTAATGCGCCCGGACAGGTCGTTATTGCGGGGCACTCGGCTGCGGTCGATTCTGCAGTCGCCGCCTTGAAAGACGCAGGTGCGCGCAGGGCGATGCCTTTACCCGTTAGCGCGCCGTTCCATACTCCCTTGATGCAGCCCGCAGCCGAGGTGATGCAGCAAGCCTTCGAGGACGTCAGCTGGTCTACGCCTCAGTTTCCGGTTGTCAGCAATGTGGATGGCTCGCTACAAAGCAATGCGGACTCAATTCGCGACAGCTTAGTTAAGCAGATATCAGCGCCCGTTTTGTGGACAACATGCATGGCCACATTACGTGGGGCGGGATGCACTCGTTTTGTCGAGTGTGGCCCCGGAAATGTACTCAGTGGGTTGAGTAAAAGAATAGATAAATCAGTACCTATTAAATCAATAGAGACGGTCGCTGCGATTGAAGCTGGCGTAACCGACCTGTAAGGCTTAGATATGTGTGGATCGACAGAAAGTCGTGTAGCGCTGGTTACCGGGGCTACACGTGGTATTGGTAAAGCTATTGCTCAGGAACTGGCTAGGGCAGGGCACACCGTCATAGGCACAGCGACTTCGGATGCCGGTGCAGAGACGATAACGTCGCATCTTTCGGAGTGGGGCGGCGTAGGCAAGCGGCTCGACGTGAGCGACAGTGAGGCTGTAAAGGCGGCGATTGGCGAAATTACAGAGGAACACGGCGCCCCCACCATTCTTGTCAACAACGCGGGAATCACGCGTGACAATCTAATGATGCGGATGAAGGATGAAGAGTGGGCTGATGTTATCGGGACAAATTTAAATCCCCTGTTTACTGTCAGTAAGGCCTGCTTGCGCGGAATGACGAAGGCACGCTGGGGCCGCATCATCAACATCTCGTCTGTCGTTGGACAGATGGGGAATGCAGGGCAAGCCAACTACGCAGCGAGCAAAGCGGGCGCAGAAGGGATGTCTCGAGCCATGGCAAAAGAGTTGGGGTCCCGCGCGGTAACCGTGAATTGTGTAGCGCCAGGCTTTATTGATACAGATATGACCAAAGTACTGACGGACGACCAGAAGTCTTTGATGTTAGGTCAAATACCGTTAGGGCGTTTGGGTGAACCAGAGGAGATCGCGAAAGTGGTCGCCTTCTTGGCGAGTGACTCGGGTGCCTACATTACGGGTGAAACCATTCACGTGAACGGCGGTATGTACATGTGATGCGAAAAAATGCGGGTTTTAATCTCTTCAATAATAGGTAAAATCCGCACGCTATCCGTCTGAGGGCAGGCGACAACAGGAAACCAGAAAGGGGACGTCATGAGCAACATTGAAGATCGCGTAAAGAAAATCGTGGCAGAGCAGCTCGGTGTAAAAGAAGATGAAGTGAGCAATGAGTCATCATTCGTTGATGATCTCGGCGCAGACTCTCTCGATACCGTAGAGCTTGTCATGGCGCTCGAGGAAGAGTTCGATACCGAAATTCCAGATGAAGAAGCCGAGCAGATCACGACTGTTCAGTTGGCTATCAACTACATCAACGAGAATCTCGCTTAAATCCAGAGACTAATCTCGTGAAAAAGCCGCTCTAGTAAGGGCGGCTTTTTTTTATGCTGGTACAATAAGTGGTCTGATAAATCTGGGGGCACAGATGAACAACCGCAGAGTCGTGGTTACTGGTGTGGGTGCAATAACCGCATTGGGTTTGGACGTTGACGGTACATGGCGTGGCGTCACCAATGGCGTGAATGGGGTTCGCCCAATTGATCATTTTGACGCGTCTGCTTTCTCAACTCGTTTTAGTGCGAGTCTCAATGATTTTTCGACTGACGGTTACCTAGAGGCACGTGACGCGAAGCGTATGGATGCGTTCATTCAGTACGGAATGGTCGCAGGCATTCAGGCTATGCGGGACTCAGGTCTCGAAATTACTGAAGAAAATCAGGATCGAGTTGGCTGTAATGTCGGTGCGGGTATAGGCGGTATTGGACTAATCGAGAAGATGTCCTTAACACTCAATAATTCTAGCCCTCGAAAAATTTCTCCCTTTTTCGTTCCTGGCTCCATCATCAACATGGTGGCCGGTAACCTGTCGATCGAGTTCAATCTGCGTGGACCTAATCTGGCCATGGTGACTGCGTGTACGACTGGCACACACAGCATCGGCTTGGGTGCGCGACTCATTGCGGCCGGTGATGCGGATGCAATGTTGGTAGGCGGCGCGGAGATGGGTACGACGCCAGTTGGCTTGGGCGGGTTTGCAGCTGCTCGAGCGTTATCAACGCGTAACGACGATCCTGAGCACGCCTCGCGGCCTTGGGATAAAGATCGAGATGGCTTTGTACTGGGTGATGGCGCCGGTGTGATGATGCTTGAATCGCTGGAGAGTGCTCAGGCGAGGGGCGCTAAGATTTATGCGGAAGTGGTTGGCTTTGGCATGAGTGGGGATGCTTACCATATGACATCACCACCTGAAGATGGACGTGGTGCTGCTCTGGCAATGCGAAACGCCCTTCGGGATGCCGGAATGAACCCCTCTGATGTGGACTACATCAACGCTCATGGAACGTCGAC
>WTJR01000074.1:2425-3900 GCA_011524755.1 Halieaceae bacterium | reverse complement strand
GCTGTGTGTTTAGAGTACCTTGGCTGGGTTGGAGTTACACTGCTGGCATACGTTATGTCACGCACGCACAGATGGGGCGCACGGGGATTGGCAATGTTCCGGTGGATGAGGTCCGTTGAGATGGTGAAGAGAAGCAGCGAAAAGAAAGAGAAGAAGGAGAGAGCGCAACAAAGATGAAACTGGTCTCGCAAGCATTGTTCCTCGTCCTTATTACCTTTCTTCTGGCGAACTCTGCACTGGCTCAGCCCGCCGTCGAGGAGTCGGCCTGTGATGCTAACGAGACTCCAATCAGTGATGTCAGATCAGATCAGTGGCAGGGCTTCTGGCTGGGTCAGTCGATAGGTAACTGGACGGGCCTGGTTACAGAGATGGACAAGATTGGGGGTGACGGTGAGCACGGCCGGTTTTACACCCGAGAAGATTGGGGTATGCCCGATCAGCCGGCCATTTGGAGTGAAACTCCCAGCGACATATCTAGCAACATCGACTTTGTGCTTCGCGGCCCTAGCGAGATTTGGGGGGCAGACGACGACACGGATATCGAGTACATCTATTTGTGGACCCTGTATCACCAGCAGGTCGCGAAACTGACTCCGCTACAGATACGTGAAGCCTGGATTCGACATATCTATGACGAGTCGCAACCCACACCTTATGGCAAGGACCAATTCGGTTATCAGAACTTCCTTTGGGTATCTAACCAGAGCGCGCACACGCTCATGTTAAAGGGGTACTCACCGCCGGAAACAGCCCACCCAGACAACAATCCGCACGGCGATATGATCGATGCTCAGCTGACGACCGAAATATTTGGCTTGCTGGCACCGGGTGCACCCCATGTTGCTCTTGATATTGCTCATTACCCGATTCGCACAGCGGGGTATGGGGACGCGGTTCTTGTGTCTGAGTTTTACGTGATCATGCATGCCCTGGCTGCGATGGAGCCTCGTGGTCAACTGTCCTCGGAACGTCTTAACCACATCGCCCTCGCCGCTAGGCAGTATCTGCCAGATGACTCTGTGCCAGCGGCTATGTTCGATTTCGTGAAACGCCAGCACGAGGCTGGCCTCCCATGGGAAGCAACGCGCGATGCGATCTATCAGCGCTACCAAGTTGAACAGCGAGATGGTTACGATGTCACCTCACGAGGTTTGTATTGCAATGGCTGTTTTGCCGCCGGGATCAATTTCGCTGCCAGTCTGGTGTCGCTCTTTTATGGCGAGGGTGATCTTAAAGAGACGCTGAAAATAGCGGTTTTGGCCGGCTGGGATGCCGACAACCCGGCAGCGACCTGGGGTGGTCTTCTGGGCTATACCCTAGGCCGGCAGGCGATAGAGGGTCAGTTTGGACAGTCTTTATCAGACCAATTCAATATTCATCGGACTCGCAGAGGATTCCCCAACGACGGTATCGATTCTTTCTGCAATATGGCGAGAATGGGGATTGAGGTCTCACAACGAGTGAAGGCCAACTAT
>WTJR01000074.1:0-2325 GCA_011524755.1 Halieaceae bacterium | reverse complement strand
GAGGCCTATGAGGAAGATATTCGCTATCGGCTCTACAGTGAGCAGCCGGCTAATAACGAGGGCTGGCGTGTTGAGACCCATGAGATCAGAGACACGGGCCTCGTTTTTGAAGATGACAATGTGAAGGTGGAGGCGTTCCGCGTACCACACGGTAGCTGGCCAGAAGCATGGGGTTATCGATTCACAACACCAGACACGGTCATTGTGATTTCTGGTGACACCGCGCCCTCGGATGTGTTGAAGCAGTATTCACAAGGTGCCGATGTGCTCATTCATGAGGTGTACAGTGAAGAGGGCTTTGCAAAGAAAGAGCCTCAATGGCAGAAATACCACGCGAAGAATCACACCTCGACCACGGAGCTGGGGCGTTTGGCGGCGGAGGTTAAGCCCAAATTGCTTATCTTGTATCACCAGCTGCTGTGGGGCTCGACGCACGAGACCCTGATCGATGAGGTAAAGAGCGAATTCAGCGGAACCGTGGTTTCGGCGCGCGACCTCGATATTTTCTAGTAACAGTTTACGGCTGTTTAATGAGCTGATCACAGCCTCCATTAGTGCAGCCGCTATTGAATTGTCGAGGGCTACCATCGATAGTCCAAGACAAATAACTCGATAACGCCAAGGGGGACCATGGCATGACACGTTTTTCTCATTTAGGTATAGCCTCAGTGCTCACCGTCTTGCTGATTGGATGCTCAACAGATGATGCACCTGAGCAGGGAGCGGCTGCGACGGCCAAGGATTCGCATGAAACCTACACGGCCGCGCAATTCTTCCAGACCACCAGCTATCGCATAGGCGGTGCCGGGCCGTATGCTTTTTCAGCCACGAATGGCGATTTGTTGGTGAGCTCCGATGAGACCGGCGTCTATAACGCCTACCGATTGGATGTCACTTCGGGGCAGATGACAGCGCTCACTCAGTCTGACGATCGTGGTGTGTATGCGGACTCGTGGTTTCCGGAGGATGATCGATTCATTTACCAGCAGGACGGTAATGGTGACGAGCTGACCCACGTATTTGTCATGACACCGGAGGGTGAGGTGACCGACCTGACACCGGGCGAAGGTCATAAAGCGGGCTTTGCCGGCTGGTCCTCGGATGGGAAGAGCTTCTATGTCTTCAGCAATGAGCGCGACGGTGCTGCTTTTGATATGTACCGCTATAGCGCCGCTGACTACTCACGTGAGGTCCTCTACGAGAACAGCGAGGGGCTCGATTTGGGCTCGATCAGTTCGGACGGCCGGTGGGTGGTGTATGCCCGCAATAACAGCAATGCCGACAGCGACCTGTTCTTGATCGATGTAACCGCTGATGAGCTGGAGCTGGTCAACATCACACCGCACGAGGGTGATATCGAGTACTCGGCGATGGGTTTCACACCGGATAACAGCCAGCTGATTTATTCCACCAACGAGTTCGGTGAATTCAGCCAGGCTTGGACGCTATCCTTGGAGACGGGTGAGCGCGAGGTGCTTGTCGCCGACGACTGGGACGTGATGTACGTCGGCTACTCCCCAAGTGGACGGTACCGTGTGAGTGGCGTAAACAACGACGCGAGTACGGACGTTACGCTGACCGATTTGGCCACGGGCGATGCCGTTGTGCTGAAAAATGTCCCTGATGGCGATCTTGCTCAAGTCCGCTTTAACCGCGACGAGACGGCGATTGCCTTCGGGTTGAACCGCGACACTGCGCCTTATGATCTGTACCACATGCCCTTGGGTGGCGATGCAGTACAACTGACCAAGGCGTTGAATCCAGCGATTAATAGCGACTTCATGGTCGAGGGAGAGGTTGTTCGGTTCGCCAGCTACGACGGACTGCAAGTGCCCGGTATTTTGTACAAGCCCCGCGAAGCTTCAGCAGAGAATCCGGCGCCTGCGATGGTGTGGGTCCACGGCGGCCCTGGTGGTCAGAGTCGAAAGGGCTACTCCGCGACGATTCAGCACCTCGTGAACCATGGCTATGCGGTCTATCAGATCAACAACCGTGGCTCTAGCGGTTATGGAAAAACCTTCTATCACCTCGATGACTTAAAGCACGGGGAGGCGGACCTGGGAGATGTGGTCGCATCACGAGCTTTCTTGGCGTCTTACGATTGGATCGACGGTGAGCGCGTAGGCATCATCGGCGGATCTTACGGCGGCTACATGGTGGCTGCTGCCTTAGCGTTTGAGCCAGAGTCTTTCGAGGTGGGTGTGAACATTTTTGGCGTCACTAACTGGCTCAGAACGCTGGAGTCTATTCCACCGTGGTGGGGTGCGTTTAGGGACTCCCTCTATGCGGAATTAGGTGATCCCGCAACCGACACGGATCGTTTGA
>WTJR01000150.1 GCA_011524755.1 Halieaceae bacterium | reverse complement strand
AGATTCGTTGGCGTCAACGGGGTCAAAACGCCCCAATCGGTCGTAGACCCAATAACCGACCCACTCGTGGATGGCCGCTGTGCTGGTCGAAAGGTGCTCAATGGTGGGCATCCAACCGGGGATGGCATGTGGGTATCGATGAACTCGGTGATCAGTGGGCGCTGCAGTGACTTTAAACCCCTGCGCACTGAACAAGGCAACCGCACGCCGCATGTGCAACGAGGATGTGACCAGCAACACATGCTGGTTACGACCCCCTTCCAGCTTGGCGACCTGCTCGGCATTACCTTGGGTAGTCAGGCTGTCTTCCTCGAGTGTAATCACTGATGGCGAGACGCCAAGCCGGACCAGTAGATCACGCATCCGAGACGCTTCCGAGATGGGGCCTTGTGTACTGCCACCGCTGACAATCAAACGCGGGGCTTTTTTTGCCTGCCATAGCTCCGCGCCCATCAGAACCCGGTCACCAGCCTCATTAAGATCGCCCCAGCGCCCAAACTTCCCCTCGGACTCCACACCACCACCCAATACAACAATGATGTCACCATTAGGGAGCTCTTCAGGCGCAAAGGCGGGGTAGCGTGCTTCAAGCGGTGTTGCAAACGTATCGACACCAAACTGAGTCGATGGGACATAGATGACGCCTAGCGCCAGAAAGGTGTAGAGGCCCGCAGCGGCTCGATTTCCGCGTAACTGACCCCACAGTGATAAGCCGACAAAGAACAGCCCGAGAGAGAGTGGGTAGACGAAAAGCGAGAGTATTTTCGTCAACGTGAACATCAGGCGTAGGGGTTCCTCAATACAATCGTTTCTGCACGATCAGGCCCGGTCGAGATAATGTCAATGGGCGCACCCACCAATTGCTCGAGCTTCGTAATGTAGTTTCGAGCAGCGGTTGGCAGATCCTCAACGCGCTGAGCGCCAACCGTCGACTCAGTCCAACCGGGAACTGTCTCGTAAACGGGGTGCAAATCATCGTAGTTCTCCGCACCACCCATCATGGGATTTCCATCAGCGTCGGTATAACCCACACAGATGGAGATTTCCTCGAGTCCATCGAGCACATCAAGCTTGGTGAGGCAGAGGCCGGAAATAGAGTTGATTTGAACTGCAGCTTTCAGTGCGACTGCATCAAACCAACCACAGCGTCGTGGGCGGCCGGTTGTCGCGCCAAATTCATGTCCGCGTTCTGCTAACCGTTGCCCAATCTCATCAAAGAGTTCTGTAGGAAAAGGGCCGGAGCCGACACGGGTTGTGTAGGCCTTGGTAATCCCTAAGACATAGTCCAGGTACAGTGGGCCAAAACCAGAGCCGGTGGCGGTACCACCAGCCGTGGTGTTGGAGCTAGTTACAAATGGGTAAGTGCCATGATCGATATCGAGTAACGAACCCTGAGCACCCTCGAACATGATATTGGCGCCATCCTCACGATATTCGTGAAGGCGCGACGTCACGTCGGCCATCATGGGTAACAACTGCTCACCCTCTTCATACGCAGTGGCGAGGACATCGTCGAAGTCGAGCGCCTCAGCACCGTAATAGTGAACCAGTGCATGATTGTGATATTCCAAGACTTCGCGCAATGAATCAGCAAACTTTTGCCGGTCTCTGAGATCGCCCAGGCGTAAGCCTCGTCGAGCCACCTTGTCTTCATAGGCTGGGCCAATACCACGACCTGTTGTTCCGATTTTCTTTTCGCCCCGACGCGCTTCACGGGCCTGATCAAGCGCGACATGGTAGGGCAAAATTAAGGGGCAGGCAGACGATATCTTGAGACGATCACGAACGGGCACACCGCGAGCTTCAAGCTCTTTGATTTCTTTGAGCAGGGCCGCGGCCGAGAGCACAACACCATTACCAATGAGGCACTCTACATCCGAACGTAAAATACCCGAGGGAATGACATGAAGAACGGTTTTTTCACCGTCTATAACAAGCGTGTGTCCCGCGTTGTGGCCACCCTGAAATCGGACAACCGCTTCGGCTTGCTCAGTTAGCAAGTCGACGATCTTACCCTTGCCCTCATCGCCCCATTGCGTGCCGAGTACGACGACATTACGACCCATTATTGCTTCTCCAGTGGCTCGACTAGCCATTCGTTATTTCGGTTTACCAGTTGCCCGGTACATCGGTCATCCACCTCACCACCGATAGCCTTGATTACTATGACACCGGAGGCGCGAAGTTCAGACTCTTTTGCGGCCAGTTGAGCGGACGCGTCGACGGGTGAGGAAACGTAGGCCTTGTCTGCTTCCTCAATTACAGCTAGCGCGGACCACGCCTTTAAATCGATGGCGAAGCCTGTAGCTGGACGTCTCCGGCCAAACACCTCACCGACGCCATCGTATCGGCCGCCTTTAGCCACCGCCGCACCGAGTTCCTTTGCGTACAAGGCAAACACAACACCCGAGTGATAGCGGTACCCGTGTGCCTCGGTCATATCGACATAAACATTCACCTGACTCTGAAGACGCTGACAGCAGGCAAGAACAGCCTCCACTTCGCCAATGACCTTTTCGAGTCCTTCGATATCGACAAAAGCTGCTCGCGCACGTTCCAACACCTCGATTCCGCCATGCATTGTGGCTAGAACTGATATTTTCTCGGCCTGCTCGCGAGACAGTGTGGTGAGCAGACGATCAAGATCGGAGTTTGCCTTTCGCGCCAATAGCTCGAGCACCGTGTTCTGCTGTTCGCTTGAGAGACCGACATGGGACATCACCAGCTCGCAAAATGCGACGTGCCCAATATCAAACGTAATGTCCGATAGCCCGCTTCGCTCGACGAGAGAGAGCAGCAAATCGACAACTTCAATGTCGGCTTCAATACCACCACAGCCAAAGATTTCCGCACCAAGTTGCACGGGGCTTCTGTCCGCAGGAATGGAATTGGCGACGCTCTTAAGGGTCGATCCCGCGTAGCAGAGTCGGTTCACTCCTTGCAGCCCCATACTGTGAGCATCAATTCGTGCAACCTGAGGGGTGATGTCAGCCCTGACAGCAAGGGTTTTGCCGGTCTCGTGATCAGTAAATTTGCAACTGAGTAATTCGAGGTCAGCACCCAAGCCAACATGCAGGGAATCCGTAAACTCGACGAGCGGGGGCACGACATATTCATAACCCCAACTGGAACAGGTATTGAGCAACAGCCGTCGGCAGTCTTCGACGCGACCTGCCTGCTCAGGCAAAAGCTCATCGATCCCGTTAGGGAGCAACCATCGTGTTGTGTCACCCATGTTTTTGCCCAAGCTATGAAGGTAGGCGATGAACCGCCCTGCAACCGTACCGACGTATTATCGCCGGTACGGTCTCAGAGATACAGTGGAAGATTACTTACCCGCTTTCGGATCTCTCAAGTACTGGAAGAACTGGCTATCGGGCTGGAGCAACATGATGTCGCTACCATTGGCAAACGTCTGCTGATAGGCGTTCAAACTACGCGTGAAGGCGTAAAACTCAGGATCACGGTTGAAAGAGTCAGCGTAGATTCGCGTGGCAGTCGCATCACCATCACCGCGGATGATTTCCGCATCTCTCACCGCTTCCGCCTCGATGACCGTCACCTTTCTATCGGCCTCAGCACGCATGCCTTCAGCAATTTCCTTACCTTCAGACCGCAATTCACGAGCTTCTTTTTCACGCTCGGCGTTCATTCGGCGGTAAACCGATTGCGAGACTTCGTTGGGCAAGTCAATCTTCTTCACTCGGACGTCGATTACCTCGACACCCAACTCGGTGAGCACAGTTTCATTAAGTCGTGCTTTCACCGCTTCCATTAGCTGGTCACGCTCACCAGAAACTACTTCCTGAACGCTACGGCCTGCCACCTGGTTACGAAGGTCATCATTAATCCGCTGAGATAACAGCGCCGCCGCCCGAAACTCTTCACCACTCGTGGCCGTGTAGTACTTGGCGGTATC
>WTJR01000186.1 GCA_011524755.1 Halieaceae bacterium | reverse complement strand
CGCATGGCTTGGCTCTTGATGCCATCACCCGGTTTTGGCTGCTTGTGCTTATGGGAACGAATGAACGACTTCACTTCCTCGCGGAACGCGTCGTACTCACTACCGTATGACAGGTCCATTGCCGTACCTCTATTATTTTTCTTCGACAGTAGCACATCCTCCAGCCTGCAGGCGTGCCCCGTTTACTAACGCGAATGAGCGATCTGTCGTATCCTGCGCAACACTAGCCAACGAGTCAGTCATCGCCGTGGATCTGATCGATCAATACCTGCCGCTCTGGATGTTTATCATCCTGATGGTCTCAACACCGGGACCTGCGAATATGTTGCTGATGACGGCGGGAGCACAACAAGGTTTGGCTCGCACCTTGCCGTTTATTGCGGGGCTGACGGCAGGAAAACTGGCTCTAAATATCGCGTTGGGACTGGGTCTGATGGGTTTACTTCAGGCCAATCCCACCGTCGCCACTGTATTTGTCTATTGCTCCGCGGCCTACATGGCCTATTTAGCACTGCGCAATTGGACGCCACCCGAGCCAGGAAGCGCCAACGCAAGCTTCACGTTTCTCTCGGGTAGCATTGTTCACCCGCTCAGTCCCAAAACCTGGATGATGGCCACATTGGCTATCACGCAATTCGCTGACAGCTTTGAATCAGTCGCGGAACGCCTAGTGGTCGTTCCTCTCAGCTTTCTGGTCGCGCAGGTATTCTTTGCCGTTGTTTGGTGTGGCCTGGGTGTCATGATGAGTCGCGCCTTCGAGCAAAGCATTGTCATGCACCGAGCATTGATTTTATTGACCTTGGGCGTCATCGTTTGGGCTCTGTTGCAATAACCTGTGAGCACAAAGCGTTCAGCCCTTTGCGTGCTGACAAATAAAAAAACAGACTCTCTAATAGAGCAGGCTTATACATAAAAAAGGCGGCGAGCAGATACGATGTCCTCGACTTGGAAAACACCATCACGGCGACGACTCCTTAAGGTACTGGCAGCGACCGCTGTTCTGCTACCGCAGGTGTCGCTATCTGCAGTGAAGCGGTTGCTACCCGCCAACAAAGCACCAAGTGACTTCATTGAACACAACGACCTACCGCTGGCGCTAGAGACGCTTCGCAGTGCCTACGGACAGGGGCCCATCACCGCTATTTCGCAGTTTTTCGTGCGCAATAATCTGCCAATGCCGGAGGCGCAGATTGTCGCTGATCGGGATCTCTGGACAGTTGCCATCGAGGGGGCTGGACAGGCAGCTGACGACATAACCACCCTAAGCCTTGCTGAGCTCAAAGCTCTGCCGACGACGACTATCGCGAGCGTGCTCCAGTGCTCAGGTAACGGACGAGCCTTTTTTGACCATTCACCATCAGGCTCTCCCTGGGGTGTTGGTGCTGCGGGGTGTGCGCTGTGGACTGGTGTCAAACTCTCTACCATTTTTGAACATCTGGGTGGCACGCACAGTGAAGCGCGCTTTATCACTGCTACCGGCGGCGAACTGTTACCCGACGGCATCGAGCCGAGCTCAGTGGCTGTCGAACGATCCGTGCCCATCGATAAAGGACTCGGCGACTGTTTACTGGTATGGGAAATGAACGGCGAGCCCTTGCCCCTTGTGCATGGCGGCCCTGTTCGGCTACTTGTCCCCGGCTATTTCGGTGTGAATAACGTCAAGTGGGTGAAGCGGATCGCTGCCGCAGTCCATGAGTCAGGTAATAAGATCCAACAGTCTGGATACCGAATGCGCGCTGTCGGCGAGAGCGGAAATGCGAGCCACCCATCGATGTACCGAATGCCCGTGAAGTCTTGGCTCAACGGACCGGGGGGCGACAGGAAGGCATTGCCTCCGGGTAAACATCAGCTCTTCGGCGTGGCGTTTTCGGGTGAACGTGGAATCGACCACGTTGATGTCTCGCTCAATGGTGGCGCAAGCTGGCAGCACGCCAGCCTGTACGGTCCTGACCTCGGGCCCAATGCTTGGCGGACATTTTCACTCGAGGCCGATCTTGCGGAGGGTGACCATTTGCTGGTTAGCAAGGCCACCGATACGGCAGGTGAGAGCCAACCCGAGTACTTCCCCGCCAATCACCGCGGCTATGGCCATAACGGCTGGCGTGATCACGGATTAGCCGTCGAAGTCAGAAAACAAACGATGAGCGAGCAAGTTACTGTCATTTCTAACACGGACACTAGCGTCGCAGTGGCAGCGGGTGTTTCCGGATCGCAAATCGATAGGACCGGCAATGAAGGTGGTTTAGGAAAGCGCTTGTTTGTAGAGACTGCCAGTCCACCGTGCGGCGTCTGTCATAGCCTCGAGGCCGCCGGCGCCAAAGGTGTTATTGGCCCTGATCTCGATGCGCTCAAGCCCGACGCCCGTCGAATTCGAACCGCAATCGCTCAAGGGGTTGGGGCCATGCCTGCCTATGCAGAGCAACTGACCGACCAAGAGGTCACAGCACTCGTGGATTTCATAACCTCGAGTCAGTGACGCGCACTCGCAACTTGGGCTGCATTCAGAAACTCACAGAGCGCCGCATCGGGGTGCGTCTGAGTCGAAATCTCATCTGCGATGACAAGCGCCTGTTGCTGATGTGTCCAAGCGGGCCATATCGCGTGAGTAATTTCTGAATCGCCAGACAGAGATTTACTGGGAGAGCCGTCCGTTAAGAACGCTACCCAATAATCGACCAAAGCATCGGTAACCTGCAGATCAACAGAGTTGGTAGGTATCCATGCGTCGTGGGTGTCAAATACATAAGGCAGCTCTGCGCCATGGTAAGCACCGATGGCCTCAAAGCCCTCCCGCACCCGGTCAAACCGATACACGTAGGCAGCACCCCCTGCTTCCTGAGCGGCTTGTGCAAGCAAAAGGCTCGGACAGGTGTACTGCACGGCCGATCGCAAGCGATCCATCTGAGCCAGCTCTGACAAGTCAGCACCGAGCATGCCCTTGATGTCCTCCCAGTTTTCCGGCGGGAAATAGCCCTCGAGATAATCCGTAAGTTCCGCTCCCTCGGGGATATACATCAGCGACTCGTTGCGATTGGAACCAATAATGAGATTCAGCCCCGGCAATGAGTCACCCGCCACCGTTTCTTCAAGTGACACAGGCAAGGTCTCGGGGTCTGGGATAGGACTAAAATAATGTCCACTAAACACGTCAAGCTGTGAGTCGAGCAGTTCAGCCGCCGGTAGCCGTTTCAAGTCATCGAAAGTTCCGTCTGCGCCCAGATGATGGGCGACCAAGGCTTCACCCAACGCAAACCCATCCTCGGGTTTGAGAGTGCTTGTCACCGACCAGCCCGCACTTTGATGAATTACCCCAGTAAGCTTGCCAGCCATGGCCGGTGCGAGCGCTAGATGAAGTGCATTATCCGCCCCTGCGCTTTCGCCCGACACAACGATACGATTGGGGTCACCTCCGAAAGTACCAATGTTCGTATGAACCCAATCAAGCGCAACGATCAGGTCATGCAAACCCGGATTGCGTATGGCCATATCCGGATGACTTAACCAGCCAAAGATGCCTAACCGATAGGCTACTGTGACGACCACCACCCCTCTCTCGGCGAGTGCCTGGCCATGGTAGTTGGGCTCGTAGCTCCAACCCCCGGTATTCGAGCCGCCGTGAATAAAGACGAGTACAGGCTTTGGCGCGGAATGATCACCGGTAGTCCACACATTCAAATAAAGGCAGTCCTCAGAGTACTCCGGCCCTTCCATGAGACTGGGATCAACGCCGACACGCGACATCATGCCGTGATACCAGGCGAGCCCACTCCCGGTTTGCATACAGGCCGGCATGAACTGAGTTGCGTCGACCTCGCCGAGCGAGCCCTGAATCGGAACCGGACGCTCCCAACGCAGTTCATTCACGGGTGGCTCGGCAAATGGAATCCCCAAAAATGCCTGCACACCTGAGTCCTGCTCAATGCCAAGGTAACGGGTCCCTGATGCCTCAAC
>WTJR01000149.1 GCA_011524755.1 Halieaceae bacterium | reverse complement strand
GCCAGTAAGCGCTGGGTGTAATCGCTTTGAGGTGAGTTGAATACATCGCTCGTATTGCCCACTTCCTCGAGTTTTCCTCGATAAAGCACCGCCACACGGTCAGCAATTTGCCGAATAACAGCAAGATCGTGCGACACAAACAGCATGGTGAGCCCGTACTCGTCCTTCAGGTCTTTTAGCAAGTCGAGGATCTGCGCCTGAATGGTGACATCGAGGGCCGAGACCGGCTCGTCTGCGACAATGAACTCGGGTTTGGTTGCCAGTGCTCTGCCGATGGCAATGCGCTGTCGTTGACCACCTGAGAATTCGTGTGGGTATTTCTTGGCAAATCCTCGCGCCAGGCCCACGTTGTCCATAAGTTCCCTAATGGCCGCATCAAGACCCGTACGATCGACAATCTTGTGCAGCAATAGTGGCTCAGCCAGCGTGTCGTAGACCGTCATACGAGGGTTCAGTGATGCATAGGGGTCCTGGAAAATCATCTGCATGCGCCGTCGCAGCGATTTGAGCGCATTACGATCGAGACCCCCTACGTCAGTGCCATCAAAACTAACATGGCCGTCGGTAATGGGCGTCAATCGCAGCAATGAGCGACCAAAGGTCGACTTGCCACTGCCTGACTCACCTACCAGCCCCAAGACTTCGCCCCGCTGTATCGACAGCGATACGTCATCAACGGCCTTGATGGGCTCATCGCTATTTTCGGACGTGAAGTAGGTTTTCAGGTTGGTGGCTGTGATCAGCGTGTCCCGCCCCGTGTCAGGTTCGGGCGGTGCGCCGCTCGGAATGGCTGCCAATAACTTTTGCGTGTAGGGGTGCTGGGCATTGGTGAAGATGTCCGCGGGGGCGCCTTGCTCAACGACTAGTCCCTTCTCCATGACGACAATGTGATCAGCAATATCAGACACCACAGCGAGATCGTGACTGATGAACAAAACGCCAATGTCGCGCTTTTCCTGAAGCGACTTAATCAAGCGGAGAATCTGTGCCTGAATGGTCACATCCAGCGCTGTGGTTGGCTCATCGGCAATCAGAAGCTTGGGCTCAGTGATGAGGGCCATGGCAATCATGACACGCTGTCGCATACCGCCTGAGAACTCGAATGGATAGGCTCTCATGGCCGCTTCAGGGTTATGAATACCCACTTCATCGAGAAGCTCTATGGCGCGTCGTGTCGCAGTCTCCTTGTCCGCCACACCGTGCACCAGAAGAGGCTCAATCAATTGCTCGCCAATTCGCATGTAGGGATTAAGGCATGTCATCGGATCCTGAAAGATCATGGCAATGTCGGAGCCGCGAATACCCCGGAGTTCTCGCTCGGACAGGGCGAGCAAATCTTGGCCGTTAAATTCGGCAGTGCCAGAGTCAATCCGCCCTGGGGGCTGTGGAATCAGGCCCAAGAGTGCGTAACAGGAGACCGACTTACCCGAACCACTCTCGCCGATGATGGCCGTGATGGACTTGGCTTCAACTGAGAAACTGACGTTTTTGACGGCTTCCGTTGTCCCGTTACGGGTAACGAAGCTGACGCTTAAATCATTAACGTTGAGCAGACTCATGGATTAATCCTTTGAACCGCGAACATCGAGCGCGTCACGAAGACCATCGCCGAGGAAGTTGAGAGAGAACAGCGTAATCGTCAGCGCCAAACCGGGGAAAATGAGTAGCCAGGGGTACTCCTCCATGGTTTCGGCGCCGTAGCTAATCAGCAGTCCCCAGCTGGTTTGTGGCGGCTGAATGCCGAGACCCAGGAAGCTTAGGAAGGCCTCCAGCAACATCACGCTCGGAATCGTGAGTGTTGTATAGACAATGATTGGGCCAAGCGCGTTGGGGATGATGTGTTTAAAAATGATGGCCGAGGGAGGGAGTCCCAACGATACGGCCGCCTCGACAAATTCCTGCTGGCGTAAGGATTGCACCTGAGTCCGCATGATTCTCGCCATGGTCAACCACTCAACCGCTCCGATGGCTAGGAAAAGGAGCAGGATGTTTCGGCCGAAAACCACCATCAGCAGGATGATGAAGATCATGAAGGGTAGGGCGTAAAGGATATCGACAAAGCGCATCATGACCGAGTCGATGCGACCACCCACATAGCCGGCAACGGCTCCCCAAGTCACACCGATGACCAGTGCCACGGCCGTGGCAATAAAGCCAACCGCCAGTGAGATCCGACCACCGTAGAGAATCTGTGTGAGCAGGTCTCTTCCAAAAATGTCGGTTCCCAGCCAGTGCGCAGCGGAGGGTGGTGTGGCGCCAAGGTCCAGGTTTTGAGCCTCGTAACCGTAAGGCGCAATCCAGGGTGTCAAAATCGCCAGGACGACCATCACGATAAGCACCACGCCACCAGTGACTGCAGCGCGGTTCTTTTTAAGTCGGAGCCAGGCGTCGTGCCAGAGCGATGCGCCGTCCTCCGCCTCCATAAGAAGTGCCGTTTGTTCAGTATTCATGAGGCACCTCCTTTGAACTGCGCTCGCAGACGCGGATTAAGCCACGCAGCGATCACATCACTGATCAGGTTGAAGAAAACGATCAATGTCGACAGGAACACCGTGGTGCCCAGGATCATCGTGTAGTCGCGGTTAAATGCGGCCTGCACGTAGAACCGACCCAGTCCCGGTATCTGGAAGATGGTCTCGACAACGAACGAGCCTGCAAGCAAGCCCGCAAAGGCTGGTCCTAAGAATGCGATGACAGGAATGAGGCCACCGCGCAGTGCGTGTTGAATCACCACGCGCCATTCGGGAAGTCCTTTGGCTCTGGCTGTTCTTATATAGTCCTGCGATAAGATTTCGAGCATTCCAGCTCGGCTGAGACGCGCTATGTAGGCCGCGTAGGCGCTACCCAAGGTGATCGATGGCAGTATCTTGTCTCCCGGAAGGTCTCCCCATCCAGCGATGGGTAGCCAGTCAAGATAGATGCCAAAGATCAGGACCAGTAACGGCCCTAACAGGAATGACGGCATACAAATGCCAATCATCGCCATCCCCATGGGTATGTAGTCTTGCCGCGTATTGGGCCTTAGTGCGGCGAACACGCCGGCCAGAACGCCTATCAGAAGGGCAAAACTCAGGGCGTATAGGCCCAGCTCAGCCGTAACCGGGAGCCCACTACCTAAAATTTCGTTGACGCTTCGGCCCGGGTATTTGAAAGAGGGACCCAGATCGCCGTTGCTCAGGTCACCCAGATAGGCGATGTATTGTTCGTGGAGTGGCAAATCGAGTTTGTATTGCGCCTCGAGCGCACGCTTCACCTCGGGGAGTACCGCTTTCTCACTGTCGAATGGACCACCGGGTGCGGAGCGCACCAGAAAAAACGTCGCCGTGATCACGACGAAGATGACCGGGATCGCCTGAAGCAGTCGCCAAAAGATAAATCTCAGCACCTTAGTTTGCCTCCCCATAGAGACTGCGACCGGGGTGCAGTTTCACGTATTTCAAATTAAGTGAGTCCATCAGGTTGGGGTAAATGCCTTCAACGCTTGGGTGAACAAGGTGCTTACTGGTGTAGGTGTAGATGGGGATGATGGGCATCTCGTTCATCATCATGGTTTCAGCCTTATAGAACAGGCCGTAGCGCTCATCGCGAGACTTAGCTTTTGGCGCTAAGTTGAGGATGATGTCGTCAAACTCGTCACTGGCGTAGCCGGTGTTGTTGTTGCCACCGTCGGTGATAAACAGGTCTAGGAAATTGTTCGCATCGACGTAGTCTCCAATCCAGCCGCGCCGTGCGACTTGGAAGTCTCGTTGTGATACCGAGTTGAGGTACACCTTCCATTCCTGGTTAGAGATGGTGACGTCGATGTTGAGTTCTTTTTTCCACATCTGCTGAACAGCCACCGCAATTTTTCGGTGTGCTTCCTGCGTGTTGTAGATAATTTCCAGTCCAGGCCATCCCTCGCCATTGGGGTAGCCTGCCTCCGCTAATAGCTCGCGGGCTTTCGCAGGGTCGTAGTCGAA
>WTJR01000024.1 GCA_011524755.1 Halieaceae bacterium | reverse complement strand
TGAAGACCCCTAACCTGGGTAAGAAGTCGCTGACAGAAATCAAAGACGTACTCGCATCACGTGGCTTGTCCTTGGGCATGCGTCTTGAGAACTGGCCACCAGCAAGCTTGAAAGACGACGAGCGTCTTCTGAGCGTTTAACACTTTTAATTATTACAGATGATTTAGCGCTTACTTGAGAGTAAGCCAGACAGTAAAAGGGAATCGTCATGCGCCATCGTCATAGTGGTCGACAACTTAACCGGAACAGCTCGCATAGAAAGGCGATGTTCCGAAACATGACAGTGTCACTGGTCGAGCACGAGCTGATCAAAACAACTGTTGCCAAAGCGAAGGAGCTCCGCGGTTATGCAGAGCCTCTGATTACTTTGGCTAAAAACGACAGTGTCGCGAACCGCCGGCTCGCTTTTGATCGCACGCGTTCTAAAGAGGCTGTTGGCAAGCTTTTCACCGAGTTGGGTCCTAGGTATCAGGAGCGTCCCGGAGGTTATATCCGCATTCTTAAGTGTGGTTACCGTGCCGGCGACAAGGCGCCAATGGCCTATGTCGAGCTTGTCGATCGTCCCGCACCTGAAGTGTATGACGAGGTAGAGGAGATGGACGACGAGTAAGTCGTTGTTCCATAGTTAAAGCATTAAAAAAGCCGCGATTAATCGCGGCTTTTTTTGTTTAGTGGTTTTTAGACCGTGAGTTTTAGTCGTTTGCGGTGCTTATTCGAATAGCGACGCGAACCGTTGATGGCGCTGTCGGTCACCGCTAGCCCGAATGCGGCCGTCGGTAAGCGCCTCCATCATCGATAATTCATCGGTCAAAATGGCAATGATAGTTTGACGATCGGTGGTCCATTGGCCGGACGTTATCCGTTCCTCGTCGGGCCAACTCACTCGCAGAATATTGTTGATGAGATGCAGATCAAATGTCTCGCCATCTGTAAGTGCGAGTCGAACGACGATATCGACGTTGTCGGCTTGCTCCGCAATCACCCGATTTCTAAGTCGTGAGAGAAGCTCGCTGTCATCAACCAAACGGAGCGATCCGGCAACAGGTGCTCTGAGCATGCGATCGAAATCAATATCGCCGTTCTCCTCAGCAACCAGCCCGAGCAGATAGTTGCGCTGATTGGTGCTGCTGGTGACTTGTGCGTATCTAATAGAGGCTTGTTGTCGAACCTGTCGTGCTTCATCGTCACTCGAGTCGACGAGAATGAGATAGGTTGCGAGTCGTGCGGCCCATTGGGGATCGGTAGCTGTGGCATCAGCAGCCATCTGTAGGATTTTTTCTCGGCCACCCAAGGCAGGTACGAGGCGTTGCGCCTCGTCGTAAGCGTTGTGTGAGAGATAATCCATCCAGTCGTCAATGAAGCCCGCCCGCTTGGTAAAGCGCTGCTGCATCATCCATTCCCATCGGTGGTAGTAAGGTTGTAATTGAGGGTGCGCAGCAACGGCCGGGGGTAGCTCAATCGTATTCAGCAAATCATCGACCGATCGATTGCTCAAATAAAAGCGGTCAACTTGATCGATTAGAAACTGAATAGTGTCCCGTGTCAGCGTCATTAGCTCGCGAATTTCCGCGTGATCATCAATGATGCTGCTGTGCCCGGGCACGATTGCAAGCGGGTCTAGATCAATGGTCTTTTGCACCGATGCCATCATCTTGTTGGGATCGCGACCCATTTCAAATCTTGCCGTTTCAACAGCGGGGAAGACCCCATGCGGTGGCGCGTCTCCGCTGAACAAAATCCGATCCTCCGGTAGCCATACCCATAGATGTTCAGGTACATCGCCCTCGGCAGGGAAAATTTCGAGGGAAACGCCGTCTATGGTGACTTCAACTTTGTCAGCGACGTCTATCGTCGGCGGATAGCTCAGGGCATCATTTCGCTCGAGTCGTGGGCTTGGACCGATACCGTTGCCTACCGTACCGTCGAGGCCTTCAGGAATCGGGATTCCCATTTGCATAAAGGCGCGTCGCAGAGTGGCTTTGTGGGTGACGCTTTGCCCCATAGCGATGGTTGCCTCCCAGTCAGCGGGCCCATACACCGGAATATCTGCTGAGGCATCAGTCAGAACCGCTTGAATGCCTCCGTAGTGATCCATGTGGAGATGGGTGTAGATAACTGCGACGATCGGCTTGTTCGTGTATTCACGCAGCAGCTTCATTGCGTTTGCTGTTGGGGTGGGGAACCAGCCTGCATCGACCACAATGATTCCGGTATCGCCCTCGATAAAACCAAAATTCGAGTAGCCCATGAACTCGGCACCATAAACCCGAGTTCCTAATTTCTTGAGCCCGGGTATCAGTGTTTGCTGATGAGCTAACACGGTTGGGTTTACCCGCTGGTCTGAGGGAGCAGTAATGGGTTGGGCGTGACCTAGGGACGCAAATCCAAGGCCGAGTAAAAGAAACAAAAACGTCTTCATGAAAAGATCCGTATTTTTATTGTTAGACAACGGTAAGGCCCAAGAACACGTGGACTCAGAGCCCGCTCGAACTTACTTATGTAAAACCACCGGCATGTGCTCGATGCCACGGACAAAGTTGGAGAGCACGCGCTTCGGTTCGCCCACAACTTCGACGTCGCTGTAACGCTTGAGGATCTCCTCCCAGACGATGCGTAGTTGCATCTCACCGAGGCGATTACCCATGCAGCGGTGTATGCCAAAGCCGAATGACAGATGTAAGCGGGGATTGGCGCGGTCGATGATGAATTCGTTGGCCTTTTCAATGACTGATTCGTCTCGGTTGCCCGAGACATACCACATGACTACCTTGTCGCCTTTCTTGATTAGTTTTCCGCCCAGCTCGACATCCCGTGTTGCGATGCGGCGCATATGCATAAGCGGGGTTTGCCAGCGGATTATTTCGGGCACCAAGGACTTAATCAAACCATGGTCCGCCTTGAGCTTGTCAAACTGATCTCGGTTTTCGTTTAGGGCCAAGACACCACCCGAGAGACTGTTTCTCGTCGTGTCATTACCGCCAACAATGAGTAGGAGGAGGTTGCCCAGGTACTCCAGCGGACGATCGACCATGTCATTTGTATCAGGATGGTTGGAGAGCGCGGTAATGAAATCCATTGAGTCGGACTGTCCGCCAGAACGTGCGTGCCACAGCTCCGTGAAATAGCCGAGGCATTCGTACATGGCCTCAGTTCTCTCCTCGACGCTAGCGCCCCCGCCGGCAATTTCGGGAATGGCAGCTGCCATGTCGGACCAGTAGGTGAGTTTTGATCGATCCTCGAACGGGAAGCCGAAAATCGTCGCTAACATCTGGGTTGTAAGGTTGACCGAGACGTTGCTGACCCAATCAAAGGGCTCTCCCACAGGGAGCGCATCAAACATCTCGCTGACCCGACCGCGGATGAGTGACTCCATTTGAGCCAAGTTCTTGGGCGCCACCACTGGCTGAACCACGGCGCGCTGGACATCATGCTTGGGTGGGTCCATGGCAATGAACTGCTCGACGGGAACGTCGTCACCATAGTCACCAATGGTGATCGCAGGTTCGGATGAAAAGGCGTCATGGTTCGAATCGACCGCCACGATATCGTCGTAGCGGGTTACTGACCAAAAGCCACCGAACAGCTCGTTTGATGTGTAGTGCACCGGGTCTTCACGACGTAGGTGTTCGAAGTACGCGGGCCACGTATCGTTGAGATAAATGTGTGGATCGCTGACATCGATATCGGCGGTTGCACCAAGTGAGAGAGGAGAAGGTGCGTTCATAGATCTTTCCTTTTTCGTACCTTTTTTATTTTTATTAACCCAAGGTCGTCTGGGACCTAAGTTGCTGAGATTAGCGTCTCAGACTCGCATTTTCACCCCCGAGCAGGATACGTCTAAATTGCCTTAATTAAGGGGTTGTTATTGTCCGCAAAGAGTAATAGCGTAGGGTGTAATAGCCACAGTTTATGCTGGTTATGAATAAGTCTAATAAATTGGCCATTTTTGGACACTTAACGCGGTAAATAATTAAAGGAGAGCGTATGAAGTCTCACGCCAA
>WTJR01000158.1 GCA_011524755.1 Halieaceae bacterium | reverse complement strand
ACGCCGAGCATGCTCAGGGCGACGGCTGGTGCCAGACCGCCGACGTTAAAGCGTGTGCTCAGGATACTCAGCGCAAAGAGGCCGAGCATCGGGCCTAGGGTGTAAGTCGTCATAGAGAAGGCGAGGGTAATCAGATCGCCACTGTTTCGTGAGAACTGCCACGCGGTGAATCCCAATACAATGCCCCAAATGATGACCAGGCCCCTCGATACCCGAAGGTAATGCCCATCATCACTATCGGGTTGGACAAAAGGTTTGTAGAACATGGTGACTGAAATCTGAGCGAGGGCCGCGAGGATAGAGTCGAGGCTTGAAATGGCAGCACTCAGGATGCCTGCGATGAGTAAGCCGCGAACGCCCACTGGCATTTCGCTAATGATGAAGACAGGGAAGATGCGATCGCCTTTTTCATCCACCAGTGATGCGAGCTCTGGCGCAAGCGGATTGAGCGTATAAAAGGCGTACAGGCCCACACCGACGAGTAGCATCAAGGCAGGGATGGTCTCGCCCGCGATGCTCCATAACAGTGCTTTCTTTGCTTCGCCTTGGTTTTTGCAACAGAGCAGTCGCTGAGTAAACAGGTGATCGGTCCCGTACACCGAAATACCCTGAAACGGCAGTGCAATGAGCGCCGCCCAGAACGTAAATGCCACGCGCGGGTCACTACTGAAATCTAAAACCCGAAATTTCTCGGCGCTACTCCCCATTTCAGAGAGGGTATGCCAGCCGTCAGGCAGTGCGCCGGTCATCACCACCAGCGCGGCAACGGCACCGGCGATCAAGATGAAGAATTGCACCACGTCGGTCCAGATGACAGTGGCGACACCCCCCATCCACGTCCACAGAATGGCAAACAAAGCGATTACCGTGATGCTCTCGGCCATGCTCCAGCCAGTCAGGAGCTCAAACACCAATGCTGTGGCATAGACGCGAACACTTTGTCCCAGGATGCCGCCAACGATGAAAAGCCCAGCGGTCAAGCGCCCAATGCCTGCGCCGAGTCGGTCGCTCATGTAGTCATAGGGGCTGTAGTAGTCGGCCTGATAATAGCGTGGGATGAGATAACGGGCGATCAGCAAGCGCGCAATCACGCCACCGATGGCGAGCTGCAGGTAAGTGAAATTACCGCCGCTGGCAAACGCAATTGCCGGAACGCCAATGAAGGTAACGGCACTGATGGTCGTCGCGATGATAGAGGCGCTGACTGCGTACCAAGGGATCTGCCGACCCGCCAAAAAGAAGTCATGCGTTGTCTCTTGTTTGCCTTTCAGGCGGTGACCAATCCACGTTGTGACGGCGACATAGGCCGCTACGATGAACCAGTCGAAGGCACTAAACATGGCGAACCGTCAGTTTTCGACAAGCGCCTTCGCCCGGATACACACGGTTGTTTGCTCCCGGATACGCATAACCGTTAATAAACACGCGTCTGTAGGATTCCGACGTGTTTTCGAAGCTGGCGTGCACGGTGTACGGGCCAAAAAACAGCGTATCCCCCGCCTTGGCCTCAATGGTCACCGCGGTAGTTGGGTCGAACGGTAAGGTGGAATCGTGCTCATTTGCCGATTCGTAATCGCTGTCCTTTAACATCAAGTTACCCCACGAGGCACTGTTTGGAATGAACTTGAGAGGCCCACTGTTTGGTGTCATGTCGTCCACCGCTATGAGGGTTTGAACAAAGCTCCCCTGGCCGTTGATATCTCGCCATGTACCCTGACCTTTGTCACGATGCTGGATATCCTGATGCCAGCCAAATGTCACCCCATCACCCGGGCGCTTGAAATGTGCTTGGCTTAACAGTTGTTCAATAATGGGTGTGTCGAGTAACTCACTGGCGATCTCCGTGAGTCGTGGATCGGCGCCGATAGATAACAGGAACGGCTGTGAACCGCCTGCCCAAACCACGCGCTTAATGATCTGCTCGCCGTTTTTTGTGCCAAGCACAAAATAGGATCCAGCGTTAAGGCCTGTCTCTTCCATGCCGGTGGCCTGGGACTCTAAACCCTCAAAACACGCCCGAATTTGTTGAATCTCTTCAGCATCAAAGAGCTGAGGTTTAACGATCCAGCCTCGAGTAAAAAAAGTCTCTTTGTCTTTGCTTGTTAGCACGCTATTACTTTTCTTGTTGGCATGTCAGTATGGTATACCCAACTTCGGTTTTGCATCACTAGGCTGATGTAGCGAGCGTGCTTTGAGGGCTTGATGTAGACGAGTGATGCTCGCGTAGGTAAACATGTATCCCCGTTGATGGAATGGCGATAAGACGATGAAGACAGGGACAAAAATTGCGTTAGTGGCAGCTGTGATTGCGGCGGTGACTGCACGCTATTGGTTTTACCTGACTGCGGAAGTTGCGCTTCCCACGGACCGCACTGGCTTCGTCATCGTATTCTTGGGCGCGGCGGCATTAGGTGTTTATGCCTTGATCAAGCGAACGAGCTGGTTGGGAGCGATTCCTGCTGTATTCGCCATCGTTGTTGGCGCGTTTTTGCCCTTCACCGTGTCAGTCAGTACACAAATCGTCGAGCGTGATTCGGTGATTGAAGTGGGTGATGCAATGCCGCAGTTCACGTCCATCGACGGGCAAGGGCAGGCGTTCGACTCTGCCTCACTCAATGGGCACTTGGTGCTCATAAAATTCTTCAGAGCACACTGGTGACCCTACTGTGTCGGCGAGTTACGTCGACTGGAAGAACTGCGCGCAGAGTTTGATAAGCGCGGCGTAAAGGTCCTCACGGTGAGTGTCGATTTACCCGAGGTTATTGCAGACCGACGGCATCTCCATGGTTTGCAGGCGACCATGCTGTCTGATCAGCAACTTGCCGTTACGGATAAGTTTGGACTGCGAAACAAGGGGTTTCATTCGGCGCCAGGTAGTGAGGAAGCCGAGGCCTTGCCGGTCCCCGCCACGCTACTGATTGATGAGTCAGGCAAAGTCGTTTGGATAGATCTGTCAGCTGACTACCAACGACGCTCTGACCCCTCGGTCGTACTGGCAGCCATGGAAGCGCACTTCGATATAGCGGGTGATTAACTGGCGCGTTTAGATCGACGCTCCATACGTTTCCGATTCCAGATGAACTGCAAAAGTCTAAGCGGGTTCTTTCTTACTTTCCGCCAGATAAGCCGCTTCATGGCGGGTGTGCTGTCGTAATTACCTTCTCGCTGTCCGTGACCGGTGTGTATCGGGAGGTTGGGGACATCTACTTCTTCAAGTTCAGCACATAGCGTCAATGTGCGCGTTTGTGGCAATAAGCACGTCTCATCGGTGCAGGCTTGGAAACTCACGTGGACTAAGAGTTCTACCTTCCGCTCATCAATGGGACGACATTCGCTCACCAATTCGCCCACCGGGTAAAGAGGTGTGGCGAAGTGAACGGTGCCGCTCCATACATTCAGATCGATATCCAATGTTTTTAAATGCAGTGGCGTTGTTGGTGGTGCTTCCATCGGAAGGGTTACCAATCCATCAGGGCCTTCGACTTTGATGTCAGTCGCAGTCAATCCTTGAGGCGCGGGCTCTCCGTAGATGTGAAGTCCCTCGGGGAGCTCAAATGTCGTGACCAGTTGCCTGACAATGCCTTGCCGTAAACTCCCGTTACCGCCATGCAGCGCCGCTGTTATTCGGATGCCATCGTCACTACTTTCAGCGCGCGGCGCGGTCTCATCGATGGTGATGCGTCCCAGGGCCGCATCGATCAACATTTCGGGGCTTTCACGTTTCTTGTACGAGTCGTGAAAGAATTTTGAGATGACCGTGCCGTCTTCATCGCAGACGAACACGCCCGGGTAGGGAATGCCGTAGAGGAAGGCATCCTTTTTCGATAGCTGCTCGTTGAGAAGCCCGTATTGTTTTATGACTTTGGAGTCGGTGTCCGACAACAGGGTGTATTGGACTTTCTGTTTTTGTGCGAATTCAGCCAGTGTTTCCTGGTCGTCATACGACAGGGCATAGAGCTTGATGCCGGCAGCCTCAAACTTATCAAACGCATCTCGCAACTCACCTAGCTGCGTCCAGCAAGGGGGTCACCAAACAGCTGAGCGGTAGAAAACCAGTGCGGCTTT
>WTJR01000059.1 GCA_011524755.1 Halieaceae bacterium | reverse complement strand
AAACCGCTCAATACAGAGCCGATCTCGAATTGAAGACTCTGGCTCTCGCGCCCTTGCTGCCCCAAGTGCGTACCGGTGTCTCACGGTCAATTCGTGATTCTGAAAACACGCGCCTGAGCATTACCGACTTCGAGAACGGTCAAGTGGTCATCCAGGATCAGACTAGTGGCTCCCGAACAGAAACCACCAGCTATGACATCAATCTGTCGCAGACCTTGTTTGACCTGTCAGCGTGGTTCGATTGGAAAGCGGGGAGTGAGCGAAGCAAGCAGGCTGAAGCAACATTAGCTGCTGCACAGCAAAACCTGATTGTACGTGTGTCCGAAGCCTATTTTGGCGTGCTGCGCGCGCAAGATAACCTCCTCGCTGCAAAGGCTCAGGAACGTGCACTCGCGCGCCAACTTGAGCAGACTCGCCAACGTTTCAACGTCGGTTTGATCGCTATTACCGACGTCTATGAAGCTGAAGCCCGCTATGACCTCGCCGGCGTCACACGCATTATCGAAGAAAACAACGTGGCTGTAGCCCGTGAGCGTCTGTCAGTACTCACAGGTCAAAACCACGGACAACTGCTGCTCTTGAGCGATGAGTTCACACCTGAGGCGCCAACACCATCAGACCGAGCTGCCTGGGTCGACTTCGCGCTTGCCAACAATTTTGAGCTCGCGGCTGTGCGTTTTGCTGAGGAGGCCGCACGTCAAACTGCGAAATCGCGGCAAATGGGTCATGCGCCAACCGTTAGTGCGCAAATCGGTTATTCCGAGAGCGAAACAACAGGCCGTGTCACACCACCAAATGCGTTCAACCTACCGCCACGATCTGAAGGTGATAATGAGTCATTCCAGATTCGTCTCGATATGCCCTTGTATGCCGGTGGTGCAGTCAGTGCGAATCGAAGACGGGCGGCAGAGCAATTTAATGCCGCGCGAGAAAATCGAATCAACTTGACGCGTAACACGGTGACTGCATCACGCTCACTTCATATGACAGTGACCTCGGACGTGGCGCGCGTTAAAGCACGCAAGCAAGCCATCAAGTCGACACAGAGCGCGCTCGACGCGACCGTTGCAGGCTACGAAGTGGGCACGCGTAACATTGTCGACGTATTGAATGCTCAGAACGCTGTGTTTGCAGCGCAACGTGACTATGCCAATAGTCGCTACGACTACGTCCTCAACAGCATGCGACTCAAAGAGAATGCAGGCACCTTGTCACCCGAGGATATCGCTGCCCTTGAATCTTTCCTGATTGAGCCCGCGGCACCAACGGCCTCTGAGGAAAGCTAAGCCACCAAGGTTTTCAGTAGTTCGAGCTGACGGCGGGTCGCTCCCCGCCGCGTCTCGATAAAGCGTCGCGCCACCCGCGCGTCATCGCCATCCATTGACTCGGTCCATACGCTCGCCAGTCTGCTCGCGAGCTCGTCTTCATCCTTCACCACACGGATAGCGCCACCGCGCTCCATGTCTCGAACAATCGTGGCAAAGTTAATGACGTGAGGACCGGTAATGACAGCGCACCCCCAGGCCGCCGCCTCAATGGGGTTATGCCCACCACGCGGCACCAAACTACCACCAATAAATGCTGCATCGGCCAGGCCTAGGAACGCACTAAGCTCCCCCAGCGTATCAATGAGCAGGACATCCGTGCTCTCAGTCAGCGGCCGATGCTCGCTGCGCTTCTGATGCTGCAAACCATAACTCTCAAGCAACTTGGTTATCTCAGGAGTGCGGTTGGGATGTCGCGGGGCTAGCATCAATCGCGTGTTCAGGCCTCGCTCGCGCAGTGCGAGGTAGGCCTTGATCACCAACTGCTCTTCGCCTGGGTGCGTGCTCGCCGCCGCCCACAGTGGACGAGAGCGTATGACCTCACCCAGCTGGTCGCGAATCTCCTCGAGCTGCACACGGCGCGCAGCGAGGTCAATATCAAATTTGATGCTCCCCACCACCTGCATCTTTGCGGGGTCAGCGCCAATCTTCCGAAATCGCCTGAAATCTGACTTTGATTGACAGGCAATCAAATCAAATTCATTGAGTGCACGAGTGGTAAGACTACCAAGGCGGGCATAGCCCCGTGCAGAGCGCGCTGAAAGCCGGGCATTGACCAGTGCGACGGGCACCGAATGATCCTTTGCGGACGTCAGCAGATTCGGCCAAATCTCGGTCTCCACCATGACGATGAGTTGTGGATCCCAGTGGCGTATGAACGCACCCGTGACCAGTGGCGCATCAAAGGGAAACCATGTGTGTTCAACTCGGCCCCCAAACAACTTTTGTGTCTGTGCTGAACCGGTGGGCGTTGTATTAGTTACCAAAACAGCCTTGTCGGGCCACTCGGTTAGCAGGCGCTCTATAAGCGGTGCGACGGCGAGTAGTTCACCAACTGAAACCGCATGCACCCAGATGAGCCCATCGCCCGGCCGCGTTCGCGCTGGCAGACCCAGAGCAAAACGTCGCCACCACTGACGTCGGTACTGCGGCTCACGCAGGCTTTTATAGAACAGGCGCAGCACGAATAACGGCGTCAAAACCGTAATAAGCAAGTTGTAGAGTGGGCGCGCCATAGGGTCGATGCTACGAGGATTGGTGTGATACGTCATATACTGACGCTTTTGGGTGGAGCCTACCATGGCAGCGACCGAGTTTGAGGATGTGAAGGGCTTCCTTCCAATGGAGGAAGCCGAAAAACTGCGCCAATGGGCGACACTCGGTGCTCAGGTGGGCCCGCTCTTGGAAATCGGTAGTTATTGTGGTCTGTCCACGCTGCACCTGGCAGACGTCGCGCGTAAAGCCAACACTGTTGTTTTTGCTATAGACCATCATCGCGGGAGTGAGGAGCATCAAGTGGGAGAGTTTTTTCACGATGACGCCCTGACGGATGATCAAGGAAATTTCGATTCACTCCCAGAATTCAGACGCAACCTCAAACGCTACCAGGCCGAGGATGTCGTCATTCCGCTTGTTGCGTCATCGACAACAGCCGCTCGCCATTGGACAACACCGCTAGGCTTTTTGTTTATCGATGGGGGGCACAGTTTAGATGCGGCGCTTGCCGACTACCGGGGCTGGTCATCGCATCTGCTGCGCGACGGGCTGCTAGTCATCCATGATGTCTTCGCCAATGCAGCAGACGGGGGTCAGGCGCCGCATGCCATCTGGCAACTCGCAAAACAATCAGGGCTATTTGAAGAAGTGGGCTCCTTTCAGAGTCTACGTGCTTTAAAACGACTGTAACTGCTATTTGATCGGCACTACGCCTGGCGATGACGTCGTTCGAGCTTGGGCTGCTCCCTGCTATCAACTTCGATAAACAGCCGGCTGGCTGTCGTGTACTGGCTCAAGGCGTCCGCTGCCAGTAATACGGCTCCGGAGGTCCAAGTCGGCTTCTCTAACGGCCATAAGACGTCTTCTTCAAACTGGTAGCCGGTCCAGAAAACACCGGCCTCGTCGCGCCATTGCCATAAGCCGTCAAAGAGTGTCTGAGCTCTTGCCACATCGCCCACGCTAAGAAGCGCCATGGTTAATTCACAGGACTCGGCCACCGTGACCCAGGGCTGATGATTTTCACACCGACAACCCAAGCCGGGCTCCACAAATTCATGCCAGCGCGCATTGATGCGTTCGAGCCCCTGCTCACCCTGAAAAACACCCGCAAGCACAGGATAAAACCAGTCCATCGCATAGCGCGCTTTACTCTCCCAGTTTCGGTCAAACCGCTCGGGGCGGTGTCGTAGCGCCGTACCGAGCTTTCGTCTTGCTTCACGCCACTGGGGTTTTAGAACACCGAGTGTTCTTGCGATATGCAGCGCACACTCGAGCGACTTATAGACCGAGCTACTCCCCGTCACGAGCGCATCGTCCATCGCTTTACCCGAGGTATCGCAAGCCCAGGCCACCTCACCGTGCTCCGATTGCATCGACACGACAAAATCAATCGCCCGCTCCACAGTTGGAAACAGCCGCTCAAGGAATGCACGATCTTCGCTAATCAAAAAGTGGTGCCATACCCCGGTAGCAATATAGGCGACGTAATTGGTTTCGCGCCGGGTGACATTGGCTGGCGTGCCATTAACGTAAGACGCCCACCAACTGCCATCGTCTAACTGCTCGCCAGCAAGCCAGTCATAGGCACGTTCGGCGGCGATGAACTCTCCGGCAATACTGAGACCCATTGCGGCCTCTGTGTGATTCCAAGGGTCGGTGTGTCCACCATCAAACCAGGGGATCTCGCCGTTCTCTCGCTGCGATGCCAGCAGGTAATCCACTGTCGGACGCAGCGCTTCAACAGGGTAAGAAAAAGGGGCAGAGGTACTGTGACTCATGTCCTAATCCTAATGCTTTTCTGACCGATCAAAATACAGCACGACGCTTTTACCCATCCAGGGGTTGGTAACCGCCTCAATCGCGCGGGTTAGCCATGGTCGCTTCATCAGATCCCAGACGAGAAGCCGGTGATACCACTTAAGAATGAGGGGCTCGGTTTTCGCATGCCAAAACAGGCATTTCAGCCACCAATAGGGGACATGAAGCGCGTGTGCGCCATGGCGACGCGTCTCAGCTAGTGTGTAACGCTCGACTTCGCGACTGAGGTGCGAGGCATTGAAAATTCGAATATGGCCACCTGGCGTTCGGCGATAGGCATCACAAAGCGACCAACACACACGCTCCGGCCAGCTTCGCGGCACACTGATACACAGTCGTCCGTCCGGCTTTAACACGCGATCAATCTCTTCCAGAAAGCCAATGTAGTTGGGGATGTGCTCGAGCACCTCCGAGCAAATGAGCCGATCGACCGAGTGATCTGCCAGAGGCAGCGACAAGCCATTGGCCTGCGCAAAATCAACCGAGCCTTTTGGGTTATAACTCGCCATATCAGCAATGCGTGACTGCGCTGTCTTTAAGTCCTGATGCGATAAGTCGAGGCCAATCACCGTAACGTCTTCCTGAAGGTAGGCCGTCAATGAATGACGCCCCTCGCCACATCCCAAATCGACGCAGACATGGCCCGGCTGCAAGTCGAAGTAATCGAAGTCGACCGTCAGCATGCGGCGATTCGCTCTCGATAGTAGGCTTCCATTCGTTCAGCACAGCGATTCCAACAGAAGTGTTGCTCCGCTCGCGATAAGCCACGCGAGGCATAGTCGTCTCGAAGCTGATCATCCTCAAACAGTTGGCGAATGGCAGCCGCGAGCGCTTCGCTGTCACCCGTGGGAACGACCAGACCGGCATCCGCAACCACTTCTGCGAGAGCGCCTCCATCCGTGGACACCAGCGGCACACCGCATGCCATTGCCTCAACGGCTGGCAAACCAAATCCCTCGTAAATAGAGGGCACCACGGCAACCGAGGCACTCGCGTATTTTTGGACCATTTCCTCGTGACTGATGCCTTTGCAACTTTCCACCACATCCCCGAGCCCTAGCGATGCAATCAGCTTTTCCGTATCGCCTCCGGGCTTTGGACGACCCACCAGCGTTAGTCGAATATCCGGATAACTCGATCGCAAGGTTGCGATGGCACGCAGTAATATCGCCAAGCCTTTAAGTGGCGCGTCGGCAGATGCTGTGGTCATCAATCGATGTGGCTCACGTTCCATTTCAGGCATCGGCCGAAATAGCTCGGTATCGACGCCAAGATGCATCACCGAAATCGCCGACCGATCAACATTAAAGTCATCGCTAATATCCGTCGCCGAGGCGCCGGAAACCGTGACGACCGATTGCAACTGGGGTGCCACACGTTTTTGCATGCGCAAAAAGCTGTGCCAACGATGAATCAGAAGCCGCATGTACCAACGTGGCTCAGCGGCAAGGGCTACTCGATAATCTTTTGTGATGGGATGGTGAATCGTGGTCACCAGGGGCAGCCCGCGATGCTGCAAGCTAAGAATTCCGTCAGCAATCGTCTGGTTGTCGTGAATGATATCGAACTCAGATTCCCGTCCCACGAACCAGCACTTCACTCTCTCACCAAAGGTGTAAGGCTCGGCGAAACCGCCGGTCAACTTACTAAACCATTCGATGCGCTCTAGCCGCGATAGTAGTTGTATCGGGCGTATGGACCTTAAGCCGTGCTCATACAAATCTAGGCTGGGTAAACGAACCAATGTGACTTCCGGATCGAGCTGAGGGTAGGGAGGGCCCGAGATCACGGTCACCTTGTGACCCCTCCGAGCCAATGAGCGGGAAAGGTATTTCAGGTAGATGCCTTGTCCACCCGAATGCGGGGCAGACCGATAGCCCAAAAGTGCAATGTTGAGCGGCGCATCAGGCGCCACAGACGTCTGCGACATCAATGTGGGAGAAGCTTGCGAATTCACTGTGGGCACCCAGAAGTTGGCAGGGAGTATGCCAATAGGGTGTGACGCGGACAACCGCGGATTGGCGTCAGCACAAGCATTTAGCGAACTAACCCACTTACAAGCGGGTAGCTATCCAATCTAGACAGGTGCGAATAATGTCCTCTTTCTCGGGCTCGTTGAACAACTCGTGATACATGCCCGGATAGACCGTGATGTGCTTATCAGTCGCACTCACGTCAGCCATAAACTGGCGCGACGCCGGTACGGATGTCAGTACATCTTCCTCACCGTGTAGCAATAAGGTTGGCAGAGAAATTTCACTGGCTCGTCCGAGAACGGCACTCGCCTCGTCGAATAGAGACACCACCGTTCGGGCAGGGATGTTTTCATGATGAACCAGTGGATCAGCGACATAATCATCGACCACCGCCTGATCACGAGAGACGGCGCTTGCATCAATCTCCAGAGCTTTGGCAGCAGGGAATAGGGCGCTCAACGTCCTCAGTAACCAGGTCTGCCATGCCGGTGGTGGCGTTGGCACGCCTAGCAGTGGCCCTGTCAGGATGAGGGTCTGATAGTCGGTCGCTGCATCGAGTACGGTTCGTACGGCAATAAGCCCGCCCATACTGTGGCCAATCAACACCACCGGTAGGTCGGGGTGCTCGGACGCAATATGGGATCTAAGCTCAGCCACCCCAGCGGTAAGTTCATTAAATGACTCAACAAACGCGCGCTTCCCGGGGGACTGTCCATGCCCGATATGATCGAGTGCATAAACGTGGAGCCGGTTTGCCGTAAACGCTTGCGCCACGTGGTTGTAACGTCCCGAGTGCTCGCCCAGCCCGTGGCTGATAAGAACAACGCCTTTTGCGGTGTCCTCACAAGACCAAGACCGAAAGAACCGCTCGCTCGCCAGTTTGCCCGTGGATGCCCCCATCACGACCCCCTTCTATTTTGGTGTTAACTCACCGGTGTTAGCCACGCTCCATATTGTGACTCGCGACCGCGAACCGTATCGAAATAAATCGATTGCAGTTGCTCTGTCAGAGGGCCACGGCTACCGGAACCAATTGCCCGGCCATCGAGCTCGCGGATGGGCACTACCTCGGCCGCAGTGCCCGTAAAGAACGCCTCATCAGCCACGTAGACCTCATCACGGGTGATTCTTCGTTCCTTAATCTGATAGCCAAGATCCGCCGCAATTCTGAAGATGCTGTCGCGCGTAATGCCCTCTAAACAGGAGGTCAGTTCAGGTGTATAAATCGTCCCGTCTCGCACTATGAAGACATTCTCGCCACTGCCTTCAGCCACATAGCCCTCATTATCCAGAAGAAGCGCTTCTTCACAGCCTGCATCAAGCGCTTCGCGAAGGGCCAAAATGGAGTTGATGTAGTTACCGTTTGCCTTTGCCTTGCACATGGTGATGTTCACGTGATGTCGGGTGTAGCTCGAGGTACGCACCCGAATACCGCGGTCCCGGGCCTCTGGGTCCATGTACGAAGGCCATGACCAGGCGGCCACCATAACGTGGGTTTTAAGGTTATCCGCACGAAGGCCCATACCCTCTGAACCGAGGAAACACATGGGCCTGAGATACGCCTCGTCTAGACCATTGACACGAACCACCTCGCGCTGCGCTTCGTTCAGGGTGTCCTTGTCGTAAGGCATGTCCATCTGCAAAATTTTTGCGGATCGGAAGAGCCGGTCAGTGTGTTCATTCAACCGAAAGATACAGGTGCCATCACCCTCGGTAGCGTAGGCCCTCACGCCCTCAAAGACACCGAGACCGTAGTGGAAGGTGTGCGTTAACACATGTACTTTGGCCTCTTCCCAAGGGACGAGCTCGCCGTCTAGCCAGATAGATCCGGTCAGCTTAGACAGGTCCATAATTATTCCTTATTCACCTCTCGCGGATGGCTCGCGAGTCATTACAAATTCGGCAGCAAACGCGTGCACACTGCACTGGCCTGCTTCATTAATTCATCGGTTTCAACCGAGTCACCGTCAGATGCATTCGATACCGCCGCTCGATGCACTGACGACCGCAAGCCTAGATACGCTTCCTTAAGGCTATTTGCGTCACTTGAACTTAAAATTCTGCAGGCTTCGAGGGCCTCGAGTATCCGGACCACGTCTGACCAGCGCCCAACGTCGGGATAGTGCGCCGCATGTTTAAGCACAAGGTATTGGACCACAAATTCGATATCGACAATACCGCCGCGCCCGTATTTCAGTGCTACTCGACGCGACGCATCGCCAACAGCTGGCGAATGGTCCCGCATTTTTTGCCGCATCGCAGTGACCTCATCGGCAAGCGACACATCGTCACGAGGTGTCGACAATACCTCCGCCCGCAGGGCCTCCACCTGTGTGACGAGTTGCGGCGCGCCCGCAACAACGCGCGCCCTCACCAACGCCTGATGTTCCCAGGTCCAGGCATCGTTCTTTAAATAACGCTCAAGCGCCTGAGCAGAAGTAACCACAAGACCTGAATCACCATTAGGCCGCAACCTTAAATCGACCTCATACAGGCGGCCGCCCATCATGTTGGTCGATAAAATATGAATCACTCGTTGTGCCAGACGCGTGAAGAAGCGTTGAGTGTCGATAGGCTTGGCACCCTCGGTAGCGCCATTTTCTCCCGTCGAGACGAACACCAAATCCAGATCCGACTCATAGCTGAGCTCAAGACCGCCCAACTTCCCATAGGCCATGACACAGAAACCCGCATCACCGCTCGGTTCGCCATATTTTTCAACCAACTGATCGTAGGCAATAGTCACGGCTCGTTCGACAATTACCTCGGCAAGAAAGCTTAGATTGTCACTGACTTTCATCAGCGAGATCGCGCCCTCGAGCTCGCTACAAGCCACGCGAAATACGATCGCATCCTTAAAGCGTCTGAGGAGCTGCATGGCGCTCTCAAGATCATCAGCATCAACATGCTCGAGCGTAGAGTTTAGTAGTGCTCTTATCTCGTCTTTACTGGGAATGCTGAGGAGGCGCTCTGGAAACAACAGCTCGTCAAGTAACTCGGGTGAGCCCAGCAGTTTTTGCGTGATGGGCTCGCTGCGACTCACCAAATTAACCAGGCGCGCTAAGGCAAGCGGATTTTCACTCAGGAGAACCAGGTAGGCACTGCGTTTCAAGACCGCGGTGACGATTGAAAGCAATCGCTTCAGCACCTGCTCGACATCGTGCTGGTCGTCCACCGCCTTCAGAATAAGCGGCAATACCTTTTGCAGCCGCCGCACGCCCTCAGGGTCGAGGACACGAAATCGGGTCTCTGCAACAAAGTCCGAGACTGCCGCCACAATGTCGTCCTCCCGCTCTAGCGAAAGCCCGTGTATGACCGACATATCGAGCGATGGTGACTCTGAGTCAATGCCAACAATCAGTCGTGTCGTCTGACCCGACTCGTTCAATAACGCGTCAAATTCCGTAGCAATCGCAGTGCGGTGGGCGTCAGTCTCATCGCTGAGTTCACTCCATGACGCGTAGCCCAATAAATGCCGAAGGTTTTCTTGGGCATCACTAACGTCAGGTATCGAATGAGTCTGCTCATCGCGCAGTGCTTGAATGCCATGTTCCACCTGTCGAAGGTGCCGGTAGGCGCTAGTCAGTGTTGATACAACGGACTGAGGAGCACACTGCTCTTTAGCGAGTACCGCGGCTGATGTCTGAAAATTGATCGTCTGAATCGCTGGAATCCGGCCGCCGTGTGTCAGCTGGTGTGATTGGACAACAAACTCCGCTTCACGAATGCCGCCGGGGCCGCGCTTCACATCGTTCGCCAAATCCTTCGATACGCGCTCGTTATCAATAAGCGCCTTCATATCGCGCAAACCATCGATGACACTAAAGTCTGTGTAGCGCCGGTAAACAAAACGCCGTGCCAACTGTTGAAACGCTCGTGTTTGCTCAGAAGGCCCGGTGATACAGCGAGATTTTAGAAGCGCGTATCGTTCCCAGTCACGCCCGTGTTGCTGATAGTAATTCTCCAATGACGGATAACTGGCGACCAGTGCTCCGCTATCCCCAAACGGGCGCAGCCGGGTATCGACCCTGAACACACGACCCTCGTGCGTTACGCTATCGATCAGCTTAATCACCAACTGAGCCACTCGCGTGAAGAACTCCTGATTGCTGGTGCTCGAGCGCCCACCCTCGGTAACACCCGGCTCGTCATACACAAAAATGATGTCGATGTCGGATGACAAGTTCAGTTCACGCCCGCCCAGTTTGCCCATGCCGACGACAATCAGGCGCTGGCGGGTTTGCGATTCCTCGCCAATGGGCTGACCAAAACGGGTACCCACCTGAGCTTCAGCAAACCGGACAGCCTCCCGAATTACAAAATCTGCGAGATCACTCATGGCAACCAGCGTCTCATCCAGACCCGTGGCCCGCTGCGTGAAACTGCGCCATAGAATGTGCAGCATCGCCCGCTGCCTCAGCACTCGGAGCAATGACGTCAGCGTAGCCTCCGTGGGTTGGAAGGTCGCGGCCGAGCGCTCGTGCGCTGCGATGATGTAGTCGATCGTACTCGCCTTGAACTGTGCCTCGGTCTCAAGCCAGTCGATTTGCCGCTCCACGAGACCTCTGAAGAATTCACTGCTGCGTAATAACCGCAGTGCGTCGCCCGCCGAACCACAATCGTCGAGCCTGGAGAGCAGCGCCTCGAATCGCTGCCCGCCGATACGCTGACTCATCAACTGAATTTGATCTTCAACGACCATCAAATAATCGAATTGCCTCTCACAGTTTTCGCACCAAAATGCCCAAGTCTCCGTAAAAACTCGCTACTACACCATCGGGCAAAGGAGCGACCCTAGGGTAGGAACCACTTCAAACACCTAATATACTCCCAATCCGTTGTGGCGCGGCGCTTTTACCGCGACACCACCCACGCAATGAATCTCAGGCAGTAGCCCTGCCACGGAACTTTTGAATGGAAATGCTTGCAGCTAGCACGCGAACAACTCTGCTCTCGCAACGGGGATTTAGCATCCTTCGAGTCGTGCTGGGCTAAGGGCGGCGATCGTGACAGATTCGACAGACACCATTGACTGGTTTCGGCACACCGCGCCGTACATTAATTCGCATCGAGGAACCACTGTTGTCGTGGGGCTTCGCTGCGGTGCTGCCAGCGACGAGAATTTTATCAATGTGGTGCACGACCTCGCGCTCATGCATTCACTGGGTGTGCGACTGGTGGTGGTTCACGAGAAAAACACCTTTAACTCACAGCCCTTGACGCCCAACGCCGTGAATCAGGCAATGGCTGACACTTTGGCAGAGCGCACCCATATTGAGCAGATGTTCTCGATGGGGCTGCCCAACTCACCCCTACACAATGCGCGACTCAGAGTCATCTCCGGTAACTTCATTACAGCCCGGCCCTTAGGTGTCATCGACGGGGTGGATCGGTCAGGTCGTGGTTTGGTTCGCCATGTTGACGTTGCTGGCATGACACACGCGCTAGATGGCGCCGCTATCTGTCTGGTCTCTCCGCTGGGTCATTCCCCTGCTGGCGAAGTGTTCACCCTAGACGCATTGGACGTGATAGGTGCGGTTAGCCGGAGCCTAGGCGCAGACAAGTTAATCATCATGTCGGACTTCGATGGCATCGCGGGTACGGACGGGAAACTGCAGCGACAACTGACGGTTGATACAGCTCGCCAATTACTCGAAACCGCAGACCAGGTGCAAAAAGAGGCACTCATGCTCGCGTGTGACGCCTGTGACTCGGGCGTACCTCGATCACACCTCATTAGCTACGCACTCGACGGCGGTCTGCTTAAAGAGCTGTATACGCACGATGGTATTGGCACCTTGATATCGCCCGACGAATACGAGCAAATCAAAGGCGCGGAGGCACACGACCTTGCAGGCATACTCGAGCTCATCCGACCGTTACAGCAAGCGGGCGTTCTTGCAGATAGGTCCAATGAAGAAATCGAACGCAGCCTCGATAAATTCACTGTCATCACAAAAGACAGCCGGGTTATCGCCTGCGCCGCCTTACTGGACAACCCTGCGGACAACATTGCGGAAATCGCTAGTGTCGCCACCCATCCAGATTACAGGGACTCGGGACACGGTGAACGGCTCGTGGCAGCGCTCATTGACGCTGCCAAACAAGCCAAGCTTGAGCGCGTTTATGTACGTACAACACAAACCGGTCACTGGTTTCAGGAGCTTGGCTTCACACTGTCATCACCCGAAGCGCTGCCCGAATCCGAGAAACAAAAAGCCAAAATAGACCGAAATTCGAAAATTCTTGTTCGCGCGCTGTAGTCTATAGCGCGTGATCCACTGGAGATAGCTGATGCCTGAGTATCGCTCGAGAACATCCACCGCCGGCCGCAACATGGCAGGGGCACGTGCCTTATGGCGTGCAACCGGCATGAAAGACGGTGACTTTGAAAAACCCATCATTGCCGTCGTTAACTCGTTCACACAGTTTGTGCCGGGGCACGTCCATCTCAAAGATCTGGGACAGCTGGTCGCGCGTGAAATTGAAAATGCAGGCGGTGTCGCCAAAGAATTCAATACCATTGCAGTCGATGACGGCATCGCAATGGGTCATGACGGCATGCTCTATAGCTTGCCCTCCAGAGACATCATCGCAGACTCCGTTGAGTACATGGTGAACGCGCACTGTGCCGACGCCATGGTTTGTATCTCTAACTGCGACAAGATCACACCCGGCATGCTCAACGCGGCCATGCGCCTCAACATACCCGTGGTTTTTGTCTCGGGTGGCCCCATGGAGGCAGGAAAAACAGCCCTGTCCGAGCACAAGCTAGACTTGGTTGACGCCATGGTCATTGCCGCAGACAGTAGTGCCGATGACGCCAAAGTCGAGGCTTACGAGCGATCCGCCTGCCCGACCTGTGGTTCATGTTCTGGTATGTTCACTGCCAACTCCATGAATTGCCTCACAGAAGCGCTTGGACTGAGCTTGCCAGGCAACGGCTCCCTGTTAGCAACTCATGCCGACCGCAAAGCACTGTTCCTTGAAGCAGGGCGACTCGTAGTTGAACTCACCCGGCGCTACTACGTTGAGGACGATGACCGTGTCCTCCCTAGGAACATTGCCAATCGCGCTGCGTTTGAGAATGCCATGAGTCTCGACATTGCCATGGGCGGCTCAACCAATACCATTTTGCACTTGCTTGCCGCTGCGCAAGAAGCCGAGCTCGATTTCACAATGGCTGACATCGACGCGCTCTCTCGCAATGTGCCTCAGTTGTGCAAAGTTGCTCCCAGCACACCGCTATATCACATGGAAGACGTACACCGAGCGGGTGGTGTACTGGCCATTTTGGGTGAGCTTGCGAGATCGGGCCAACTGCATACTGACTGCCACACCGTGCACAGCCCCAGCATTGGCGACGCCATAGCTCATTGGGATATTGCCACGACTGATAATGCGGTGGCACTCGAGCGGTTCAAAGCGGGCCCCGCGGGCATCCCGACGCAGGAAGCATTTAGTCAGGCAACGCGCTGGCCAACACTCGATCTAGACCGAGAGGGCGGCTGCATTCGCTCAGCTGATAATGCCTACTCTGAAGAAGGTGGCTTGGCGGTGCTCTTTGGAAACATTGCCGAGGATGGTTGCGTTGTAAAAACCGCCGGCGTGGAAGACGAACTCTTGGTATTCGAAGGAAGAGCACACGTCTGCGAGAGCCAGGAAGACGCCGTCGCCGATATCCTCGAGGATCGTGTGCAAGCAGGTGATGTGGTCATTGTCCGCTACGAGGGACCTCGGGGCGGTCCGGGTATGCAGGAAATGCTTTATCCAACAAGCTACATCAAGTCCAAAGGCTTGGGTAAAGCCTGTGCACTGATTACCGACGGTCGCTTCTCTGGCGGTACATCCGGCTTATCGATTGGTCACGTTTCTCCGGAAGCGGCGGCGGGTGGTGCGATTGCGCTTGTCGAGAACGGCGACAGAATCCTCATCGACATTCCAAAGCGTGCCATTAACGTGTTGGTTGATGAGGCGGTGCTGAACGAGCGACGAACCGCTCAAGCGGCCCTTGGCTTTAAGCCCGCAAAAGACCGACCAAGGAAAGTGAGTCCGGCGCTCAAGTTTTACGCCAAAACAGTGACAAGCGCAGATCGTGGCGCAGTACGGGATCTATCGCTACTGGACGACTAGGGCTTCCGCCGCATTGGCTGCGGTTAAGGCGTCGATATCGGCAATGAGATCATCGAGAAAACGCCGCATGCGTTTGTCCTGACGCTCTGTTCGGCCGTTGATCACCTCAACCAAGAGTCCAAGAATGATGTCGCCGTTGTGCTCTATACCGGCGACATAGGCCGGCGTTCTTGCCTCGGAACGCGTATCACCTAGCACACGGATTTCGGTTTGCCACCCGGGTAAGCGGCTCTCGAGTATGGTTCGGAGCTTCGCCCCCCATACGGAACGATCCTCGTGCCACAGGCGGTCAATGCGCATCAGTTCTGTGCTACGCGATTGGATGAGTGCCTTTTGTTCGTCATTTAATCTACCGAGCAACCGCTTCGCCAGCCGCTGCAACGAGTCAGCCGCGTCATCAGCGTATGTGATGTCGTCTCGAACTAGACGCTCCTGCGCATATTCCTCTTGTTGACGATCAAGCTCATCCAGAAAGTCCTGTATCTGGTCATCTGTCAGGCCCTCTGCACTCTCAAGCAACAGATCAACTAGCTTTACCTGAAGCCGATTGGCCGCCTCGTCAATGGCTTCCGAAATCAGAACCGCTTCATCGATAGTCACTCCAGCCTCGAGTGCGTCTAACGAGGAGACGATAAACTCTCTGTAAAGCGGTAATTCGAAGCGCCGGTGCCAATCGAGCAGCCCATCGAGGTCCGCATCAAACCGCTTCTGCTGCTCGCTTGTCAGATCAACATAATCATCGATTGCCCAGCGCACGAATGTGTCAGCGCGGTTGTATAAAAATCGATTCGCCGAGCAGCCAGCTAGGACAAAGGCGAAGAGGAGCAAGGCCGCCAGCAATCGTGAAAATGACGCGCGACGCTCCATTATTCAGGTCGCCATCCTAGCGGCGTCGCCACCCTGTTTTTTTGCCTCGTACAGCGTCTCATCAGCGCGCTCAAGCCAATCATCAGCTGACAAGGAATCATCGACACAGCAGATGCCAAAGGAGATCGCAAAGTCTGGTAATTCTTGAGGGGCCTGCTCTCGTATTAACTGTCGCACATCATTTGCTACCTTGAGGGCAGAGCTCGCTTTAGCATCGCCAAGAATCAACACAAATTCGTCACCACCAATGCGAAACAACGCGTCTGATCCACGAACGCGCCACACGACAATAAGAGCAAGAGCAGTGACGCCGAGCGAAAACCACATTGAGGAATGCGGTTCCGACAGGTTGATGATGTGAATAAAACCACCAAAGGTTAAGAGTGCAGAGAGATATAGAACACTTTTCTGAATCAGCTCGCGGGATTCCGGGCTTTCCAATAACTGCGGCTCAAAGGGTCGTGAGCCACCGGAGGCTGGATCATTTGCCCGATCTTTCAAGGAGTCGCGCATTGACTACTTATCCTCGCAGGTGAGTACCGCCTTCGCTTGAGCATATAACTCAGCGGCCACTTTTTAAACCATGCCCTTTTAAACCATGCATTACATCTCAGTAGGCGACTTCCTGCTTTATGCAGCGCTCAAGTAGCCGCTCGAGTGCCGGCCCAGACCGGACAAAATAGCACTCATTGTTGCGTGGACAATGTCCGTACTTCGACCCACACCACACACACGAGTACCATCAATGGCCAACTGGACATAACAAATCGCTTCAGCATCCGCGTCGGACCCCAAGGTATGCTCGCTGTATTCCACCACGATAATCTTGTGGCCCGTATGGCTAGATACGGCAT
>WTJR01000131.1 GCA_011524755.1 Halieaceae bacterium | reverse complement strand
CGCGCAAGGCGCCGGGGAGCAAAATTCGACCGTTGCTATCTAAATCGAGATCACTGGCGTAACCCAGGACCAATCTTTGAAAACGTCGAACCGCCGGATTTAATGTCGGAAGATTTTGCACATCCCGCTCAATGCGCTCCCACTCCCTGAGCGGGTACAGGACCAAACAGGACGACTGCGTGTCGATGGTGACAACAATGGAGCCCGCACTGATATCCAGGAGCGACTCGCGCTGGCGCGCAGGGACAGATAACCGCCCTTTCGCATCCAGATTGATGTGCTGTACTCCCCTGAACACCACAAATCTCCACTTTCCCTCAAAAAAAGCTGAGCAATTCCCCAATTACCCACTTTTTCCCACTAATCACCACTTTAACAATCGAGGGGTAGCCGGTCAATGCGAAGGAAAGAAAATATCTAAGTAATTCAGCACCTTATATGCAGCGGAGAACAGCTTCAGAGTCAAAAAAAAGCGGCTGCGAGCGGACACATAAATAAGAAAAAAGTCAGTCCATTAGCTCTTTATTGGAGAGATTTTCTCCGCAAAAAATCAAAAAATGAATAAAAGATCAATTTATATGCTTAAAAGATATAAAGGAGCACCCCCGAATGGGGGTGCATAGGTGAGTCAATCGATAAGCCGGGTTCTGTCGTGAACGGTCATTCATCTGCGACACTCGTCGCCAAGTGCCTGTAGCGACCTACCCGGATCCGCCGAGGGTCACGGCATAAGGATCCCTATTTGGTCTTGCTCCGAGCGGGGTTTACCATCGCCACGCCTGTTACCAGCCGCGCGGTGCGCTCTTACCGCACCTTTTCACCCTTACCTGAATAACATTCAGGCGGTTTCCTTTCTGCTGCACTTTCCGTGAGCTCACACTCCCCAGGTGTTACCTGGCGCTCTGACCCAATGGAGCCCGGACTTTCCTCTGCACCCATAAGGTACAGCGACCGTTTAACTGACTCAGGGCGACCGTAGCACTCAGGGCACACTGACTCAATGCAACTAATTACTCTCGGTTAATCAGAATCTGATAGAGATCTCGCGACTTCAGACCATAGTGATCCGCTACTATCTGCGCTGCCTTTCTCGGGGGAAGCTCGTCGGCCAGCACATGCAGTAAGTTAGACGCCTCATCGCTGACGCCCTCTCCTTTTTGCGTATCTGGCGCAATCATTACAACAAATTCCCCGCGCTGTTGGTTGGTATCGCCTTTGACCCAGTCGCGAATTGTGGCCACGGTGTCTCGGCGAATGGTCTCGAATGTTTTCGTAAGCTCGCGCGCAATACACACCTCACGCAGTGCTCCCAACACCTCCTCAACATCATCGAGCAAGTCGAGAATCCGATGCGGCGCCTCGTAAAGGATGATCGTTGAATCGCTGGACTTCAGCGCATCAAGACGCGTGCGACGGGCATTCTGTTTAGAGGGCAAGAATCCGACAAACTGAAAGCTGTGTGTCGGCAAGCCTGCTGCGCTAAGCGCCGTAATTGCTGCACACGGCCCAGGCAGGGGCACCACTGGCATATTCAGCGCTTGTACCGCTCGAACAAGTTGATAGCCGGGATCTGACACTAACGGCGTACCCGCATCACTAATCAATGCAACCCGCTCGCCCTCTACGATTCGCTGGGCAAGCGCCATAGCTGCACCTTCACCGCTGTGCTCGTGAAAGCTGATAACAGGCGTCGTAATCTCGTAATGATTAAGCAGCGTTCGCGAGTGCCGCGTATCCTCGGCGGCAATCATATCGACGGCCTGCAGCACTTCAACTGACCGCAGTGTCATATCACCGATGTTCCCGATGGGTGTGGGCACAACATACAATGCGGCTTTCAATTCACGCTCCTCTACGTACAATCAGTGGAAACTCGGCGGCTCTTTTGTGATGACATCGAAATATTCAACGAGCGCAGCGCATAATCGCACTTTATTGGCGCTACTGCATCGATCTGTGCTGATGGCACTGGCGCTCATGTTGATCGCTTCCTGCGCCACACCACCATCCGCGCCACCAAAACCTCGCGAGCCAGTGACCGACTACCCCATGCCCTCGCGAGACAAAGTCGAGAAAACGGACGATGAGGCTAACCCGCTTGATGCCCGAATTGTTTCCTGGAACCAGCAGATAGCTCGGGAGCGCGGATGGCTTTTCGCACTGACGGAACTCGATGCTGTAGAGCCAGCGCTCATTTCGCCAAAGACCGATGCTTTTATCCGCTCTCAGCTTCTGTGGCTGAAAGGCAATATCGACGAGTCCAACCAACTGCTCGGTGCACTTACTCCCGATAACGATGAAGAGTTTGATGCGCTTCTCGCAGAGCGGCAGCGGAGACTATGGGAGGCTGGTCAGCCAGTAGATGCGGCGAAAGTGGCTCTTGACCGATTGGCTCTTCAAGCACCGGGCGAGGGAACTGTCACCTCTTCAACCATTTTCGATCTGTTATCGGCGGCGACCGAGCAACGACTTGCCTCTGAGCTTCGCCGCACTGAGCCGAGCAGCGACTGGCATGCTTGGCTGTCCTTGAATCGCGCCTATCGTCAGGGACGTCCTGCAGTTCTTAAATGGCTGAGTGAAAACCCTCAAATGAGGCTCAACCCACTCTCGCTCCCCTCAGGATTACAAACCTGGCTAGAGAGTGAGCCGCCCAGCCGCATCGCCGTCCTTCTTCCTCTCAGTGGTCGCCTAAAAGCCGCCGGGCAAACCGCGCTAGATGGCATTGTGGAGGGCGTATTCGCAAATTACCGAGATGCGAGCCTGCGCCCCGACATTATCACGATCGACACTGAGGCCGCAGTGACAGGAATGGCGGCCTATGTCCAAGCTCTGGAATCCGGGGCTGACTTTGTCATAGGTCCACTGACGAAAGAGCGCGTCGCCGAGCTGGCAACTGCAGATGCACTGCCGGTTCCAGTACTTGCGCTCAACCGAAGTACACAGACAAACACGCCGCAGTATCAAACGGATTCAGCATGGCAAATGCTCAGTATGAGCCTTGCGCCTGAGGACGAAGCCGAGCAACTTGCGCACCTAGCGTGGGCTGAAGGCCTTCGGAATCCTCTCGTTATTGCACCTGATAGCGCTTGGGGAAGTCGCATGACGGGGGCGTTCTCAGCCTCATGGCGTGCATTGGGTGGGACGCTCCGAGAAACCGCGCTCACCACCCCGGACGAAACCGATAACGCAACCATCGCGCGAAGCCTCGCGACGCTCAGTAGCGAGGCAAGAATAAAAGAGGTTGAGCGTGCTTTTGATGCACCGGTAGACACGCAGGCACGACGACGCGAGGACGTGGACTCTGTGGTCCTATTGTCACCCACTGCACAAATGGCGCGTGAGATTCGTCCACTACTGCGCTTTCACTACGCCGGCAAGCTGCCCGTCTTCGCGCCATCATCCGTCTTTGAGTCCGATGAGGGTATTACCAATCGCGACCTGAATGGCATCAAGTTTGTGCTACCGCCGAGTGCACTCGGTTCATCCACAACCACGTCGATCCCTCTTCATGCCCTGGGTGCCGATGCAGCAGGGCTGGTAGACCACTTTAGCCAGGCAAGCCGAACTCGAGGCACCCTTATGTTTGGTGAAACAGGTGATCTGAGCGTTGATTCGAAGGGTAATGTGCGTCGCCGACTAAAATCGGTTGTTTTTTCCAGAGGACGCCCCCGCTCCATCTGATGACACTAAGCCATCGGATGGATGGTTTATACCCATGACTTACTCAAGCGGGGCCTATTGGGAGGAGCGCGCTCGCCAGCTGATCGAATCGAGGGGAGCGACAGTTATCGCGCGCAATTACACCTGTCGATTCGGGGAAATCGATCTCATAGCCCTTGATAGCGACAGGCTGGCATTCATTGAAGTGCGATACCGAAGCCGTTCCGACTTCGGCTCAGCCCTGGCGTCGGTGTCTCCCACCAAGCAGCAGAAGGTATTGATGACGGCACAAATATTTTTGGCGTCGCATGAGGACTATTGCAATCGATATTGTCGGTTTGACATCATCGCTTTTGACGGCCCCCGCGGCAGTGTAAGCGCGCAGTGGCTAAAAGGAGCCTTTGGCTTAGCCGAGCACCCGAACTATGAGTAATTTTGACACCGTCGCAAAACTGTTCCATGAGCATATCGAGTACTTGAGCTTGTCTGCGGATGCGATCGCTGACGTCTGCGATACGGCCGCGGCTCATCTTGCCAATGCCATCGTGTCAGAAAAAAAGGTCTTCTCTGTCGGCGTAGGTTTAGATGCATCGACCGCCTTGTCTTTTTGCCAGCTCATTCGTGACGGGGTGTGGTTAGAACGGCCATCCCTACCCATCATTGAGCTCACAGCCACACGAGCGGAACCAGCGGGTGCTGGCGTATCGTGGGTAACACGAGAGTTAAACAGCTTGGGACAACCGGGAGACGTCGCTGTTATTTGGGGGTCGCAACTGACGCCTGACGATGTAAACACATTGAGCGTAACGGCGGAGCAGCGCAACATTCAGGTGTTTTGGGTCGGAACGCAGGGCCCAACGATGAGCTTGAGCTTTACGGAGTCTGACGCACAGATGCGCTACAGCCTGTCGAACATTACCGCGCTTACCATGGCGCGCGTGACAGAGACACATCTCTTCGGCGCATAATCCCGCCGCATTGCCGTCAGCGAATTTCTACTTAACGAGCTTCAAGGAAGGTCTTCGGGTAGAGCCTGGACCAATTGGGTCCGGATCCGGCGGTGGCGTGGGATCGCCAAGCTCGTCGTCGTCATCAAAGATCATGCCCTGCCCATTTTCACGTGCGTAGATGCCTAAGATGCTGTCGAGAGGTAAAAAGACATCGAGTGGTACGCCGCCAAACCGGCCGCTGAAGGACACCGCATCATTACCTAGATGAAGGCTAACAACAGCCGTGGGCGACACATTCAAAACGATTTGTCCGTCGGTGACATAATCCTCGGGAACCACCACGCCCTCAGCGGCTGCATCGATCAGTACATGCGGGGTGCAATTGTTATCAACAATCCAGTCGTAGATGGCTCGAACAACGTAGGGTTTACTTGGCGTCACTCGAGTCCCCCCTGATTCAAGCGCGCATTTCTCGCTCTTGTATCGACAGGCTTTCCTGGAACGCTTCTCTGCCGAAAAGGCTATCCATGTACCCGTACAAGGGCTTGGTTTGCTTGCTTGCCTTGATGTCCACACCCAGCGCAGGTAGGCGCCACAGAATAGGGGCAATGCAACAGTCTACGAGCGTGAATTCCTCGCTCATAAAGAAAGGCTTCTCGGCAAAGATTGGCGATAGCGCCGTCAAACTGTCACCCAGATCGCGGCGAGCAACGGCAACATCACTGCCTTTAGACGAATGAAGAATCGTGTCGACCAGTGAGCACCAGTCGCGCTCCACTCGGTACATAAAGAGCCGGCTTTCTGCCCGAGCCACAGGATAAACAGGCAGCAGCGGCGGATGCGGGAAGCGCTCGTCCAAGTACTCCATCATGACTTTTGACTCATAGAGGACCAGGTCTCGATCAATGAGTGTAGGCATGGTGTTGTAGGGATTTAGGTCACCCAGCTCGGGCACTGGCACACCGTCTTCGCTTTCAACGAGATCAACCGACACACCTTTCTCAGCCAATACAATGCGTACGCGATGGCTGTAGTGGCTGGTGCTATCAGAAAAGAGGGTCATTGCTGAGCGTTTTGATACAGCCCCTGACGCATCATCGGCTAACTTCATGAATAACTCCGAGCGGAATGAGAGAAAACAAAGGCGGAGCAAGCTCCGCCTTTTTTAATTATGCCCGTCGAGACGGATTAGTGCACGTCTTTCCAGTATTCGCGGTTCAGTGCCCAAGCAATAATGAAGAAGATCGCGAGGAACAACATGACCTTTTTACCCATTTCAATTCGGGTCTGTTTAAACGGCTCCGCAGTGTAAGCCAGGAAGTTCACCAGGTCATACATTGCATCATCAAACTGGTCCGTGGTCATAATGCCCGCAGACGCCACTTCGAGTGAATCACAGTGACCTTCATCCGCGTGGCCTTCGTCAGCGTTAACGCACTGCGGTAATCCCTGAAGTTCGAGAAGCACATGTGGCATGCCCACATTTGGATACACCAAATTGTTCACGCCATAGGGACGCGAATCGTCCTGGTAGAAGGTTCGAAGGTATGTGTAGAGGTACTCAGGCTTTTTCGCGCGGGAGATGAGTGTCAGGTCGGGTGGCGCAGCGCCAAACCATCCTTTGGCAACATCTTTATCCATGCTGATGTCCATCAACGCCCCAATCTTCTGGTCTGGGTCTAGCAGCAAGTGCTCACGGTACAGATCTTCAGGGATACCTAGATCCTTAGCTACGCGATTGTGACGGGAGTACTGAAGCGAGTGACATCCAGCGCAGTAATTGGCGTACAACGCCGCACCGTGCTGTAGCGACGCTTGATCGCTTGCGTCAGCCACAAACTCGTCACATGGGATGCTGCCACAGTCGTAGGCAGACTCAGCGCCCACAGCTTTGAGTGGCAGCCAGGTTAGAACAGCAACGACTGCAAGCGTGGCCACATTCTTACCAAAGCCCATACCGCCATCCATCGTGATGCGATCTGGAACCTCTTTCGTCTTGTCCCAGGTTGACCACCAGTACATGCCAAGGAAGAAAACGAAGTAGTAAATCGTACAAATCTGCGCGAGCAACGTGCGGCTCTCAGTTGGCGCCTTAACACCGAGCACACCCAGAATGATGAAGCTGATGACAAAGCCGAGCAGCATGACGCGATTGAGCATGCCTCGGTACCGCCATGAGCGTACAGGGTTTCGGTCAATCCACGGCAGTGCGAACGGAATCGCAACAGAGGCAGCGAATGCCACAAAGCCCCAGAACTTATCGGGAACAGCGCGCAATACAGAGTAGTAAGGCGTGTAGTACCAAACCGGTGCAATGTGTGCCGGTGTCTTCAGCGCGTTCGCTTCTTCAAAGTTCGCTAACTCAAGGAAGTAGCCTCCCATCTCAGGCGCGAAGAAGATGATGCCGCAGAAGAAGAACAGGAATACCGCAATACCCTGAATGTCGTGGACAGAGTAGTAAGGGTGGAACTTGATGCCGTCCAGAGGGATGCCGTTCTCGTCCTTGTGCTTCTTGATCTCAACACCATCGGGGTTGTTAGAACCCACTTCGTGCAGTGCGAGAATGTGCAGCACAACCAGCGCCAACAACACAATGGGAAGAGCAACCACGTGGAGCGCGAAGAAGCGGTTCAACGTAATACCCGACAACAGGTAGTCGCCACGAATCCACGTTGTGATGTCTTCACCTACGACCGGAATTGCGCCAAATAGCGAAATAATGACCTGCGCGCCCCAGTAGGACATCTGGCCCCATGGAAGTACGTAGCCCACAAATGCTTCAGCCATCAACACAACGAAGATGAGCATGCCGAAGATCCAGATGAGTTCTCTCGGCTTTTGGTAAGAGCCGTACATCATTGCTCGGAACATGTGCATGTAAACGACAATAAAGAAGGCAGATGCGCCCGTAGAGTGCATGTACCGCAGCAACCAGCCGTATTCGACATCACGCATGATGTACTCGACCGATGCAAAAGCCTCTTCAGCACTCGGCGTGTAACTCATTGTCAACCAAATGCCAGTTAACAGCTGGTTAACTAAAACCAGGAGTGAGAAAACCCCAAAGAAGTACCAGAGGTTAAAGTTCTTGGGCGCGTAGTACTTGCCCATGTGGGTGTCCCACGCACGCGTAATCGGAAGACGCGCGTCGACCCATGAAACCAGTCCTGTTAATGCCTTTTCCATTTACGCAACCTCCGTGTCAACGCCAATGACCAATACGTTATCGCCTTCAAATGAGTAAGGCGGAATGATCAGGTTGTCCGCAGCAGGGACGCCTTTGTAGACACGTCCGGCCAAATCAAACTTAGAACCATGGCAGGGGCAGAAGAAACCGCCCAGCCAGCTATCGCCACCCAGATCCGCCGCACCGACTTCTGGTCGGAATTTGGGCGCGCAACCCAGGTGCGTGCACAGACCCACAACGACCAAATACTCTTCGTTGAGCGATCGAGGTGCACCGCTGATGTAAGCGGGCTGGTCAGAGCCGTCTGAATTCGGATCTTTGAGGCTGTCGTCGAGGCTCGGAAGACCTGCAATTTGCTCGGGAGTTCGTCGGAGGACATAAACTGGCTTGCCGCGCCACTCGACTACCACCATCTGGCCGGGCTCGATCTTGCTGATATCGGCCTTGACGGGCGCACCCGCAGCCTTGGCTTTTTCTGAGGGATTCCATGACGCCATGAACGGCACTGCTACCCCAACAACACCTACGGCACTGATGCCGGACGTTGCGGCAGTTAGGAATCGACGTCGTGTTTGGTCTGATGCGCGGCCGTCATCGGCTGCTTGACCTGCCTCAACTTCACTCATTCGGTTCTCTCCGAGTCTTAGTTATGCTTTAAGGCAGTGCTTGACGCCTGCCTATGTATTTTTGAAGCGCGAAAGTTTAATGGTCGGTATTACGCACAGCAAGGCAAAGCAGGCCATAAATGGCCCACTTATAGTCAAAATTTGTTCAGTAACGTGACAGCGGTCGCTGCCACAGAAAACATTAACGCTTCGAGAACTGTGGGCGGCGACGTGCTTTGCGCAAACCCACTTTCTTTCGCTCGACTTCTCGCGCGTCGCGGGTAACAAAACCAGCCGCTCGCAATGTACCGCGCAGTGACTCGTCGTACTCGAGCAAAGCGCGCGTCAAACCGTGACGAATTGCGCCTGCCTGACCAAAACTACCACCGCCAACAACGGTGATATTTGCATCAAATTTCTCGGCATTCTCGGTCAACTCAAGGGGCTGTCGTACAATCATGCGAGCCACTTCTCGACCGAAGTACTCGTCGATGCTTCGACCATTGATTGTAATCGCGCCGTTACCGCCTTTGAGGAAGACACGCGCCGTTGATGTCTTGCGTCGTCCTGTGCCGTAGTACTGTGCAGCTGCCATTGTGACTTCCTTAAATTGTCAGCGTTTGAGGCTGTTGTGCCGCATGTGGGTGTGATGGACCCGCGTACACTTTCAGCTTCTTAAACATCGCCCGACCCAGCGGATTACGCGGCAACATACCCTTAACGGCACGCTGCAGCACACGCTCCGGTGCGCGATCAATAAGCTTTTCAAACGTAAATGACTTCAAACCACCGGGATAACCCGTGTGGTGGTGATACATTTTGTCGGTCGACTTCGCGCCCGTCACTCGAATCTTCTCGCAGTTGACCACGACGATGTAATCGCCCATGTCCATGTGCGGTGTGTACTCGGCCTTGTGCTTGCCGCGCAAACGATGCGCGATCTCAACAGCCAAACGCCCGAGAGTCTTGTTTTCTGCGTCAACGACAAACCAATCGTGGCTGACGTCGCTTGCCTTTGCACTATAAGTTTTCATGCACTTGCCCGTTAGGCCTAATTTAAAGGAGCGCGGAGATTACAGTAGCCCGATACTTCTTTCAATAAAAAACGACCGTTAAGGCCGGTGTTCTCGACCCAAATATTCCACAGACTGCATTTCAATCAGTCGCGACAAGGTCCTTTGAAATTCGAACGCCAATTTCGACCCGCTGTACAACTGCTCCATGCCGGCTTCTGCCACCACTGCCAACTTAATATTTCGGTCATAAAATTCGTCAACCAGTGTGATAAAGCGTCGCGCACCATCTTCTGTATTGACGGTCAAAATCGGGACGTCAGACAAGAGCACCGAATGAAATTCCCTCGCAATTTGCGTGTAATCCATCGCGCTTCGCGGCGAGAGGCACATCGCCTCAAAGGTCACGAATAGAACGCCCTCCGACCGCCCTGCGAACGCCAGAGGCCGCTTATTGAGCGTCATCACACCGGGCTCTGGTGTTTTGCCCCCTGTCAGGTCCGCGAATAATCGGGGCAAAGGACTCTCCGACGATGCGTCCTCCGGCACAAAATATAGCTCAGACTGGGTGAGCACTCGGAGTCGGTAGTCAATTCCGCTGTCGACGTTCATTACCTGCGTGAAGGACTCAACTGCGCGAATCGCGGGAATGAATCGCGAGCGCTGCAAACCGTCTTTGTACAATCCGTCGGGTGGAATATTAGATGTCGCTACCAGCGTGATACCCCGATCAAATAGGGCCTGCATTAACCCGCCAAGCAGCATCGCGTCGCCAATATCGCTGACATAAAACTCATCGAAGCACAGAACCATGGTCTCCGAAGCAATTCGGTCCGCCACCGTATCCAAGGGGTTTTTCAGGCCCGAGAGCTCCGTTAAGTCCTCGTGAACGCGCTGCATAAAGCGGTTGAAGTGCATCCGTTTCTTTTTATCGAAGCTCAACGCTTCAAAGAACGAGTCCATCAGGTAGGTCTTGCCCCGACCCACGCCACCCCACAGGTAAAGCCCTTGCTCCGGTGCGCTTCGAGAACGATTCAACAAGCGATCAAGAAGTCCGGGCTTGACCTTCGCTCGATCCTCGAGACGCAGGTACAAATCCTGAAGCGCCTCAACCGCTATTCGCTGCGCTTCATCAGGCACAATGGCACCTGAATCGAGATCTGCTTGATAGCGCTGGGTGGGTGATTGAAGCATTGAGAAAATCGATCCAAAGCGTGCAGGAAAAGTCGAGGGCGCGACTCTAGCGTCAAGTCATGTATACGACAATAATTTAAATAAGATGACCCACAGGACGTGACTGCGCGCCTTTGGTAGACTCCCAACATGCGGGAGCCTTTATCGCGCCTATTATCGCGAGAGCGCGCTACCATGGAGAAAACTCGGGGGAGTCTCATGGAACCTACACTGACAACGATTGCCTATTTTCTCTTTGCGGGCTTTGCCGTGGGCCTTGCCGTGGGTTGGTGGGCAGCCTTGCAGCGCAAAGATGATTCAAGCGACGTCATCAACGAGCTGAAACGCGAAGTAGAAGCAGCGCAAGCCGCGCACCGAGCTTACGAGCAGTCAGTAACGACTCACTTTGCCAACACAGCGCAGCTCCTGCACCGCATGCAAGATGATTACCGCTCAATCTATGCCCATATCGCCTCGGGCGCACAGGAGCTTTGCGACAGCGAAGTAGCGAGCCAAATGGATGACATGAAACACATCAGCGGCTCCTTTGATGTGCCCGATCACCTGCTCGATCCCTCGCAACCACTTGATTACGCTCCAAAGAAATCACCGGGGGAGACCGGGCAGTTGGCGGAAGATTTCGGGCTGGACAAGACCTACTCTACGCAGACCAGCTGATCTCAGGCCGGATTATCGATATCCACGAAGTGATGATCGATACCAAAGCGCTCGGCAATCCACTGACCCAGGCTACGAGCTCCAAACCGCTCTGTCGCATGATGGCCGGCCGCTACGAAGGCTAGACCTTGCTCGCGTGCCACGTGGATCGTCTGCTCTGACACCTCTCCGGTGATAAATAGCTCTGCACCGTAGGATGCGGCTTCATCAATGTAACCCTGACCGCCTCCCGTGCACCAAGCGGCCGATCGGATGACCGAATCGGGATCGCCAACGACCAGAGCCTCACGTTGGAGTTCGTGCTCTAGCCTACCCACGATGTCAGATAGGCTCGTCCCCTCATCGAATGCGCCACAGAACACGGGATGGGTTGTGTTTTCAGGATCAATCCCCTGCCATCGCTGTAAACCCATCGCACGCGCGAGGCCCGCGTTGTTTCCCAGCGTGGGGTGGCAGTCGAGGGGCAAGTGGTAGGCAAACAGACTAATGCCAGCTTCCAAGAGGGTTCGGATTCGTTTTGCCTTCATACCAACCAGGCGCTCGTCTTCTCCGCGCCAGAAGTAACCGTGATGCACGAGAACAGCGTCCGCCTCAAGCGCCACTGCCCTATCGAGCAGCGCCTGGCATGCGGTCACACCGGATACAAGGACATTAATCTCATCGCGCCCTTCAACTTGCAGTCCGTTCGGGCAATAGTCCTTAAATGCGGAAACTCGTAACTCTGAATCCAGCACCGTGCGTAATTCATCTCGACCTACGGCCATAAAGATTACTCCTTGAGCCACTCAAACTGCGGTATCTGCCGCATTATACGCAGAGTTTGATTTACACTAGCGGTAGATTTAGGGGGATATATTCATGCGGGAGTGGTTTTCACAACTAGCTTGGCCTGCCTTAGCGGGTGTTTTAGCGGCTGTGCTACTGCTCAATACAGAGTGGTTGAAAATCCCCAATAGTGCGCAGGGCCCTGACAGTTACAGCCATGCGGTGGCCGTGGCAACGCCATCCGTTGTCAACATCTACACCGCCAAACTGGTAGCAGACCGTTCGCCAGTACTGAATGCCCCGCTACTACGACGCTTTACCAATCCGGGAGAACGGCAGCCAAGGGTCGAGCGCTCTCTGGGTTCGGGCGTCATTATGAGCGAGGACGGTCACATCATCACAAACCGCCATGTAATCGATGGCGCTCAGGCAATTCAAATACTGTTATCCGATGGACGTCGCGCTAACGCGATGGTTGTAGGGGCTGACCCTGAGACGGACCTGGCCCTGCTAAAAACTGATCTAACAGGCTTGTCGGCCATCGAGACCGCTGACTCGGATAACATGAACGTCGGCGACATCGTACTCGCCATTGGTAATCCCTTCGGCTTCGGACACTCAGTATCACTGGGCATTGTGTCTGGGCTTGAGCGCTACGGCCTACAACTCTCGGCTTATGAAAACTACATACAGACCGACGCGACCATCCACCTCGGAAGCTCCGGCGGCGCATTGATTGATGCCGAGGGAAAATTGGTGGGCATCAATACGCTGATTTACACCGGCGCTAATGATGATACCAATGAAGCCAGCGGCATAGGCATTAATCTCGCCACACCCAGTAACGTGGTCACCACTGTTATGAAAGACCTTATTGAGTACGGAGGGGTTATTCGCGGCTGGCTGGGCGTGGAAGTCGATCTGCTGTTGGGTTTTGATGATCAAGGTCGAGCAACCCAATCACTACTAGTCACCAATACAGCACCCGGCGGTCCAGCCCAGCGGGCAGGCATTCAGGTGGGTGACCTTATTGTCGGCCTAAACGCGGAGCGGGTTACCGATGCTCGTCAAGCGATGCAGACCATTGCCCGCCTCCGCCCCGGGGATCGTGTGTTGGTTGGACTTAAGCGAGGCGACGAGGAATTTGATGTTGAGGCCATTGTCTCGACACGTCCAGCCGGCGAATAAATCTAATCTTTTCTGGCCCGAGCAGCTCTCGCATGAGCCGACAGCGACTCGCTATCTGCAATCGTGCCTGCGACGTCGGCGAGTGCGTTCGCACCTGAGCGCGTGATGTTGATAATCGAAGTCCGGGTTTGGAAATCATAGACACTGAGTGGTGACGAAAAGCGCGCGGCACCAGATGTCGGTAAGACATGATTCGTTCCCGCGCAATAATCACCCAATGATTCTGAGCTGTAAGCCCCTAGGAAAACGGCACCGGCACTCGAGATCGCAGGTAGCAAGTCCTCGGGCGACGCCACGGCCAGCTCCAAGTGCTCCGGCGCAAACCGGTTTGACAATGATGCCGCCGCTGACAGGTCGGCTACTGATATGAGCGCTCCCCGATTTCGCAGAGACGCGGCAATGACATCGCGTCGCGGCATGTCGGGCAGCAGTGTCTTTAGCGACTTAGTTACGGCGTCGAGGTAGTCCTCGCTAGTGGCAATGCAGACCGCCTGGGCCATCTCGTCATGCTCTGCCTGAGACATAAGATCCAGCGCAATCCAGTCGGGATCGACGGTCCCATCCGCAATCACAAAGATCTCGGAGGGGCCCGCAATCATATCGATACCCACTTTACCGAAGACCTGTCGCTTAGCTTCCGCAACGTAACGATTACCCGGGCCTACAATTTTATCGACGGCTCTAATGGATTCCGTGCCGTAAGCCAACGCTGCGACCGCCTGCGCTCCACCTACAGTCACCACCTGATCGACACCGGCCAGTGATGCTGCCGCGAGCACAAGAGGATTCACCTGCCCTGAAGGTGTGGGAGCCACCATGACAACGTCAGCTACACCTGCCACTTTGGCAGGTATCGTATTCATTAGCACAGAGGACGGATAACTTGCTTTACCGCCGGGCACGTACAAACCTACTCGTTGCATGGGACGTACTCGCTGCCCCAGTTGACTGCCGTGTTCATCAGTTATCGACCAGTCAGGAGTGATCTGCTCCTCATGATAACGTCGGATACGCTGAGCCGCTTCCGTAATAGCGGCACGCTCAGCGGCCGTAATCTGAGACTCGAAAGCTTTCAGCGTATCGCCCTCAAAAACGAGCTCGCTGACCGATTCAGCGGGGTGCTGATCAAAGCGTTGCGTGAACTCGAGAAGTGCTTGATCACCCCTCGATCGCACCTCGGCGATGATATCGCGCACACTGCTGACCAAATTTGGATCCAACGCTTCCATTGGCGCCGTCAGCGCACACACTCGCGCCTCGAAATCATCGTCGCTTTGAGAGAAACGCTGCATCTCTAGAGCACTCACGTTTTAATTACTCAAGCATCTCGCCGTGATGCGACGGCAGTACCCAGTCGCTCGACGAGGCTGGAAATAATGTGATTACGAGTGCGCATCGACGCTTTATTCACAATGAGGCGTGAGGAGATATCAGCAATATGCTCCAGCGGCCGCATACCATTAGCCTTAAGGGTATTGCCCGTATCGACAATATCAACAATCTCATCCGCAAGATCCATAATCGGCGCAAGTTCCATTGCCCCGTATAGCTTGATGATATTGGGTTGGATGCCCCGCGATGAATAGTGAGCGCGCGCAACATTCACAAATTTGGTCGCCACTCGAATTTTAGCGGCATGGCCGGCTCTGGCCTGCCCCGTACCCGCCGTCATGAGACGGCAACGGGCTATCTCAAGATCGAGCACCTCATAAAGACCTTCGTCACCTGACTCCATCAAAAGATCTTTACCGACCACACCCACATCAGCAGCACCGTGCCGGACATAGGTTGGAACATCAGAGCCACGCAAAATGACGAGCGAAACACCCTCCATCGTTGTGGGAAAGATGAGTTTCCGACTCTCCTCCACCGACTCCAACGGTGACACACCCGCCTCCGCGAGCAGCGGTAGCGTCTCGGAGAGAATACGCCCTTTCGTTAGCGCTATGGTGAGCTGTTCCCCTTTTGCGGGTTTCATGACTTACCTCGACTTCCTGACTATGTCAGCACCAACGGCCTGAAGCTTTTCTTCAATACGCTCGTAACCGCGATCAATGTGGTAAATGCGGTCAACATGAGTCTCACCCTTTGCGGCAAGGCCTGCGATAACGAGACTCGCTGATGCTCTCAGGTCCGAAGCCATTACGGGAGCACCATCGATACTGGACTTGCCGCGAATAATAACTGAATGGCCATCTACTGTGATATTGGCACCCATTCGGCTCATCTCATGTGCTTGCATTAATCGGTTTTCGAATATGGTTTCGGTTATGCGACCCACGCCCTCTGCCACCACATTCAGGGCGGTAAACTGCGCTTGCATGTCGGTCGGAAACCCGGGGTAGGGCGCTGTGATGAGGTCAACCGATGTCAGCTGCCCCTCAGTCATATCAGCCGTAATGGTATTGCCGTCAACCGTGACTTCCACACCTGCATCTCGTAACTTCTCGAGCACAATGCCAAGATGCTCGGCATTCGCATTCTCGACCGTGATGCGCCCGCGAGTCGCCGCAGCCGCCACTAGAAATGTCCCCGCCTCGATCCGATCTGGCATGACACTGTAATGACTCGCCACTAACTCCGAGACGCCTTTGATCACAAGTGTAGACGTATCATCGCCCTCGATATCTGCCCCCATGCCTCTGAGGAACGCTACGAGATCAGTGATTTCTGGTTCACGGGCGGCGTTGCGAAGCACGGTTGTGCCCTCTGCCAAAACCGCTGCCATAAGTAGGTTTTCGGTTCCACCTACCGTGACGGTATCAAACGTGAAGTCGCAGCCTTTGAGTCCACTCTCTGTGGTGGCAACGATATAGCCATCGCGGACATCGATACACGCACCCATGGCCTCGAATCCCTTCAAGTGCAGGTCAACAGGGCGACTTCCAATCGCACACCCACCCGGAAATGACACCTCCGCTTTACCGAAGCGTGCCAGAAGCGGACCCATCACCAGAATCGAGGCCCGCATGGTTTTCACCAACTCATAAGGGGCGCGCTGGTTGTTCAGTTGCGCTGCTGATACCTGTAGCGCCATGGACTCGTCGATCGCAACATCAGCGCCAAGCGCGCCCAGCAACTCGACCAT
>WTJR01000199.1 GCA_011524755.1 Halieaceae bacterium | reverse complement strand
CCCCCTCCCCTGAACACCATGGTTTTATCGGACAAGGCAGCCATCGATTCTTTGGTCTCCTGACTGAGAACTTCGACCGCTTGATCAACAAGGCCAGACAAACCTTGCCAGCTCGTGTCATCGACGCTCGGCGGTGGCTCAAACAAACCATCACGCATCGCGTGAAGCGCTCCGTAAGAGTGATGCCAAATGCTCACGACCTGGAAGCTAAATGGATGCATGTCGTCTTGAAGCCGAAAATTGACGATAGCACCAAGGTCGATCCCACCCGCTTCAGCATGGGCTTCTGCTGTCCTTAGGATATGCTGCGTCGCACCCAACATCTGCAGGTATTGCCCGACACTCACCTCATAAAACGATAACGACACGTTTGCTCTCCTTCAGTTCGCATACACGCTAATCATCCGAATGTCCGGTAACTCGCGTGTGTTGAGGCGGCTAAAACCCTACAACGTGGAGTGCTTTTTGCCTCTCTGCCAAGTAAAGAACGGTATTTCCATCAAATAGCGCACTCTGCTCAAGTTTCATTTGTACACGCTGGTTATTCCACTCAGGAACTCTCACAACGACATTGCCTTCAATGGCATAACCCGTCATCGGATACAGAGGCCAGTCTCCGCGCCCAATAGTGGGCCCCTGGTTGTCCCACATACCAATAGTCGGGCCTGGAGCATGGCCATAGACACCTAATGGGTGCGTGTAGATGGCGTGTTGAATGCCCAATTTCTTCAGACTGTCTTGTGCTGCAGCAAGAATCTCGTTCCCTGTCCGACCCGTCACAAACTCTGCCGTCAACGCGTCTTGCCACCGGTTACCAGTGTTCATGGCCTCTACCAAGCCTGCGGGCGGCTCTGACTCACCTAACTTGAGGACATAACCCATTTCCTGAGTATCAGTGCACAGGCCGAGATAGCAGAGCCCCACGTCGGTATGGAGTACATCACCACGTCGAATAATCCCATCCTTCGAACCGTCACCAAGGAATGGCGCGTTCTCACCAAAATCAGCGCCTTCCCACTGGCGATTAACATCTGGGTGAAACCATGGCTCCAAGCCCTCCTCCTCAAAGCGCGTCCTGATGAACCACGAGACGTCACCCACGGTCGTAACGCCAGGGGTAATGACTTCGCTACTGAATGCTCTCGCGATGGTTTCGCGTGCAATGGCCACCGCGCGCTGCCACACCTCAACTTCGCCCTCAGTACGAGTCTCCATCCAACGCACAACTAACCGCTCGGATGACTGCAAACGGGTTTGCAGTTCGGGATTCAGTGACGCCGCAAGCTTGCTATACAAGCTATGGCTAATACCATCGGCGACAGGCCAGGTATCGCTGGTATTGACCGCGATCGTCTGTGGATCTCGCTCGGCTATCACCTCGGCAAGCCGTTGCCACTGTGCATCCAGATCACCCCCTTCCCAGGCTGCCTCATACATGGCGCCAAGCGGGTAGCGACTGACGGTTAGACGCTCTACACCTGCATCCCCGCGGTCGAAGAAAACCAACATAGTCGTGCGACGCGCGGTGAAACGAGGTTTTGGGACAAGGGAAAGGAACACGGGGTCATCGTTGTACTCACGAGCAATGACTAGCCACATGTCCACACCGGTCTCACGCATGAGTGTTGGCAGCAACGCATCAAGCCGCTCTTCCAGTAGGCGGTTTTGTATGTCGGGACGCCGCTCGTAGTCTTCTATGGCGACGCCGGCAAAGGCTGACTGCACTGTCAGCAAAAGCAGCAACAAGACACCAGAAATAAACGATCGTTGTTGTACTAACCACATAAGCCTGATTTCCCCTCTGTACTCCTGAAGCACTTGTTGATGTGGGCCTGGCTGCCGAGCAAAGCGGGCCCGTTTCTACATCATGCCAAGTCAGTAATATCACTCCTGATCACAATAACCTAAGTAGCGGTCATTTCGCCGCTTAGCGCAGCTCAAGGACCCTAATATAGAAAGCTCGAAATTTTATTATTTAAATCATGCAACTAACTGTTTTTTATCGAATTAACTATTATTTTAAAATTGATATCGAACCAAGATCAGTCATGCCTTGTCAATGAAGTCCTGCCAGACACCCATTAGCTTTGCGGGCTCCCAAATTTTGTGTAAGTCAGCTTGGGCCTGCTCCCTACTCCACCCCAGTCGCTCAGTGCGGTATTTAAAGAAAAACGCCGAGACACGCATGTTGGCGGCGCAATGCACCCAGATGCGATCGTCATCAGAGGATTCCAATGCATCAATGAAGCGCTCAAAGTCATCACGAGTTGGATTTGTAAACACGACCGGCAAATGGATGTAACGAATTCCCATGCTCTCAAGGACTTCATCCTCATTACCTAGGGCGTTCTCGTGACTTTTTGGCGCTAGATTGATGACTGTGGTGTAGCCAGCCTCCTTCACGAGGCTAAATTGGGCCTCGGTCGGCTGCCCTGACGTCGCTACACGGTCGTCTAACTGGATGAAATTGAAAATATCATCGAGTGATTCGAGCTTACCCTCGACACCCAAGCGTTGACGCACCCTTGTTCCCATGTAGCCGAGAACCGTTGTAAACGTATTCGCCACCTTACCCCCGAACCTTAGCGAGTCCGCTGAAATTTCAGCTACCTAATTACCGCTGCTTATACCGTTACTGGCAGCGGTTTATTGATCGGCTGGCTCAACGTTTTAGGATCTTCTGCAAAGCCAATAATGGCGCTAAATCCAGACGTCTGCTCTCGGTGAACCACCCCTTTGCGCCCAACAATTTTAGTGCCAGCACCACAGGTTCGCGACTCACCGCTATCGACATCGAAAATGGTCAACTCACCCGCAGTGATAAACGTCAGCGAATCGAAATCGTGCCAGTGAAACTCATTGTCGTCTGCGGGGAAATCAAATTTGTGCGCGGTATAACCTGCCGCCTCGCATTGAGCAAAGGCGTCAGCCTCATCTTTAAAACGTCCGAGTCGTTCGTCCATGACCCACCTCTTCTTGTTAATTTAACTAGGACACTGCAGTGTGTCATAGCTTGAGTGTAAGGCACCATCATCCTTGATGTGAGTGACATGCCGTTTTAATCTATTGACATAAGAATAAGTTCTAAGGAGGCGGTATGAATGCTTTTGAGGCCCCTCGAGCCGTTGAAGGTGTTGATGAAACCTTTGATGCGTTTGAGCTCGCTCCGCTTACGCCCGTCATTGGCGCTGAGGTTCGAAATTTCCATTTAGCCAAGGTCGACGAGTCAGCGGCAGGTCAATTACGACGAGCATTATGGCGCTATGGCGTCCTCTTCCTGAAAGATCAGCACCTCAGTCATGCTGAACTTGTCCAGGCCGGGAAGCTATTTGGAACCGAGCTGGAGCACCATACCTTTGGAAAAACACTCGCTGACGAGGGTTACCCTGAGGTTTTGGTCATCGAGCAGTTTGAGTCAGACCGCTCTAAAACGACCACAGATATCTGGCACCACGACGTCACCGGGCGAAAGCACCCTAACCTAGTTTCTGTCTTACAGGCCACTGAGGTGCCCTTCGGCGCTGATACCATGTGGGCTAGCGCGTCGGCCGCATTTGAGTGGTTACCTGCCCCTTTAAAGCGATTATTTCTTGAACTGGATATCGACCATGACGCCGTATATATGGCCTTGCGCCATGATTTCGGTTCTAAAGAGGTGCTGGATAAACTTTCCCAAATGGATGAGAGCAACAGCCACCCTGCGGTCATACGCCACCCTGAAACAGGCCAACTATGCCTCTTTGTCGGCAACGGATACGTGAAGCGAATACAGGGTTTCTCAGCAGAGCAAAGCGAGCAACTCATCAAAATCGCCCTGGATCAGGTGAAAATCCCTGAGCTACAGATCCGTCACTCATGGCAGCCAGGGGATGTCGCCATTTGGGACAATCTCGGTACCGTCCACTACGGCGTCGCAGGCGATCTTAGAAATAGAAAGCGACTGCTCCACCGCGTTGCTGCCTGGTCACCTGATGTCAGTCCTTCGTTAGATCGGGAGCAGGCGCTAGCGGAGCTTGGGCTGTAAGAGCGATGCACACCACGATCGACCGGGCGCCAGAACACCACCTAACAGCAGAAACGGTTAAAGAGACCGCTGTCTCGCGCCGACAATTGATGGGCATGACTGTTTTATCAACGCTCAG
>WTJR01000156.1:3817-16475 GCA_011524755.1 Halieaceae bacterium | reverse complement strand
GTGAGCGAGAAACAGCGCTGGAAGATGCATTGACGCCTGTTTATCCAACGACCGAGGGCATGGGTCAAAGCACGTTGCGTAATCTCGCTCGACAGGCATTGACCTACCTCGCGCAAAACCCGCCAGACGATTTACTGCAGGGACGGTTAAAGGACGCGCCTTCCATGGCAGAGGCTATCGCCCTGTTACACCAACCACCCGCGGGCGTGAACACGCATACCATTCTTGAGGGACGACACCCTGCGCAGCTCCGACTAGCGAGCGAGGAGCTTATCGCACACCAAATTTCGATGCTGTCTCGACGCGCGCGAACATTGCAGCTGCAGTCTGCACAAGCCGCAGAAGGTGGCAAAATGGCCAGGGCCATCATCGAAACCCTGCCGTTCTCACTAACCGGCGCGCAAACGCGGGTTTGCTTCGAAATTGTCGAGGACCTAAAAAAACCCACACCGATGTTACGACTGCTTCAGGGCGACGTTGGTTCAGGCAAAACGTTGGTAGCGGCCATTAGCGCCGCGCACATGGTGGAGGCGGGACATCAAGTAGCGCTGATGGCACCCACCGAGCTCCTGTCCGAGCAACATTTTCGTGGCTTCAACCAATGGTTCGAACCACTAGGAGTCAAAGTGCTGTGGCTAACCGGCCAAATTAAAGGCAAGGCGAGGCGCGAGGCGCTGGCGGCTGTTGAAGAGGGCGAGGTTGATATCGTGGTCGGCACGCACGCCTTATTTCAGGACCACGTATCATTCGCATCACTTGGCCTGGTGCTGGTCGATGAGCAGCACCGCTTTGGCGTCAACCAGAGGCTGTCACTTACCCGCCGGGGAAAAGATGACATCACCCCCCACCAGCTGACCATGACCGCCACCCCCATACCAAGAACACTGTCGATGGTGGCGTACGCGGACTTGGACTGCTCGGTGATTGACGAGCTTCCACCCGGGCGAAAACCCATAACAACGGTGTTGATTGATACGGCACGCAGACAACAGGTGATTGACCGCGTTGGCGCTGCATGCAGAGAGGGGCGCCAGGCCTACTGGGTCTGCGCCTTGATTGAAGAGAGTGACGCATTGCAGGCAAATGCGGCTGAAATAGCCGCAGCGCAACTGAGCGAAGCCTTAACCGACCTGAAAGTAGGTCTCTTACATGGGCGACTCAGTGCTGATGAAAAAGCGGAGATGATGGCCGCCTTTGCTGCAAATCGCATTGATATCTTGGTCGCGACGACCGTTATTGAGGTTGGTGTGGATGTCCCCAACGCAAGCATGATGATTATCGAAAATGCGGAGCGTTTCGGGCTAGCGCAATTGCACCAATTGCGTGGGCGAGTAGGCCGAGGTGCCATAGAGAGCCATTGCTTGTTGATGTATCAATCACCCCTGAGCCAAACCGCCAAGCAGCGTCTTGCGGTCATGCGGGAATCACAAGACGGCTTCGTTATCGCCGAGAAAGATCTAAGCATTCGCGGACCCGGGGAAGTGCTGGGAACACGACAGACCGGGCTGTCATCATTCCGAGTCGCTCGACTTCCCGAGCACGAAGCGCTTCTGGAGACGGCGCAAACTGTCGCCGAGGAGCTAGTACGGGACGACCCCAAACGGGCAGAACAGATTGAGTCGCGTTGGACTCGCGCACGCGAAGCCTTTGCACACGTATAATCACCCACACAAACTTTTTTGGATGACCTCTTGTCAGCGATAGCCCTAACACGACAAAAACTCAGCGCGCTCCTGCGGGTGATTCGATTTGACAAGCCCATTGGGACTTACCTATTGCTCGCACCCGCGCTCTGGGGTCTGATCATTGCGTCCGAGGGACTCCCAACACCGTTCCTGATCTTCACTTTTATTGTCGGCGCCTTCGTTATGCGATCGGCGGGGTGCACCACCAATGACCTCACCGATCGAAAGTTGGACGGCTTTGTTGAGCGAACCCGTAACCGACCTCTGGTGACCGGTGAGGTATCGGTTATTGAAGCGCTCTGTTTGCTGTTTGGTTTACTGGGGCTTGCATTGTGGCTGGTGATGCAAATTAACTGGCTCACCGTGCAACTATCGTTCATTGGCGCTGCGCTAACCATCGTGTACCCATTCATGAAGCGCTTCACCCACCTACCACAAGTGGTCCTAGGCATGGCCTTCTCTTGGAGCATTCCCATGGCCTTCGCAGCCGCCACAGAGACGATGCCGGCAGGACTGTGGTGGCTGTTCCTCGCAAACCTTTTATGGGTCGTGGTCTATGACACGCAATACGCCATGGTCGATCGAGAGGACGATCTGGAAGTGGGTATCAAGTCGACAGCCATACTGTTTGGTGAAGCCGATACGCGAATCATTTTTGGCCTACAGGTAGTGTGTTTGCTCTGCTTTGTGGCGACCGGCCTGAGCTTTAGTCTGGGCGTTATTTACTTCCTATCGATTGCCGCAGTCGCTGCACTGTTTGTCAGGCACCAGCGACTCATTAGCGATCGGTCACGCGAAACCTGCTTTCAAGCCTTTAACGAGAGTAAGTGGATTGGTTTAATCGTGGCGGTTGGGCTACTGGGACACTACGCCACTCTATCCGTATAAGCCCTGAATACTAGCCAGACTCTCCAGCGTGGAACTTCGACTGTACCCAAGCGTTAATGATTTACCCAAAGCGGCTTGGGACGCGTCGTTCTCGACTGGCTACCCCTTTCTCACGCACAGGTTTCTCGAGGGGTTAGAAACATCAGGTAGCACGGGCAGTCAGTCTGGTTGGCAAAACTGTCACCTTGGTCTTTGGGATAAGGATCATCCAATCGCCCTAGCACCCGGATTTTTGAAGAGCCACAGTTACGGTGAATATGTCTTCGACTGGTCATGGGCTGATGCCTGGCACCGGAGTGGTTTGGACTACTATCCGAAGCTTGTAACCGGCGTACCGTTTACACCGGCGACTGGGCCTCGGTTATGGACAGACAACGACCATCCTGATGCGCAGCTCGAGTTGATCTCAGCTGTCACTGACTGGTGCGCGTCCGAGAACATCTCGAGCTGGCATATTTTGTTTCCGGACGAAACGACCTCGACACAACTGGCAACTGCTGGCCTGATGCAGCGCATGACCACGCAGTTCCATTGGTTTAACCGAAACTACTCAGATTTCGATGACTTTCTTTCTGCCTTTAACAGTCGAAAACGCAAAGCCCTCAAGAAAGAACGAGCAGCGATCGCGGCTCAGAACCTACAACTCGTCACCAAAACAGGTAGCGACATTAGCGAGGAAGACTGGGCATTTTTTTACTACTGCTATCAGACGACCTATCTGAAACGAAGCGGCCATCAAGGTTATTTGACCGGTGACTTCTTTACGAAGGTCTGCCCTCAGTTAGGTGAAAGCACCGTCATGGTCATTGCGCACGAAGGTGAGAAGCCGGTCGCCGCCGCGCTGTACTTTGTTGATGACGATACGCTGTACGGTCGTTACTGGGGCTGCCTGAAGGAATTTGATTTCTTGCACTTCGAGGCCTGCTACTACCGTGGCATCGAGTATTGTATTGAGCGCGGTATCAGCCGCTTCGATCCGGGTGCACAAGGCGAACATAAGATACAGCGTGGCTTCGAGCCCACACTCACTTATTCAAACCACTGGGTAGCCGAACCACGGTTAAAAGACGCGGTTGCTGACTTTTGCCGGCGAGACTGTGATCACGTTCGTCGCTACCGGGACGAAGCTGCCACGTTACTACCCTTTAAACAGGAATCGTAACGCTCGATATCCTCGACTACGCTGGCGCCTCGTCACGCAAAAAGACCCATTGCGGTCCTTTCGAATGTTCCTCGCTAAAGTAGTACCCGGATCCATTGAAGGCCTTGAGCGCCTCGGGATCAGTAATTCGCTTGTCGATGATGTAACGAGCCATGACGCCTCGCGCCTTCTTGGCGAAAAACGAAATCATCTTGTACTGACCGTTCTTAAGATCCTTGAACTGCGGCGTAATGACGTCAGCGTTTAGGGCTTTTGGTTTCACCGCCTTGAAGTACTCATTGGAAGCCAGATTAATCAGGACGTCAGTATTCGCCGAGGCCAGGTCTTCGTTGAGGGTATCCGTCACGCGATCACCCCAGAATTCATAGAGGTTCTTGCCGCGTTGGTTTGCAAACTTAAGCCCCATCTCAAGTCGATATGGCTGCATGAGGTCCAAAGGCCGCAGCAGGCCATAGAGGCCAGATAGAATTCTCAGTCTGGACTGCGCGAACTCGAGATCGCTTTCGCTCATCGAATCTGCCTCAAGGCCCGTGTAAACGTCGCCTTTAAACGCAAGCACCGCCTGCTTTGCATTATCGGCGCTCGCCTCTTCCTGCCAGTTCATGAAGCGCGCGTGATTGAGGTCCGCAATCGACTCGCTCACACCCATAAGCGAACGAATGTCATCTGGAGCTAGCTTTCTAGCGTCGTCTACTAACAGGGCCGACTGATCCATAAATCGCGGAGTCGTTGAGGTCGCTGTTGTAGACGGTGTCTCGTAATCCAGTGTTTTTGCTGGCGACAGTACGGTAAGCACAGTGAATCTCTCTGCAATTGATGTTCACACGATGATAACCTTCAACGTCGTGTTGAGGAACGGGTCATTACAGTGAAGTACTGGGCAACTCTTGCGCAGACAATCGATAGTGTGAGCCGCAGCGTTGGCAATGCCGTGGCCTATGCGGCGATTGCCATGGCGTTAGTCACAACCACCGTAGTGATCCTGCGCTATGGATTTGGACAGGGTGCGATCGCAGCACAGGAATCAGTGCTCTATTTGCATGGCGCTCTGTTCATGCTCGGCGCGGCACCCACGTTGCTTGCAGACAAGCATGTGCGGGTTGATGTCTTTTATCGAAATTTCACGGATCGCCAGAAGCACTGGGTGAATACTATTGGCCACACCATGTTCACATTACCTTTCTGCACACTCATCTTGTTCGGGTCTTGGGGCTATGTGTCAGAAAGCTGGTCGATCATGGAATCCTCACCTGAGCCGGGAGGCATACCAGCGGTATTCCTTCTTAAAACACTGATACCAGCTATGGCGCTGCTACTCGCACTTCAAGCTGTAAGCCTTATCATCCAGGGCTTGATCGAGCTGAGCGAGGTGCCCACTGATGGTTGAGGGTGAATTAGCACTCGCACTGTTCGGCAGCGTCTGCGTATTACTGCTCTTTGGCTTTCCTGTTGCACTGACGCTTGCCGGAACCGCACTACTCTTTGCCGCCGTGGGCGTGATTGCAGGGCACTTCGATGCCAGCTTCGTTGCTGCACTGTCGGGCCGTATGTTTGGCACCATTACCAATGAGACGCTTGTCGCCGTGCCGCTCTTCATTCTCATGGGAGTCACCTTAGAGCGCGCCAAAATAGCCGAGGAACTACTGACCGCCATGGCTAGCGGGCTGGGGAATCGAACCGGCGGTCTGGGCATATCCGTTATCGTGGTGGGCGCACTTCTAGCCGCCAGTACCGGTATTGTCGGTGCGACGGTTGTGACGATGGGCGTGCTGGCGCTTCCCTCCATGCTCCGTGCAGGCTACAACCCATCGCTCGCTACCGGGCTTATCTGTGCCACGGGCACACTGGGGCAAATCATTCCGCCGTCTATTGCGCTCGTTCTGCTAGGAGACATCATGTCCACCGCTTATCAGCAGGCGCAGCTACAAAGCGGCATTATCAATACGCAAACCGTATCGGTCGGTGACTTGTTTGTCGGCTCGCTGGTACCCGGCCTGGTTCTGGTTGGCCTATACCTCGGATACCTCCTATTTGTGGCTTGGCGCAATCCATCCGACTGCCCAGCCCCAGAGGAAGTAAGCGATGACGGCCAGTCCTCCATCATGGCAGCCGTGTTACCACCGCTGCTTTTAATCGGCGTGGTCTTAGGCTCCATCATTGTTGGTGCGGCAACACCGACAGAGGCCGCAGGTGTTGGCGCTGTCGGCGCGTTGTGTCTGGCGGCCTACAAATCAGCGCTCGATTTGGAAACGCTTAAAGACATTGCGCGCTCCGCCATGGCAACCACCAGCATGGTGTTCCTCATCCTCATCGGCGCAGCCCTGTTTTCGCTGGTGTTTAGGGGCTTCGGTGGCGATGAACTGATTGAAGCGTTTTTCGCGGAACTCGGTGGCGGACCGCACATGGCACTTTTGATCGTGATGCTTGTCATGTTTCTACTCGGGTTCATTCTCGATTTCATCGAAATAACGTTTGTGGTCGTGCCGATTGTCGCGCCTATTTTATTGGCGATGGGTTTTGATCCCATCTGGCTTGGCGTCATGATCGCGGTCAATCTGCAGACGTCGTTCCTTACACCGCCCTTCGGCTTCGCCTTGTTCTATCTGCGCGGCGTAGCCGATGACTCGGTGGCGACGAGTGCTATCTACCGTGGTGTCATCCCGTTTGTGTTAATCCAGCTCGGCCTGTTGGCCATGCTGTGGCTCTTTCCGGATATCGTCACCTGGTTACCGAGCTCACTGGGGCGTTGATCTGACATAGCCAATAAACGGTACATCCCTGACACACCCTCACTGACTCCAGGAGAATGCGGTGAATCCGATTGATGAAACACCAAGACCACAGGGCGAGCTCGCACTGCAAACGGTTGCCATGCCTGCGGACACCAACGCAAATGGTGATATTTTTGGTGGATGGCTGCTGTCGCAAATGGACATTGCAGGTGGCGTTGCGGCGTCAGAGGTAGCGGGCGGCCGTGTCGCAACGGTCGCGATACAGGGCATGTCGTTTCTCACCCCAGTCCACGTCGGTGCCGTGGTGACCTGTTACTGCGACATTCTCGACATTGGTCGGAGCTCAGTGCGTGTGCTCATCGAGGTGTGGATCAACTCCCAACACGACGGCGAGCCAATTAAGGTGACCGAGGGCGAGTTCATCTATGTCGCCATCGATAACGCGAAACGTACGCGAACGATTACTGGTCAGTAAACGTGATAGGCGGTAACACTCGATCTCGAGCATTGAGGTAGGCGCGCTCAGAGATCTCGTGATACGTCCGAACACCGTCTAAAAACGCCTCATAAGAGGCAGAAATTTTCTGCGCCATAGGGTCGTCTTTCTTGAGCTCTTCTAAGGCAATCACGGCATTACTGTGAAGCACGTCCATAACATCATCAGGCAATGGCCGTAGCTTGGTTGAATGCTCTTCTAATAGCGTCGTGAGGGACTCATTGTTGCGCGCAGTGAACTCGTCGAGCATGTCCTGATTTGTGGCTCTCGCTGCGCCTTCAACAATGGCTTGGAGGTCCGCGGGCAAGCGATCGAAGGCCGCCTGATTTACCGTGAACTCAAGCATCGCACCCGGCTCATGCCAACCCGGGTAATAGTAGTACTCAGCCACCTCCATCAGACCCAGCGTGCGATCGTTATAGGGCCCAACCCACTCGACAGCGTCGATGACACCTGTCTGCATTGATGTATAGATTTCACCACCCGCCAATCGAACAGCGGTGCCCCCCGATGCGGCAAATACCTCACCAGCGAGGCCCGGTATGCGCATCTTGAGACCATCAAGATCACTCGCCGACTTCAACTCTCTGTTGAACCAGCCGGCCATTTGAACCCCGGTTGATCCGCCGGCAAATGGCCGCACGCCGAACGGGGCATAAAGCTCGCGCCATAGCTCAAGCCCGCCGCCATAATGCAACCAACCGTTCATTTCCTGCGCGGTCATACCAAAAGGAACAGCGGTGTAAAACACGGATGAGGGAATCTTGCCTTTCCAATAGTAGGAGGCGCCGTGTCCCATTTCCGCTACGCCCTGAGAGACCGCATCAAACACCTCGAACGGGGGCACGACCTCACCCGCACCGTAAACTCGGACCGTCAATCGGCCATTGCTCATTTCACCCACGCGACGCGCAAAGTTTTCTGGGGCCGATCCAAGGCCCGGTAACCCCTTAGGCCAGGTGGTCACTAGCTTCCATTCGATACTGGTTTCACTTCCGCTGACACGGGGACCCGCTTCATCGTCGGTCATTTGAGCTTCAACAGCCCAGAGTGCCAGTGTTCCAACCCAGAGCAGTAAAAGACCTACAACGGCTACCGGTAACAGCGTTCTCTCTTTCATCTAAGCCTCACAAAGCTTGAAGATTGGCGTATTGCAGAACCAACCACTTACTGCCTTCAGCAAAGTTTACCTCGATCCGCGCGTTGGCACCTCGCCCTTCGATATTGAGCACCATGCCTTCACCAAACATGGGATGAGTCACACGCTGACCCAGAGACAGTCCCGAATCGTTTGAGGCAGCCACAGGCTGCTGCAGCCGGTCGGCAAGAGGCCGAGTCAATCCACCATGGAGCCGTACTTCCTCGATTAAGTCAGCAGGTATTTCCCGCACGAAGCGGGACGGCGTGTTATAGGTCTCGCTACCGTGCAAGCGCCGGCTCTCTGCATAGGTAATTAGCAAACGTTGCTGCGCCCGGGTGATACCGACATAAGCTAGTCGCCGCTCTTCCTCCAAGCGGCCTGGCTCCTCTACCGACATTCGGTGCGGAAATAAGTTCTCTTCCAGTCCAGCCAAGATAACGAGCGGAAACTCTAGGCCTTTTGCGGAGTGCAGCGTCATCATTTGTACACTGTCTTCGTAAGGGTCAGCTTGGCTGTCACCCGCATCAAGCGCAGCACTATCGAGAAACTGCTGAAGTGGAGACAACGAATCGTCCTCCGCTCTAAAGGTTTTAGCCGCGGAAACCAGTTCTTCGAGGTTCTCCACCCGCGCCTGTCCGCGCTCCCCCTTCTCTGCCTTGTGAAATTCAATCAAACCCGTTCGATGGATGACGTGTTCCACCATTTCCTCAAGGGGAAGCTCTACCGTCTCGCTATCCAGCTCGTTAATTAAGGCAGCAAATCCCGCCAGTGATGATCGCGCTCTCGACCCAAGCAAACCGTTTTGTTGGGCAAGCCCGATTGCCTGCCACATCGATACATTGTTTTCCCGAGCGATCGCGCGTAAATCGTCGACCGTCTTACTGCCGATACCCCGGGTAGGCGTATTGATAATGCGCTCGAGAGCAGGGTCGTCTCCGCGGCCAATGATCAATCGCATGTACGCCAGCGCGTTGCGAATCTCGAGGCGCTCGTAGAAGCGCTGCCCGCCATAAATGCGGTAGGGGAGTCCCACACGGATAAGTGCTTCTTCAATCACACGCGACTGCGCGTTTGATCGATACAAAATGGCGCTGGACTTGCGCGGATTGCCCTCATCAGTCCACGACTGAATCTGCTCGACAATAAACCGCGCCTCGTCTTGTTCGTTGAAGCCGGCGTAAAGCTTAATGGGATCGCCGTCCTCACCATCCGTCCATAGGTCCTTACCCAACCGACCTGCGTTGTGCGATATCACGCCGTTGGCCGCATCAAGAATCGTCTTAGTTGAACGATAATTCTGCTCGAGACGAACGGTTTGGGTGCCCATAAAGTCTTGGGTAAATCGCTGGATATTTTCAATCTTTGCGCCACGCCATCCATAGATGGACTGATCGTCGTCACCCACGGCAACAACCGGGATTGCATCGCCAGCAAGTACTCTCAGCCAGGCATATTGAATGGAGTTCGTGTCCTGGAACTCATCCACCAGCAAAATATTGAAGCGCTCTTGGTAATGCGCCAGGGTCTCCGGCGACTTCAACCAGAGTTCGTGGGCACGCAGTAAAAGCTCAGCAAAATCGACCAAGCCGCCGCGCTGGCAAGCCGCCTCGTAAGCCTCGTAAATGCGCACCATCGTTTTGGTGTAAAGATCGCCCATGGGCGGCTCAATATGTTGGGCGCGTAAGCCTTCGTCTTTTTGACCATTGATGAACCACTGCGCCTGCCTTGGCGGCCACTTCGACTCATCGAGGCCTAGCTCACGACAAACACGCTTGACGAGTCTCAGCTGATCATCGCTATCAAGTATCTGGAAATTTTGGGGAAGTCCTGCTTCAGCCCAGTGGGTTTGCAGGAGGCGGTGCGCCAGACCATGGAATGTACCAATCCATAGACCATGCGTCGGCCGCCCAAGCATTTCTTCAATCCGGCCCCGCATCTCTCGAGCGGCCTTATTGGTGAAGGTCACGGCCATGACAGAGTAAGGCGAAAGACCCTCCGCTCTGATGAGCCAGGCAATGCGGTGCACCAGCACACGTGTCTTACCCGACCCTGCGCCCGCCAGCACCAGTTGATTACCTTGCTCTGCCGCTACCGCCGCACGCTGCGCCTCGTTGAGGCCATCAAGAATATCTGACACATCCATGGGATACAGTGTACTAGAAAGCGCCATTTACGACGGCCTACACACCGCGTTTATCTGGGCTTTCTGCTAATCTCTCATAAGGTGTAGGAGGGCAGACCATGGACGACAACGACGACGATAAGAAACGCGTACTCACGCCACCAGCTGACTGGTCGGAAGGGATGAAGCCGAAATCATCTGACAACTACGAAGATGACATCGACGAGAGTACCGATTGGGTGGAGGATGATGACTTCGAGGTACCCCCTGCCAGCGATATGGACTCGGACTCAGATGACGTCACGGCGAATGACAGTGACGACGTGGAAGAGGATGACGATGAGGATTATACCGACGACGTTAGTGACTCCGCCGCACTCCTAACCGATCACACGGCTACCGCTAAATCTGCCAGCGGTAGTGCCAAAATGCCATGGGCTCTTGCCGTTATCGGATTTGTTGCCGCTGCCGCCATGACCGGTCTATGGGTCGATACGCAAAGCTCCAACCGTGCGGAAATTGCCGACCTCAAAGACACCATTCGATCACTGCAACGAGTGGAGAATGAAAAGGCGTCGGAAGACACTGCACTAGCAGCAGACAACGAAGCACTCCGAACCGAGATCGCGTCTCTGAGAGCACAAACCGAAGCGCTCACCGAGGAAAACGAGTTGCTCAAAAATCGGGAGGCCGAGCGAGCGGCCAAAGCGATCGCTCAACGACAAGAAGCGGCACCCAGCCAGCCCGTAAAGCCCGCGTCACCCATACTGGAGCCACCCAGACAGGCTGGCGGGCCATGGTTTGTTAATCTAGAGAGTCATACCTCCCGCGCAACGGCCAACGACCGTGCAGCGGCGCTACGAGACACACTTAGACCGCTCAACATTTCCGTAGCCAGCGCTAGAGTCAACGGTCGAGACTACTACCGCGTTCGAGCGGCTGGCTTTGCCTCGAAGGCCTTGGCTGGGCAGGCTTCCGAATGGATGTCCGCGCAAACAAACGCGGGGCCCTACTGGTTAGGGAAAGCTGAAGAATCACCCAGCAGCGCTTCGAGGGCTACAAACTCAAAGGCACAAACCATCGCATCCACGGCAGCTGCGCCGACGGCAGCAAAACGCCCGGTTCGCCTCAAGCAGCTGCCTATGCGAAATAACTGGTTTGTGTTCGTGGACACCTATGACAAAGGAGAGCGAGCTGACTCAGTTATTAATGAGTTGGTGGAACAAGGCTTGGAAGCGAAGGTTGCCGTGGAGTCGCGATCGGGTGAGCTTTTCTACCGCGTGCAAGTCGTTGGGATTGAGAGCGAAGCCAAAGGTAATGCGATTGTCGCGCAGCTCAAAGACAGTGACTTTCGTAACGCTCGACTTCGTAAAACCGTCAACTAAACGCCGGTTATCTTCGGCATTGGCAAGTTATCCAGCATCATTTCGGTCTTCTCTGGAAGCTCCCCAACCCCTAGCGACACCCACGACACCAATAGAAAAGTACCAATAACGGCCCAACGCCGGCGCCGACCTGTGAGTCCGACACGGTCCATGACCGCCAACAAAGGCTCCGCCAATATGAAAGCTGCAATTATCGTAATGGCCCAACCAAGATACGGATCGTTACCCCAGAAGGTGTGAACAAAGCCCGAGTAAAAGAGCCCTAAAGCGGCCAACAGATTAATCACATACCGCATACCCACCCCTACTCGGTGTTAAATCCAGTCATCCAGTGGCGCCGTCATGTCTGATTGAACGTCACCTGTATTGATAACGCCCTTGGGCTCAACGATAAGGACCTTCGCCTCTGCTGATGCCCGCGGACGATGCGGCACTCCCTTAGGGACAACCAACATCTGACCTGCCTCAAGCTCGACTGTACCGTCCTGAAAATCAATCACTAACGTACCTTCCAAGACGATGAATGTTTCATCCGTGTCCTGATGGTCATGCCAAACAAAATCACCCTCGAGTCGCACCAACTTGAATTGATAGTCATTCATTTCTGCCACCACTTTGGGTGACCACTGCTCGGTGAAAGAGTCAAACTTCTCAGCAAAGCTTATGGGCTCGGGTGTTTTGTTCATGAAGCGATGCCTCTACTTAAGAAACACTGGAGGTTTTGAACCACTGTTGCTTTGATAACACGTAGACCGCTTTACTGTCAGATTCGTTGTGACTGAAGACTGCACCCAACTTCTTAACGGCCGCGATGGATCGGTAATTTTGAGGTCCGATATCAAAAAAAACCCGGTCAACCGCGTTGAATGCGCGCATTAGCATCGCTTCTTTTATCTCCCGATTCGCTGACGTGCCCCAGAGCTCTCGAGCAATGAAGGTGTAGCCAATCCTGATACACCGATCGGCTTCATCGTATCCATAGAATCGTGAGGAGCCAGCAGGCCGTCCACTTCGCTTCTCTCTTATTGCAAAACAGCCCAAATCATT
>WTJR01000156.1:2070-3717 GCA_011524755.1 Halieaceae bacterium | reverse complement strand
TGCCGCCTGCGCTCTAACCAGATCAGCGTCCGGGCCGATCAACGTCATGTGGCCAAGCTTTCGTCCTTTTCGTACACCCTTTCCATACGTCTGAATCAACGTACGAATAGGGCCCTCTGGCATGTGTGACGGGAGCTCGTCATTCAGTAGATTGACCATTGATGCAGATTCGGTAAATGAAGGCTCACGCACCGGCTCACCCATGACGCAACTCACATGCTGAGTGAATTGATCTGCGCCAACAGCGCCAATAGTCCAGTGACCCGTATTGTGCACCCGAGGGGCAATTTCATTAACGATGAGTTCACCGTCGGTAACGAAAAACTCAATCGCCAAAACACCCACATAGTCCATGGCATCGACTAAACGCTTGGCATAGTCTGCGGCTAAATCAGCCAATGCTGTATCGATACCGGATGGCACATAACTACCAATCAAAATGCCGTCGCGCATGGCATTCTCGGTCATGGGATAACAAGCCGTGTTGCCTTGCTGGTCTCTTCCAATGATGATCGCGTACTCACGGTCAATGCTAATTTCGGCTTCGGCGATAACGGGGTAAGCGTCGGCGGGGATGACCTCCCGGGTGTTTTGATCAACACGCCATTGCCCACCCCCGTCATAGCCGCCTAGGGTCCGCTTACAGCGAGCGTATTGTCCCGGAAGCGCATCTAAGGCCGATTCAAGTTGATCGGGCGTGGATACAAGGGACCAAGGTGAGGTAGGTATGTTGAGCTCATCAAGCATCGCCTTTTGCGTGTCGCGCTCCCTGAGCGTCACTAAGGCATCATAGTTAGGCGCCAAACCCACGTTCGCCGCTTGGCGCAACATATCGTCAGGAAGGCTCTCTCTTTCTACAGTAATGGCATCACAGGCGGCTAAGAATTCATCTAGCTGATCTGGGTAGTAGATTGGTCCAAGGCCAGCAACGACCGGTGTCTCATCAACACAGAGATAGGACACGCTAAAACCCAGTCGATTTGCGGCTTCACCCAGCATCTGGCTCAGCTGACCACAACCAATAATGCCAAGGCGACCCTTTGTCATTTGCGCTATCGCTTTTAGTCGACGGGGTTAATAGGGACACCCGAGGATTGCGCATCCCGGTAATTGTCCAAAGCATCGCGAATGGCCGCATCATCATTGGCCAGCATCGCCGCAGCGAACAAAGCTGCATTTACGGCTCCCGGCTTGCCAACTGCAAACGTTGCCACCGGCACGCCCTTCGGCATCTGGACGATCGACATCAGGGCATCCACACCCTGCAGCACAGTGGCATCAACCGGCACACCCAAAACTGGAACCGGTGTCATCGCGGCCGCCATGCCGGGCAGATGAGCCGCACCGCCCGCGCCAGCAATAATGGCCTTTAAACCACGATCACGGGCTGATCTTGCGTACTCATACAAACGGTCAGGGGTTCGATGGGCCGATACAACCTTTGCCTCATAGGCAACGCCCAGCTCATCCAGTGTCTGAGCCGCATTCTCCATCACACCCCAATCGGAGCGTGACCCCATGATGATGCCAACAACGGGATTTGCCATGCATTTCCTCATTTGGCGCCGCTAATTTAGTGCGCTAGAAAATGGAAACCGGCGAGTATACCTGAGAACAACTCTGGGTCCAGACAGAAAATGGTCAAAG
>WTJR01000156.1:0-1970 GCA_011524755.1 Halieaceae bacterium | reverse complement strand
ACATCGGTGCCTTTAGCCACAGCCACATGGTAAGACAACAACTGCAGTACCACCGTGTAAACAATCGGGCCCGCCAGCTCTGAAACCGACGGCACGTCGATAACCGTGACTCCCGGACCACTCTCATAACCAACGGCCTGATCAGCAAACACGAACAGTTGACCACCACGAGCACGAACTTCCTCGAGATTAGACTTCAGTTTATCGAGTAGGTCGTCTTTTGGGGCCACAGCCACGATCGGCATCTTGTCATCAACCAAGGCTAACGGACCGTGTTTCAATTCGCCCGCTGGGTAAGCCTCAGCGTGGATATAGGAGATTTCCTTAAGCTTCAGCGCGCCTTCCATAGCGATAGGGTGGTAAACCCCGCGGCCAAGAAACAGCGCATGATTGCGCTGAATGAAGTGACTGGCCAACGATTTAATCTTGGCGTCCTGAGCGATCGTCGCTTCCACGGCAGCCGGAATTTCTGCGATGGCCTGCTTAACCAAGGACTCGTCCAACGCGTTCTTTGCTTGGCGTCGGGCTATGCAGGCCATGAGCACCATCAGTGCTGCAAGCTGGGTGGTAAATGCTTTGGTCGAAGCCACACCAATTTCAGGACCGGCTTTGGTGAGGAAGACAAGATCGCTGGCACGCACAATGGCGCTGTGATCAACATTGCAGATCGCCAACTTCGCGAGTGCGTAATCATCAGGCAGGTGTTTAATGGCCGCGAGCGTGTCGGCGGTTTCTCCCGATTGTGAGATTGTCACCACCAAGGTGCCGGGCAGCGCAACCGAGCGCCGGTAGCGGAACTCAGAGGCAACCTCGACTTGGCACGGCACGCCCGCAATCGCCTCAAGCCAATGTCGCGCAACAAGGCCCGCGTGATAGCTGGTTCCGCAGGCAATAATCTGAACCGCCTGCACTTGGTCAAAAATGGCTGCGGCCTGATCGCCGAACAGCGAATCGTCGAGAGCATCAAAGGTTAATGTGTCTCGAAGTCGATCCGGCTGCTCGTAAATTTCTTTGAGCATGTAGTGCTCAAACTCACCTCTGTCGGTTTGATTATCACCGCCCTTTAAGCGCGTTTTTTCACGCGTGATCGGTGCGCCTGACCCATCAAAGATTTGAAAACCACTCGGCTTCAAAACCGCCAAATCGCCATCTTCGAGATACACAAAGGTGTCCGTGACTTGCCGAAGTGCTAGCGTATCCGAGCCCGCGAAGGTCTCACCAATACCGACACCCAGCACCAGGGGGCTGCCCTCGCGCGCAACGACGACCTCATTTTCGTGCTCAGTGTCTACAACCGCAATCGCATAAGCGCCCTCTAATTGGGCCACGGTTTCTCGAACCGCATCGAAGAGCGAGGCACCTTTTTCCAGACTGGTATTAATCAGATGAACAATAACCTCGGTGTCGGTCTCTGACCGAAACTCTACGCCCTGAGCGCGCAAGGCATCGCGGAGGCTGGCATGGTTCTCAATGATGCCATTGTGAACCAGCGCAACTCGGTCTCCCGATATATGAGGATGCGCATTCGCAGAGGTCGGCTCGCCGTGAGTCGCCCATCGGGTATGCGCGACACCGCGACACCCGATAATAGGATTAAGCGCATTAGCGTCTTCCAGTGCTTTCACTTTTCCCGAATATTTATGCAACTGGAGCGCGTGGTCGTTATCGATCAACGCCATGCCCGCTGAGTCGTAACCTCGATACTCGAGCCTTCTCAAACCCTCGAGCAAAATTTCGGAGACTTCTCGCTGAGCTGCCGCGGCGACTATTCCACACATAACAAGTTCCTACTGCTTAGGTTTTTCCGGGCGCTTCCACCCATCTATGTTGCGCTGTTTTGCTCTCCCAACAGCGAGCTGCGATTCACCGACTTTTGAGGTGACAGTAGAGCCCGCGGCAACGAAACCATCGTTCTCCACCGTAAGCGGAGCAACAAGCGTACTGTTCGAACCGATGAAAACATTGTCACC
>WTJR01000146.1 GCA_011524755.1 Halieaceae bacterium | reverse complement strand
GGCCAATAGCAAGCTCGGGCAGTTCCACCCACTCTCGCCAGCCTAAGGTGTGCTTTTTCAATGCTGTTTTACCGATAGTCCCAGGCCAATACCGCAGTATTCAATGCCGATGTTGGCGAGGTAGTTGGGATCGTAAAGATAATGTCACCGCAAACATATTACAGTTTTATTAATGAAATATGACATGCGCCACAAAGGGGGAAAATGCAACATTCCCGTATTAAATTCGTGTAGTAGAGGAGTTTACCCTGCAGCTGAAAGACAGCTGCGTTATCATGCACCGCTTCACCGTTTGACCCGTATCACTAACATTACTTTGTTGGAGAACTTCTTCATGAATCAGGCAGCAAAAACCCCGACAGGGCACGGCTACACAGCGTCTCAGACCATTGCGTCATTCGATAATGAATTGTGGGATGCAATGAGCTTGGAGACGCAGCGCCAGGAAGAGCATATTGAGCTCATCGCGTCTGAGAACTATGCCAGTCCGCGCGTGCTGGAGGCTCAGGGTAGTGTGCTGACCAACAAGTACGCTGAGGGCTATCCTGGCAAGCGATATTACGGCGGCTGTGAGTTCGTTGACCGTGCGGAGGTTCTTGCTATCGAACGTGCCAAAGCGCTGTTTGGTGCTGCTTACGCTAATGTGCAGCCACACTCGGGTTCGAGTGCAAATATTGCGGTGTTCCACGCGCTCCTGCAGCCCGGCGATACGGTAATGGGGATGAGCCTGGCAGACGGTGGACACCTCACACACGGCGCAGGAGTTAACTTCTCCGGCAAGATTTACAACGCGGTTCAATACGGTATTGATAATGCGACCGGTGAAGTCGATTACGACGAGCTGATGGCGATTGCACTTGAGCACAAGCCGAAGCTGATCATTGGTGGATTCAGTGCCTACAGCCGACTCATGGACTGGGGCAAGTTCCGCGAGATTGCTGATGCTGTCGGTGCTTATCTGCTGGTTGATATGGCGCACGTTGCCGGCTTAGTGGCTGCGGGTGTCTATCCAAACCCCATTCCACATGCAGACGTGGTAACCACGACTACGCACAAGACCCTCCGTGGTCCTCGATCGGGACTGATTTTGGCGCGCGAGAACGAAGAACTTCACAAGAAGCTGAATTCAGCCATTTTCCCCGGCGCACAGGGTGGCCCACTAATGCACGCTATCGCAGCAAAAGCTGTGGCGTTCAAGGAGGCAATGGACCCCTCCTTTGTCGATTATCAGAAGCAGGTCGTACAAAACGCCAAAGTGATGGCCGAAACTTTTGTCTCCCGTGGCTTTAATCTCGTATCAGGTGGCACCGATAATCACCTTATGCTGCTCGATCTTCGCGATAAGGAGTACACGGGTAAAGATGCAGACGCCGCCCTAGGTCGTGCCTACATCACCGTTAACAAGAACGCGGTGCCAAACGACCCACGATCACCGTTTGTGACCTCGGGCTTACGACTCGGCACGCCCGCTATTACCACCCGCGGTTTTGCTGATGAGGAGACTCGTCAGTTAACCAACTGGATTTGTGATGTGCTCGAGGGCTTGGAGTCTGACAACCCAGAGGCGGTGATTGATACCGTTCGCGACAGTGTGAAAGCGCTCTGTGCGCGTTTTCCGGTCTACGCTGACTGATAGTGGTAAAGTAGGCGGATACTAACTATTAGGGTAGTTCCGAATGTTTTGCCCCTTTTGCGGTGCCGATGACACAAAGGTAATTGATTCCCGACTCGTGGCTGAAGGCGGCCAGGTGCGACGCCGTCGAGAATGTGTGACTTGCCGAGAGCGTTTCACGACCTACGAGGCGGCCGAACTCGTGATGCCACGGGTAATCAAGCAAAACGGGAGTCGAGAGCCCTTTGACGAGGATAAATTGCGCTCGGGTTTGCAGCGTGCCCTCGAAAAACGTCCTGTGGCGGTGGAAGCGGTTGAGAGTGAGCTCGCACAGATTAAAAACCGACTGCGCGCTACCGGTGAGCGCGAACTAGATTCCCGCGTTTTGGGCGAGCTTGTCATGGAAGCGCTAAAGCGACTCGATCAAGTGGCCTATGTCCGGTTTGCATCCGTTTACCGAAGCTTTGAGGACCTGTCAGAGTTCCGAGATGCCATCGCATCGCTCGAAGCTGATCCACAGTCCTAAGCGCCGTGAACTACTCAGATGATCATTGGATGCGTCTCGCTATCGAGACGGGGAGACGCGCTCGCGTGTGGTCATCGCCCAATCCTGCGGTCGGCTGCGCCATCGTAAAATCGGACGAGGTTCTCGCAACGGGGTTCACCCACCCGACCGGTCAGGCACACGCCGAGGTTCATGCGCTTTCCCAGGTCGCAGATGCAACGGGCAGCACGGTTTACGTGACGCTCGAGCCCTGTGCACACACCGGTCGAACGCCTCCTTGTACACAAGTGCTGATTGAAGCTGGGGTAGCGCGGGTGGTGATTGCCTGTATTGATCCCGATACGCGTGTTGCCGGGAGAGGGGTTGAACAGCTGCGCTCGGCGGGAATCGATGTGACGATCGGCGTTTGTGAAGCCGAAGCAGCCGATGAGCTCGCTGGCTTTTTCTTGAGGCTCAAGCGCGGTTATGGACGTGTCACCGTGAAGATGGCGATGTCGGCCGACGGCCGCACGGCCATGGCCTCAGGTGAGAGTCAGTGGATTACGGGTGAGGAAGCGCGAGCAGACGTCCAGGCATGGCGCGCCTGCTCGGATGTCATAGTGACCGGTAGTGGTACCGTGTCAGCGGACGATTGCTCGTTGACCCTCAGACCCTGCGACAACCGCCTCGACTCAGACGATTGGAAAAGAGCGACGGTGGCGCCAACGCCGAGAGCTGTTATCGACACCAACGCCAGTACTCCGGCATCGGCGAATGTGGTGGCTGGAGTGACGCCAACTACCCTGTTCACACGGGAGGGCGTATCTCTGGATGCGTCCATGTCAGACAACGTCTGCCAGGTGCCTATACCCAGTAGTGCTGCCGGGTTGGATTTGCGCGAGGTGCTGTTAAAACTTGGAGAGCAGGGCGCAAACGAGATTCTTGTTGAGGCTGGCCCGACGCTGGTCGGCGCGCTCGAGCAAGAGAACTTGATCGATCAGTGGCTGATTTACATGGCGCCCGTCATGTTGGGTTCCGACGCCCGGCCGACTCACCACGCCGTATTTAACTCACTTGGACAAGCAAATCGTTATTCAATTTCGTCTCACGACCTGATTGGGGATGATTTGCGTATTATCATGCGCCAGGTTGCAAAGGGCTGACGAAAGCCCCAAGCAAACAATACTTTCCCAAGGAAAAGACATGTTTACCGGAATCATACAAGCCGTTGGCGAAGTGGCTGCACTTGAGCAGTCGGGCGGCGATCTCAAATTGCGGATCAAGACGGGTAAGTTGCCGCTAGCTGATGTTCAGTTGGGCGACAGCATTGCAACCAACGGTGTCTGCCTGACGGTGACTGAACTCCCGGGGGACGGCTACTGGGCTGATGTGTCTAATGAAACGCTTTCGCTTACATCACTGAAGCAAATTTCAATCGGTAGTCCGGTAAATCTAGAGAAGTCATTGACGCCTACCACCGCGCTTGGCGGCCACTTGGTGAGTGGTCATGTCGATGGTCTTGGTACGGTGGTCGCGCTTAGCCGGGACGCCCGATCGTGGCGCGTCTCAATCGAAGCACCGGCGGATCTCGCGCGCTACATTGCGCCAAAAGGCAGCATTTGCGTCGACGGGACCAGTCTCACGGTGAACTCGGTGTCAGGTGCTCGTTTTGAACTCAATATTATTCCTCAGACCTGGGAAGAAACCGTTTTCAGCGAATATTCGGTGGGCACGGAGGTCAATCTCGAGGTGGATATAATTGCGCGTTATCTGGAGCGTTTGCTCCAGTCGGGTGTCGTTCCGACCTCAGAGGGTATTACCTTGGATACATTGAAGAACGCGGGGTACCACAGTGATTGATTCAGTACCGCCCGTTTCAGCAGACCAGCTCATCAGCGAATTCCGTCACGGTGAAATGGTTTTATTGGTCCTCGATCAGAGTGACGGCGAGCAGACAGCCGTCGTTGCTATGGCTGCTGAATACTGTGAGGCCGACCATGTAACATTCATGGCGCGCCAGGCACGCGGTTTAGTGAGTCTGGCCCTAACAGAGGAGCGTTGCGAGCAGCTAAATTTGCCGCCCATGGTCGATCCTGCGACCTCGGGCGCAGTGAAGCTCTCTATTGAGGCGAGCACGGGCATCGATACAGGCATCTCTGCGGCAGATCGTGCACGCACGGTTCGAGTGGCAGTGGCACCTGACGCCAAGCCCTCGGATTTGGTGCAGCCAGGTCATATATTCCCGGTAGCCACGCTGACGGGCGGGGTGCTGATCAGAACCGGGGCCGCAGAAGCAGGTGTGGACTTAGCAACGCTTGCGGGTTTAACACCCGCAGCCGTATTTGCCGAGGTGTTGGATGCGAATGGTGATCTTGCGAACGCCGCAGCTTTGGTCGATTTCGCGGATAAACATGATCTTACGGTTGGGCGCGTTACGGACCTTGTTGATTACCGTTTAAATCATTATCGAACCGTGGACCTGATTCGCAGTGGCACCATCACGACACGCCATGGTGATTTCATGCTGTCGGTTTACCAGGAGAGTACGCAAGGTCATGTTCACATGGCACTCAGTGTCGGTGACATCCATGTCGACACACCGACCTTGGTTCGTGTGCACACAACGGCATCCATGCGTGATCTCTTGTCCGTGACATCTACTGAGCAAGTCTCTTGGTCGATTCAAGATAGTCTTAGTCGCGTTGCCGCAGAGGGAAGCGGTGTAGTGGTCCTCATCAACAAAGAAGAAACCGATGCTGATTTATTAACTCAGGTGGACGCTGTGCTCGGCGCTGATTTGCCGGATGATTCACAGCAACGTAGCGTCGGCTATTCGCAGGTAGGTATGGGCGCACAAATTTTACGTGACTTGGGTGTAGGTAAAATTCGACTTATGGGTGCACCCGTGAAGTACAATGCGCTCGAAGGCTTCGGACTTGAAGTCGTTGAGTTCGTGGAGCCAGGGGCTGTGGCCTCGGGGCAGTGAGGAGAGAAAGTTATGGCGTCAAATACAATTGCGACGACTGAGGGACAGCTCAGTGGCGTTTCTGGACGGTTTACGCTGGTTGTTGGCCGGTGGAATAGTTTTGTTGTAGAGCATCTACTCGAAGGCGCGATCGATACGCTCAAGCGTCATGGCATCAACGAAGATCAACTGCACATTGTCAGAGCACCGGGCGCCTTTGAAATACCGATGGTGTGTCAGGCTGTGGCAAAGCGCGGTGATTGCGACGCGATTATTGCGCTCGGCGCCGTTATTCGCGGGGGTACCCCTCACTTCGAGCACGTTGCCGGAGAATGCACCAAAGGCATAGCGCAGGTGTCACTGGATTCGGGTGTTCCTATTGCTTTTGGCGTGCTCACGGTTGATTCGATTGAGCAAGCCATCGAACGCTCTGGCACAAAAGCGGGCAACAAAGGCGCTGAGGCGGCCATGAGTGCGCTCGAGATGGTAAGCCTTCTGGGTGCGTTGAAAAGCTAATGACCTCAATTAATGTGCTCGCCGCTCAACGTCGGCGAGCTCGTCACTTCTGTATCCAAGCGCTGTATCAGTGGTCAATGACCGGGGCGACGGCTTCATCGATTGAAGCAGAGTTCCGCACTGACAATGACTTCACAAACGTCGATACCGAATACTTCAATGAAATGTTGGTCGGTATCACTCGCCGGGCCGACGAGCTTGATGGCATCTTTTCGCCGTTCCTCGATCGCGAGCTCGATGTGCTCGACTGTATTGAGCGTAATTTGCTTCGACTCGGCACGTTTGAGTTGTTAGATCGAATTGATGTGCCTGCGAAGGTGACACTGAATGAGACGGTTGCCCTCGCTAAAAAGTTCGGTGCGACTGACTCCTACCGCTACGTCAACGGTGTGCTGGATCAAGTCGGACTGAAGCTCCGCGCGCAAGAGCTGGCGGAGCACTAACGTAGCCGTTGTGGGTGAGTTCGATGTCATCACTCGCTATTTCTCTTCCCTTGGCTCGGGAGAGTTTGTCGATCTTTCGGTAGGCGATGACGCCGCCGCACTCACCGTCCCTCCTAACTCGGAATTGATTGTTTCAACCGACAGCTCGGTGCTCGATACTCACTTCACTGATGACGTGTTTCCCGAGGATGTTGGCTATAAAGCGGTCGCATCGGCCGTCAGTGATCTAGCCGCAATGGGAGCTGAACCGCTCGGTATGACGCTGGCGCTAACGATGCCCTCAGTCGATGATTTATGGCTACACGGGCTCTCGCAAGGACTGGCACGTGCCTGCCATGAATACAGTTTGCCCTTGGTGGGTGGTGACACCACTCGAGGTCCCTTGTCGCTTACGCTGACTGTAATGGGGTTTTGTCCTCGTAACGAAAAGCTCTTGCGATCAGAGGCGAGGGTGGGAGACAAGATTTGCGTAAGCGGTTGTCTGGGAGATGCGGCATTCGGTCTCGCTGTCATGCAAGGCCAATACCGTGGATTGGAGCTGGACTTTGACGATCAGGAGTACCTCGTCGCTCGGTTTACTCACCCAACCGCCCGGCTGGACTTGGGTCGTCAGCTGCGACAACGGGCAACGAGTTGTATCGATCTGTCCGATGGGTTGCTCCAGGATGCGGCACATGTCGCCAACGCCAGTGGCGTTCGCTTTAGTATTCACTCTGCCGCCGTTCCGCTGTCGACAGCCCTGGTGTCTGCTGTGGGTGAAGCACAGGCACTCGAATATGCGCTCAGCGGTGGAGAGGACTATGAGCTACTTTTTACCCTGCCGCCTGATCGGGATGTTCCCAACGAGGTTACCGTTATAGGAACCGTCGAAGCAGGTGAGGGTGTTTATTGCGATGTCATGTCGCGGGAGCAAGGCTATGACCATTTCCACTGAAGCCGGTCGGCTACCGGTGTTAGTTGCTACCTTTTTTGGAGCAGGCTTCTCGCCGGTGGCGCCTGGCACAGTGGGTAGTCTCGCGGCGTTGCCGCTGGCTTTTGCCCTTCTACATATGGAGATCGTCGTTGCGACCTTAATCGTGATTGGTCTCTACTTTTTGGGTCTCTGGTCGGCGAATCACCTGGAGAAAGTCTCGGGGCAGCACGACGCTCAGATGATTGTGATTGATGAGGTCGTCGGCGTATGCGTGAGTGCCTTGCTGCTCAGCTGGTGGTTTCTGGGTGCGGCTGATCCCTATTTCCTACTACTGCTCAGCTTTTTGAGCTTTCGCTTGTTTGATGTCCTAAAGCCATGGCCCATTGGTTGGATCGATCGGGCCGTTGGTGGTGGGTTTGGTGTGATGATCGATGATTTAGTTGCAGCGCTAATGGGAGTCTTGGCCGTTGCAGGTGGCTATTTCATCCTGTTGCTCTCCTCGATCTAAACCAATGCGCTAGCGTTGACCCGACTTCGGTGAGTCAACCGCGAGCGGCAGTCGCTTTAAAGGCAGTCGCTTCAAAAAGAGCGGTGCACCATGAGGCGACCCAGCTGCTTGAGCTCCGATGCCGCATCACCAAACTCATTCAGTGCCTCTAAGGCCTCGGAGAGCAACGTTTCCGCATAGTCTCGTGCGCCCTCAATGCCCATTGAGGCAACATAGGTCGACTTCTCGGCATCGATGTCTTTACCGGCTGTCTTCCCAAGTTCTTCGGATGTTGCGGTCACATCGAGGACGTCGTCCATCACTTGGAACGCGAGCCCTATTCGCTGTGCAAAGGTGCTGAGCGATGCTTGCTGTGCGTCAGTTGCATTCGCACAGATTGCGCCCGCTACTACAGAAGCTTCAATGAGGGCACCGGTTTTTCGCGCGTGGACTTGGGCAAGTTGGGCCGGTGCGAGTGATTGGCCTTCTGCTGCAATGTCCATGGCTTGACCGCCCACCATCCCATCGAACCCCACCGACTTGCTAAGCAACTTAACCAGTTGAACTTGTTGCAGTGGCGCTAGGTCGGGCGTGTCGACAATCCACTCAAAAGCGAGAGCCTGTAGCCCGTCGCCGACGAGAATCGCTGTGGCCTCGTCATAGGCTTTATGGACTGTAGGCTTCCCACGCCGTAGGTCGTCATCGTCCATTGATGGGAGATCATCGTGAATCAGGGAGTAGGTATGGAGAAACTCGATGGCCTCACCCGCTCTGGCGGCTGAGGGAAGCTCGCAACCGGCAACTACCGCAGAGGTCACTCTGCATAAACGACTGCGAAGCTGTTTGCCCGGGTTGGATAGTGCGTAGGTCAGCGCCTCATCGAGACGCGAATCACTGCAGTCTATAGGGGAGGACAGTTTGCGACCTGATGTATCCATCTGGGTGTCTCTGCCCTAACTTTCGGTATTGCCCGATACGGTCTCGATCCGCTGTTCAGCCTGCTCGAGCGCCTTCTGCGCCGCTTGCGCAATTTTCATCCCGGATTCATAGACCGCCAGCGCATCCTCGAGCTCGATTGATGGGTCTTCAAGCCGTTTGACTAGTGCTGAAAGTTCGTCAATTTGTTCGCTGAGTTTTTTATCGTTCGTTTCTTCACTCATGATGCCACCGCAGTCTTCGCTGCGCTGAGTTTACCGTGGCTTGTACCGGCTTTGGACAAAATATCGTCACAGCTCAGACCTGCATCAGCGCGGGTCTCGCCTTGGCTGGCATGGTCGATAAATCGATCATCAATGGCCACATGGCGAATCTCGATGTCCAAGCCCTGCTCGGTGAGGAATTCAGCGACCGCACTTCCTGCGCCGCCGGCAACCACATTCTCTTCAACCGTGATCAATAGGGAGTGTGTCTTCGCGAGGTCACAAATAAGATCGGCGTCGAGTGGCTTTACCCATCGCATATCGGCAACGGTTGCGTTGAGCGTCTCGGCTGCCTTTTCTGCTTCGGTCAGCAGTACGCCGAAGTTGAGAATCGCAATGTCACGGCCTTCTCTTACGATTTGCCCTTTGCCAATCTCAACGCCGATGAGCTCGGGCTCGATACGAACACCAATACCTTCTCCACGAGGGTATCTTACTGCTGAGGGACCTTTGTGATTGTAAGCGCTCACTAACATCTGACGACAGTCGTTTTCGTTACTGGGGGCCGCAATGATGAGGTTGGGTATGCAGCGCATGTAACTTAGATCGAAGGCGCCGTGATGCGTGGCTCCGTCTTGACCTACCAGGCCAGCACGATCGATGGCGAATGTGACATCTAAATTTTGCAGAGCGACATCGTGGATCAGTTGATCATAGCCTCGTTGTAAAAACGTGGAATAGATAGCGACAACCGGTTTCAGCCCATCGCAGGCCATACCGGCTGCCAGCGTCACCGCATGCTGCTCGGCAATCGCAACATCGTAGTATCGGTCAGGGTAGTTAGCGGCAAAGTTCACCATGCCTGAGCCTTCACACATGGCAGGTGTGATTCCAGCCAGCAGCGGGTCAACCTCAGCAGTATCACAAAGCCACTGACCAAATACATCTTGGTATTTGGGTGGTTTCGGTGCTGCTGGTGAGGCCTTCTCTACTTCTTTTTTGGGTTCGATTTTGCCCAGTGCGTGGTAACCAACAGGGTCTTCCTCCGCAGGGGTGAAGCCCTTGCCTTTGATCGTACGAATATGAAGGATCTGGGGGCCGTTCAGCGATGAGACACGCTTTAGTACTTCAACCAGTGACGGCAGGTCATGGCCGTCTAGCGGTCCGATATAGTGCCAACCCAGTTCCTCAAACAGTGTGCCGGGAGCGACCATGCCTTTCATGTGCTCTTCCGTGCGCTTCGCTAGATCCCAGGCAGGTTTCACGTGCTCCAACAGCTTCTTCGATGTCTCTCTCAGGGTCAGGTAGGTCTGGGTTGCCCAAATCCTGGCGAAATAGCTCGCTAGGCCACCCGTGTTGTGGCCAATAGACATCTGATTGTCGTTGAGAATTACCAGCATGTTGGGGCGCTCGTGCCCAGCGTGTGCCAGTGCCTCAAAGGCCATACCGCCGGTAATCGCACCGTCCCCGATAACGGCAACAACCTTGCGATCAATGCCCTGCTGTCTTGCTGCCAGTGCCATACCCATCGCGGCTGAAATACTGGTGGAGGAATGGCCGACACCAAAGGTATCGAACTCACTCTCGCTACGCTTGGGGAAGCCGCTCAACCCACCTTTTTGACGCATAGATCCCATACGGTCTCTTCGACCCGTAAGTACTTTGTGCGGATAGCATTGGTGGCCTACGTCCCAAACAATACGATCGTCCGGGGTATTAAAGACGTGGTGCAGGGCGACCGTTAACTCGACAACGCCCAACCCGGCGCCGAAGTGACCGCCTGTGGTTGACACCGAATAGAGAAGAAATTCACGCAACTCGTTGGCGAGCGTCACGAGCTCGTCGCTGCTAAGCGCGCTGATCTCCTCGCGCACGGCGCCAATGCGGTCTAAGACCGGTGTCTGTGGTGCCGTTGTTGGGAGCTGATTAAAATTCATTTTGACACTATACCCGTAAAATATTTTTTACGCTCATTTGACAGTGCATTCGCCCACTCCGTCAACAAATGAAGCCCGTCTTTTTTCGTTGCAGTGTCATCTGGCCAGATGCAGCCTTAAATATCAAACTGCTTTCGCAGGCGCTCAAGGGCTTTGCGCTGATGCTTTCCCGGTTTTTGTGTGGGCCGTGCAACAGCGCCACCGGCAGCTTTTCTAGCTTGTGCCTCTCGTTCCCGCTTTTCGATGCTAGCTGCGGTCTCCTCGTAAAGCTCGCGAGCTACCGGTGCCGGCCCTCGGTCCGCACTTAAGCCGAGCACGACGACTTCTTTTTCGTCCCATCCCTGTTTAATAACTAAGGTTTCACCAACAGAGATCTCTCTCGACACTTTGACTCGCTGCCCATCCAAATGAACCTTTCCACCCTCAATGGCTGTTTTGGCAATCGACCGTGTTTTGAAAAAGCGGGCCGCCCACAGCCACTTGTCTACGCGTAAACGATCCATTAGCCAGCGGCGCCTTTGCGTAAGCTCGCATTGAGTTGCTCAAAATCATTTATCGCAAAAGATGACAGTGGGATGCGTATTGGGCGCGTGCTATCCGGGTGACAAATCGCAATAGATCTCTCGATACCAAAATCGATCGCGGCCGAGAGCACCGCGGGTGAATCATCGAAGAAGAGTGTTGAGCCGGAGCTAAACTTCAGTTCATCCTGAAGTTTTCGCCAAAAGTTCGGCGACTCCTTGGCATGGCCTAATGTATGACTACTAATGGTGCGATCGACCAAATCCGTGATTCCTGTCATCTCATGTTTCAGGCGCACGATGTCGGGGTGTGCATTGGTCACAATGGTCGACCTCACATCGGCGTCGCGCAAAGCATGAAGGAATTCTTTGGCAAAGGGTAACCACCGGATCCCACTAGCATAGGTTCGCGAGTGCTCAATAATGCTGTAGCCGAACTGCTGACTCCAAAAATCAGTCGAATACCAATTCAAAGTACCCGCAACACGTTTGAAGAGCGGTTCAAACTTCGCCACGGTTTGCTCGATACTGATGTCATGGATTGACGCGTATTTTTCGTGGATGCGATGCCCCCAAAAGTCATTGTCAAAGGCGAGATCCAGCAGCGTCCCGTCCATATCCAACAGCACGTGGTCAACTTCTGTCCAGTCTACCGTTTCAAGATAGGCATCATTGCCGGTCTTGTGCGTCATGTGGTGGTAGTCTTCTGTCATGTGGTGGCTTCAGTCCAATAACAACGAGAGTTTAAGCGCTTTTCTGAACGAACGTGATGTGGAGATCGTTCCCTTACTGATATCTCTTCTAGAAATAGTCGATGAGGCAGCCGCTCTGGCTCGTGGCTTTTACGAAAAAGTCGATGAATTGGAGGTTGTCCGAAAGGGCGACGCCACGCCCCTGACCGACGCAGATACTTCACTCCATCTACTCATCTGTAAGCGGTTGGAGGCGTTACCGCTGGCGATACCGATTCTGTCAGAGGAATCGGAGGGAGCCGACATAGCTGACCGTCTAAGCTGGCCCGCTTGCTGGGTGGTAGACCCACTTGATGGGACCAAAGAGTTCATAGAAAAGACTGATCAATTCACCATCAATATCGCACTGGTACTCGATGGGGTATCGGAGTTGGGGTTGATCTCCATTCCCTGTCGCAAGGAGCATTGGCTAGGCGTGGTCCAGAACGGCGCTGCGGTCTTTCCGGAGGGCGAAGGCCTAGATGGTTCGGTTGTTAGCGTGCAGGGTCTGAACAGGAATCAGCCTCTGGTCATGCTAGCGAGTCACAGGCACTCACCGAAACGCGTCCAGGCACTATTGGATTGCTTGTCGTCGCATTTTGGTGAGGTAGAGCGTCGCAATTCTGGCAGTGCCGTAAAGTTTTGTGATGTGGCTGCCGGAAACGCGGATGTTTACCCGCGCACTTCCGCGTGTAGCGAGTGGGATGTCGCAGCGGGCGATGCTTTGGTTCGTGCAGCAGGTGGTCGCGTCACCAAGTTCGACGGTGAACCGATAAAGTACAATCAGCGGTCATCGTTACTGGCTGAGTCATTTATCGCGGGGGGTGATGCGTGTGTTGATTACGCTGCTATTTTTAATGCCCCAGGTTTTAGTGACCGAGGCTAAAGTGCTGACCTCTGGCTGCTCGCCTGAAACCGTTAGGAAAATTCGTGCTTGCTTGATAAATAGCAACATGCGTTGATTGTAAAAGCTGTGCTTGGGGGAGCATGCGCATGACAACAGAGCTGAATCAGCCTGCCGCTAACGAGCCAATGACGCCTGAAATGCGGTTGTCATTGATGATCGAGCGTCATCGGGCCATCGATCAGGAATTGATTGACCTTCAGGCGCATCCCTGGGGTGATCGATTGCTGATTCAGCGCATGAAAAAAGAGAAGTTGCGCCTGCGTGACGGAATTGAGCGCCTTAAAGACGAGTTGATCCCTGATCTGGATGCCTGAAGCTCTGTTAGAGCCGGTGTCCTTCGCACCCCAGTAATATTTTTTTGTTCTGCAGACCACCTGAAAATCCGGTGAGGGCGCCGCTCGCACCCAAGATACGGTGGCAGGGAATAATGACGGGAATCGGGTTTCGACCCACCGCCCCGCCCACCGCGCGTGACGCCGTTGGTTTTCCCAGGCGCTCTGCAATGTCGCGGTAGGAGCAGGTCTCGCCCCACGCTATGGCTTGGAGTTCGCGCCAGACGCTCAGTTGGAACGCCGTACCTTTCGGTTTAATCGGAACCGAGAACTCGGATCGCTGGCCGCTGAAAAACTGTGAGAGCTCATCGGCGGCTGTCGTCAGTATGACGGGCTCTGAACGGGCAGTGCTGCTCAGAACTTTGTGAGCCCCCTCCCAATTGAGTTCTATCAGGTAGTCAGCCTCACTGACGAGCTGCAGGTTCCCGAGAGGACTTTCTATCGCTAGTGCATGAAGGGTCATTCGTTCAGTTACGCGTCATCGGAGGATTTTTGGGTATGCATGACTAGCAATACTAGGCTAAGCGCGAGAAGCGCATATTGACCGGTCAGTAGAACGTTACTATCCAATGTCAGCGGTTGAGCGAGTACAGAAGGTAAGCAGATGATGGCACTCAAAACGAGGCTGAGACGCTGATAACCCATGAGTCCGAGGGCGACCAGTAGAAACAGGACACCTCTCGCCGCTTCAGATAGGCTCAGGATGTCCAGCGAGACAACCCACAGTTGTCCGATAAGGCCTGCGCCGATGGCCACTGCAAGGCACACCGCAACCAATCTGAACTTTGTGTACATATCTGTTTGCGACCCCGCATGTGAATGCACGTCAATGCACTTGAAAGAAAGAAACCGTATACCATATCTGACCATGATCAGCCTGCTTATCTCTCGTTTACGCCATCACCCATGACTTCCACAGAACTCAATGAATTAGAGTTAGATCTGCGCCGTCGGCTGACGCCGGTTCTGGATTCGGGCGTTCAGCTCACTGTGGTTGAGACAGTCGACTCCACGAATGCGCAATTAAAAGCGCAGGCTGTGACAGCTAACCAGACCTTGCTGCTGGCTCGTGCGCAAACCGCGGGTGTTGGGCGCCGCGGCAGTCTCTGGCAGAGTCCGCCCGCCGGAAATTTATATTTGTCGTACTGTGTCCACTCGGACCGCCCGCTCACCGAGCTGAGTTTGTGGTCACTGGGTGTGACGGTCGCTGTCGCCGATGCGCTGGAGCGGGAGTTGTCGCTTGAATGCAAAATTAAATGGCCCAATGACCTTTATGTTCAAGGTATGAAAGTTGGTGGCGTGCTGTTGGAGACGGTGAATCTATCCGGCGATGATGTTGCCGTGGTTATTGGGGTTGGACTCAATGTCGCATCGCACCCCGACCCCGCACTATTACAGCGCCCTGTAACCTGTATCTGCAAGCATATTGATAGGTCGGTTGACCTGTCGATAGTCGCTGCTCTGGTGTCAGCTGCACTGGTCAACATGTGCCATTTGTCTCATGCTGCCTTACAGGCTTGGCTCACCTCGTCTTGGTCGAGCCGCGATATGCTTCTAAATCAGCCAGTGGCTGTACCGACCTTGGGAGAGGGTTTGGGTATTGCCCGCGGTCTTTCGCACGACGGCGGTCTGCAGGTAGAGTTCGCGGGGAAGCTAAGAACTGTCTATGCCGGTGAGGTTAGTCTCGGTCATGTTGATACTCAATGAGCACTGTTGATATGCGAATCCTCGTGGATGCTGGGAATACCTCGACCAAGTGGCAATTGCGCAGTGGTGGTGAGGTCGTGGCTGACGGGCAGGGTGACTTGCGTGCTCTTCGTGACTGGGTCGCAGCGCTGGATGACTCCAAGCAATATGCAGTCGCTGTGTCGTGTGTAAAGGACGACACCTACGCGCACGAGATTCGACATGCGTTCGAATCTCTGAGTGACGCTACGCTTCACTTCGTGAAAAGTTCTGCCACATTTGCCGGTGTTCGCAATGCGTATGATGAGCCGCAACGTCTGGGTGTGGATCGATGGCTTGCTTTATTGGCCATTAAGGCGCGAGGTGAAAGCTCTGCCGTGATCATCGATGTCGGGACTGCGTGCACCATTGATGTGCTGGAAAATGGCCAGCACATCGGTGGCTACATATTCCCCGGCATGGCGCTGGCGCGTGATGCGCTCGTGGCAAACACCGATAAGATTCGATTTTCTGAAGATCCTGAGCCTTCTATCTCACTGGGAACTGATACCGCGGGCTGTGTCTTGTCAGGCATCTGGCTGACACTTTTGGCTTCCTGCCAAAATGTTATCGATCGATTTCCCAATGCAACGGTCTATTTGACAGGTGGTTCAGCTCCCGAACTTGTGACGCTCGGGCTGAATGCTCAACGTGTCGACGGCCTCGTATTTGATGGTTTGGATTTTTGGTTAAATGGGGCTTGACCTGAGGGCCCCTCTTGACGATGATGTGCGCCCTTCGTGGTGACCCGCTCACCCAACGTCTAGCTGGCGTAGCTCAGTAGGTAGAGCAGCTGATTTGTAATCAGCCGGTCGGGGGTTCGATTCCTCTCGCCAGCTCCATTTTATTTATCAAATATCTACATAGATTCATTATCTGTAGGTCTTTTTCGCCATTATCCCCTCCAAAATGCTCCCCGAGACAGAGCATGAGAAATCTTTCTCTGGCTGTTCATTCCTATGGGGCTTCGAAGTACCCTCCCTTAGGACGCTCTCGCAGTAGTCTGGTAGGGGTGGTTAGCCGCCAGATACATTAGAGGTTGGCTTAGGCTTACCGTGTTGCTCAATCTCCTCGCGTAAAATTAGCGTCCTAACATAGCTTTTGGTCTACGCTATATTCGTCACTCAGTCCTTTGCTTAACGGGGAATCATCAATGAAGTCTCTACTATTAGTGTTTGCTCTGCTCGTTCTACCTTTCACCCACGTTGCTCACAGCGCAGGAATCGCTGACGAAAGTGATAAGCATTTGGAGAAGTTCTATGACATCAACATGGAGGTTCTGGTATTGGGTGAAATCACTGCTGCACCACGCATCATCTTGAAAGTAGGAGGCGGTGGATCAATTGAACTCTCCTCTGAAAACGACAACTACCTGATTGCAGTACAAACTGAGCCGCTTCAAATTGAGTCAGGAGTTCCCCATGTTCCCATCTCATTTGATTTGAAGTACGAAACTGGCGGTGAACCCCGGATAGTTAATACTTCGATGAATCTGCCTCTCGGTCAGATGGTCTCTTTGGGAGACAAAACACAGTGGGATGGTGAAGTTCAATTAAATGCTTCGATTAATGTGATCGCTGAAGCTCCTAGCTGGTAGTCACCAATTTTAAAGACGCGCTGCAGGAGCTATGGCAGTCACCCGATAGCAGTAGTTTCCTGCCAGCTCCATTTGTTTCTCAATAAATTTGTCCTTTGGCGCCTAGCACAACCGCTGCTAGCGCCCGGCTGTGTCGTGTTCCGATGTCTCGGCGGCGATGTAATTTGTAGGCCGCCTGAGCCGAGTCGTCTAGGGGTTACGGGAGCGAAAATTACGACTGCTCGAACGCATTTCTCAAATCGAGGGCAAATGCAGGCGTAAAGCGGTATTTTGAGGGTAAAATTTAGTGTTGACACCCTTCCTTGA
>WTJR01000116.1 GCA_011524755.1 Halieaceae bacterium | reverse complement strand
AAGGTGACATCCCAGGCCTCCGCAATGACGCGATCTGAGCGCAGTTCATCGTCCAATGCCTGCGCAAAAACGACGACATGGTATTGACTCGAAGGCGTGGTAATCCGATAGATGGTCTCTCCATGACCTAGTGGGTCGAGGGCGAACTCTGTCCGCTCGACAGACCACTGATGCTCGCGCATGTGACGAAGTAAGGTTCGCGCAAAGCTCAATCGACTGGGCGATAACGAGCCGAGGCGCTCAAGGTCCATGACGATCGATGGTGACCTGCCCGCAATAGCTGAACTGTTTGCCTGTGCAACCGTCATTGTCTGAGCTCAAGAGAGTGTGCTGGTGTCCGCCGGTACGGCCGCTCGTTGAAGCAAGTCGACCCAATTTCCACCCATGATTTTACCCAATTCAGTGTCGGAAAACCCACGCTTGGAGAGGGCAGCTGCAATGCCGGGGAAATCTCGATTATCAGCAAACCAGCTGAGACTCTCGGGCCAGCCTGCGTTGGCTGAGGAGCCTTCACCATAATCCATGGTTTTTGACCAACGGCCATTGCGCATCCACTCCAGGACACTTTGAGGCTGGCTTTGACAGAGGTCTGAGCCCAGTCCAATGCGGTCTATTCCCATTCTCTCTGCCGTCCAGACGACCATGTCGCAAAAGTCCTCTAGCGTGCATTGAGGGCCATTTTTCAGGTGAAAGGGGTAGAGCGAGAATCCGAGAATACCCTCGTTGGCAGCGACTGCATCGATGACTTTATTCGATTTATTGCGAAGCGCAGGGTGGAAGTGACTGGGATTGGCATGCGAGACAATCACTGGCCGTTCGGAGTAATCAATGGCTTCGAGTGTCGATCGCTCCGCGCTATGGGACATGTCAATCACCATGCCGACTCGATTCATTTCTTTAATGACTTGCTTACCGAAGCGTGTGAGTCCGCTGTCTTCATCCTCATAACACCCGCATGCCAATAGGCTCTGGTTGTTATAGGTGAGCTGCATAATCATGAGTCCCAGCCGTCGCATAATTTCGACCAGCCGAATCTCATCCTCGATGGGTGAGCAGTTCTGCGCGCCGAAGATGATGCCAATCCGACCTTCCGCCTTGGCTAGCGCGATATCGCTAGGGTTGTGAACCGGCCGGATGAGATCCGGCATGGACTCAAATCGCTGGTTCCACTCGCCCATTCGCGTCAGGGTTTCTCGGGTGTTCTCGTGGTAGGCAATGGTGACGTGAACGCAGTTCAGGCCTCCTTCGTGCATTTGCTCGAAGATCTCGCGAGACCACGCCGAGTACTGCAATCCATCGATGACTGTCCATTCTTGATTCACGGCTTAGCTCCGAGATTAGGCCTGAACGTAACTCGTTTTGACGGTGGTATAGAACTCTCTCGCATACTGCCCTTGCTCACGGGGACCGAAGCTTGAGTTTTTGCGTCCTCCGAAGGGCACGTGGTAGTCCGTGCCTGCGGTAGGAAGGTTCACCATGACACAGCCTGCAACCGCTCGTTGCTTGAAGTCTGAGGCAGTTTTAAGACTCTGCGTGATGATGCCAGCGGTGAGGCCAAATTCGGTGTCATTGAGAATGGAAAGCGCATCCTCGTAGTTATCGGCCTTGATCACACAGGCAATCGGCGCAAACAGCTCCTCACGATTAATGCTCATGTCGTTGGTGGTGTTGATGAAGAGTGTTGGCTCCATGTAGTACCCGTCGGTTGGCGCATCGATACGGTTTCCGCCAAACACCAGAGACGCGCCTTCACCCTTGCCTCTTTCAATCCATTCGAGGTTCTCATTGAGCTGCACTTCGGACGCGACGGGACCGATATCGACTCCCTCACCCAGCGCGTGACCTACCGTGGTTGATTCGAGCTTTGCGATGAGCTTTGACACGAACTCATCATGGACGCTGGCGTCGACAATGAGTCTCGAGGAGGCTGTGCATTTTTGACCTGTTCCGCTGTAAGCGCCTACAAAGGCTGCATTCACAGCCACATCAAGGTCTGCATCCGCCGCCACAATGAGCGCATTTTTAGACCCCATTTCCAGCTGACACTTAACCAGGTTCGCCGCGGTGGCCTTGGCGACTTCCCGACCTACTGGCAGTGAGCCCGTGAAGGAAACCGCATGAATATCAGGACTGTTGATAATGGCGTCGCCGACTGCACCGCCGGATCCCATCACGAGGTTAAAAGTGCCGGCAGGCAAGGCTGTCTGACGCGAGATAATCTCAGTGAGTGCCCACGCGCTGGCGGGTACCAGATTCGCAGGCTTGAAAATGACGGCGTTACCAAAGGCGAGGGCAGGGGCGATCTTCCAGACCGCTGTCGCCATGGGAAAATTCCAGGGGCTGATGATGGCCACGACCCCGACGGGCTCTCGACGGGTGTCGATCTCGATGCCGGGTCGCACGGACTCAGCGCGATCATCGATCTGGCGATGAACCTCCGCTGCGAAATAGTGGAAGAACTGGCCCGAACGATAAACCTCACCAACCCCTTCAGCGCGAGTCTTACCCTCTTCTCGAGCGAGTAACTCACCTAGCTCACCACTGCGCGCGATCAGTTCGTTTCCAATATCCATTAGCAGGCTGTAGCGAGTCTCCAGAGCAGAGGTTCCCCACTCCAGTACGGCGGCATTGGCAGCAGTGATCGCCGCCTCAACCTGTGTTGTGGAAGCCTGAGCATAATGACCAATAACGTCACTAGTATCGGATGGACTTGTGTTGGCTACGGATGCTTCGGTTTCGATCCACTCGCCGTTGATGTACAGCTGATGTTGCTCACTCATTTGACTGTCCTTGTTGCCTTATTGGCTATTATCGCGGGACTGCTGGACGCTAGGTCTCAGATCGCATTTTCACGCGCACATACTAAAGGGATGGGCACTGGGAATACATCAAAAAAACAGTCCCGAAGGACTAGACAGGGATACACTTGTAGAGCCAGCTGAACCCCATGAACCATTAACGAATTACTCGAATAACGAGACCCCATTGTGACCGACGCTCAAATGCCACTCACTGTTTGCTTTCAGGATGATGCGCTCGTTGTCGTCGATAAGCCCTGTGGCATGTTGGTGCATCGAAGTGGCATCGACGCCCGTGAGACAACGTTTCTCCTCCAGACACTGAGAGATCAGTTGAATCAGTCTTTGTTCCCGGTGCATCGCTTGGATAAAGCAACGTCAGGATTGGTCATCTTTGCTTTGAATCGCGATGTGGCAAGAACACTATCGCAGGCATTTGAACACGGTGGCATCACGAAGACGTATGAGGCATTTGTGCGTGGTCACACGCCCCAAAGTCTGCATATAGATCACGCGCTACGGGATGAGGTCGATAGTAAAGGCCGTAAAATTAAGAACGGGACTGCGAGAGAGGCCATGACAGAGCTCAGAACACTGACCTCATGGACCGTACCAGAGCCGGTAGACCGATATCCTGAGGCGCGGTACTCCCATGTCCAGTTGCAACCCATTACCGGTCGCTATCGGCAACTTAGACGGCATGCAAAGCATATTTCACACCCTATCTTGGGTGATGTCCGCTACGGAAAGGGGACCCATAACCGGTTTATTGAGGAGCGTTTGGGAATCCGTCGGTTGTGGCTTCACGCGAAGCAGGTGGCTTTTCGGCACCCCCTTACCGATGAAGCCGTATGCATCTCGTCGGCCATACCGGCTGACTTTCGTCGAATGGCAGCTTGGCTAGAAAGTGTCAGTTCAGGCTAATCGATAGAAAAGGCGGTCAGCATTCAACGGCAGTCACGGGGATTTTCAGGCCATGAATTGCCAGTCCACCGCGGGCGGTTTCCTTGTAGCGGCTGTCCATGTCCTTACCGGTTTCTCTCACTGTATCGATCACTTGATCGAGCGAGATCATGAACTGACCGTCTCCTGCGAGTGCGAGATCAGACGCGGCGATGGCTTTAACCGCCCCCATGCCATTGCGTTCGATGCAGGGCACTTGTACCAAGCCACCAATAGGATCACAGGTCAGTCCGAGGCAGTGTTCTACGGCGATCTCTGCCGCATTCTCGATCTGTCGCGGGCTGCCGCCCATCGCAGCAGTGAGTCCTGCTGCCGCCATGGAGGCCGCTGCGCCTACCTCACCCTGACAGCCGACTTCAGCACCCGAAATAGACGCATTCATCTTGAATAAGCCGCCAATAGCGGTTGCGGTGCGTAAAAAGGTGCTGACATGGCGGTTAACGCCCGCCTCATTGAGCTTGTGCTCATCGAGATGCGCGCGAAGCACCGCCGGCACAATCCCTGCCGCACCGTTTGTTGGCGCGGTGACAAGGCGCCCGCCGGCTGCATTTTCCTCATTGACTGCCATGGCATAGACCATCGCGCGTTGAGCCGCATTGGCCGGTGCTTTATCGCCGTGGGAATTGTTTAGTAAGCGGTTCCACAAGGTGCTTGCTCTGCGTTTAACATTGAGCCCGCCGGGAAGTTGACCCTCGGTGGAAAGGCCTCGATCGATACAGTCGGACATCACGGCCCATAGCTTGGCAGCAATGGGGTCATATTCTTCGCGCTTTAGACAAAAATGCTCGTTACGGGCCTGCAACTGTGCAATAGACAGTTTTTCTTGATCGCACCATCTAACGAGTTCTTCCATGCTCTTGTAGGGGAAGGGCGCATCACCCACGGGTAATGGAGACGTGGCCAGCGCATGGCCCATCTGATCCTCAACCATGCCGCCGCCTACAGAAAAATACTGCTTCTCGTCTATGAGGGCATCACCCGCCCATGCGCGAAAGGTCATACCATTGGGGTGCGATGCCAGTGGCTCCATATCCCGCAGCAAGTCATGGGAAGGATTGAAATGGATTTCGTGGCCCGAGAGTGAACGCATCACACCGGTCGCTGTCGCCGTATCCCATATAGATTCAATGTCGGGGAGGGTGACGGTTTCGTAGTGATGACCTACGAGTCCCGCGGTAACGGCACCGGGCGTACCGTGGCCATCGCCTGTCGCAGCCAGCGACCCATGAAGCGTTACCGAAACTTTCAGCGATCCATTCCCTAGCGTCTGTTCTAGGTTGGACATGAAATGCTGCGCTGCGTGCATGGGTCCCATCGTGTGACTCGATGAGGGACCAATCCCAATCTTGAATATGTCGTTTAAAGCGAATCCGTGCATTTTTCGCTCCTCAATTAGCGGGCCAACGCTATCTCAAAGCTTGTACGGCGAATACTGTTTTTTGGTCTCTCAAATAACGACTTTGGGGTAGGTTTTTTTGAGCTCTCAATTAGTAGCTGAGGACCGATCTGACGGTCATATCAGATAGAGTTTTTCGACCATTGAGCGCGGCTAATTCAATGAGAACCGCGAGGCCAACCGGCACGCCACCGGCACTTTTGATGAGTTCAGCTGACGCGGCGGCTGTTCCCCCCGTGGCGAGTACGTCATCGACTATCAGAACCCTGGGTGAATCCATACCTTCAAAGCTGTCGGCGTGCATTTCCAAGGTGTCATTTCCGTATTCCAGTGAGTAGGTATGACTCAGAGTTGCTGCGGGGAGCTTACCCGGCTTGCGAATAAGTGCGAGGCCGACCCCGAAGTGCCTTGCGAGGGGCGCTGCAAGGATGAATCCGCGTGCCTCCGGCGCTGCGATGACATCAAACATCAGGTCTTCAATCGCCTGAGCGAGAAGACTGAGCGCGGCATCCATCGCGTGATGATCTGAGAGAAGCGGGGTGATGTCTCTGAACAAGATGCCAGGCGTTGGGAAGTCAGGGACATCCCGTACCTTTGATCTAAGCAGTGTCAGCGATGGGTCATCAGCCGTCATGTGACCGTCGATCGAATTTGAAACTGAGGTAGGCGGTGGCGTTCGCTGGTAAGTACAGCTTCGAGCGACGCGATTGCCTGGTCGGCATCGCTGAATGTGTTGTAGAGCGGTGAAAAGCCGAACCGGACGATATTGGGTTCTCTAAAGTCGACGATGACGCCATCTGCAATCAATGCCTGGCTCACAGGAAACGCACTCTCAAGCGCAAGACTGACCTGAGAACCACGCTGCGCATCATCGATAGGTGTGCCCAGCGCGGCATGCGACTGTAGTACCGAGCTTTGCTCCCAGCGAGCAATGAAATGTCCCGTGAGCGCAAGGCTTCGCGCTCTGACGTCGTGCATTGCGAGTCCCTCAAATACCGACAGAGAGGCACTGACAGCACTGAGCGCAAGAACGCTTTGGGTACCCGTCAGGAATCGTTTGATACCCGGCGCGGCTTCGTACTTGGCTTCAAAATCGAATAGACGCGCATGGCCCATCCAGCCCGGTAGGGGATTCTGTACTTCCTGATGACGCTCAGCGACATAGAGGAAGCCCGGCGCTCCGGGCCCGCCATTTAGGAATTTGTAGGTACAGCCAACGGCAAAGTCGACCTGACTAGCCTCCAGATCCATATCAATGGCCCCTGCACTGTGCGCTAAATCCCAAATCACCAAGCACCCTGCGGACTGCGCCATGGCAGTAATGGCGCCCATATCCCTTAGAGCGCCAGATTTATAGTCAACGTGGGACAGCAGTAGTACGGCAGATTCCGAGAGAGTCTCAGGTGTCAGCGCGGCAATATCGACAGCTTGTGTGCGGCAGCGATCAGCGCCAAGGAGTCGCGATAAACCGTCAGCGATGTAGCTATCGGTTGGGAATTGGCCATCCTCCAAAGTAATCAGGCTGCGACCTTCGTTCAGTTCTAGACAGGCGGTCAGCGCCTTGAATAAATTGATCGATAAACTATCGCAGCAAACGACGGTACCCGATGCTGCGCCAATGATGGGAGCAATTTGCTCACCGACACTGAGCGGCAGATCTATCCACGCTTTGGTATTCCAGCCACTGACAAGTTCGTCAGCCCACTCCGCTGAGATCACTTCTTTTAGCCGCGTTTCTGTGTGGCGAGGTAGTGCTCCAAGCGAATTGCCGTCCAGATAGACCTTGCCATCTGGCAGATGGAAGCGCGAACGTAACTTGTCAAAATCGATAGCACTCATAAGCTCAGCGACCTTCCCCCTTGATTGCTTCGAGCGCCTTCACAACAGCACTAAATGCCTCGGTCTCGGGGTGTATGACATCAAAATGTCCCGCGCCGTCGACTGTGTTTACCTGAACAGCATCGAAAACGGCTATCTGCGACGCTCCGACAATAGGGTCTTCTTTGCCAATGACGACAGCGACCGGAATATTGATCGCGTTAAGAGTCACTGACGCATCTCGATAGGACGCGTCTGGGGAGTAAGTCTCGTCACCCATGAAAGGGGCAACCATCGACTGGCAACTCCCTGACTCCGCGCCGTAAGACACAAGATCTGTGATAGGAGCTAAGCCCACCACACCATCAATCGCCAAACCCGTCTGGGCAGCGCGCAAGGCCAGGTGCCCGCCGGCAGAATGGCCTACGAGGATAGGTGGTTGTCCTGTCTTGTCGGTCACGAACTCAACCGCCGCGACAATGTCCTCCAGGCTGCCCGGCCAACCGCCACCTTCATCACCCACTCGCCGATATTCAGGCACCCAAACATCGTAGCCCATGGTTGAAAGCGCCTCGGCCATGGGCAACGTATGATTTCGATCGTAGGCGTTCGACCAGCACCCGCCGTGGATCAGGGTGACAGCGCCGAGCGATGAGTCTGATCCTTTGATATTGACGACCGTATTCTGTGGTGAGCTCCCATAAGCCAGCGTCTGAGCGACCTCTGAGACAGTGAGCTGCAATACGTCGCCAAAGCTGACTGGTTCCGAAATAGCCTGTACCGGCAATGACGCAGCGAAGAGCGTGAGGACTCTCAAGAAAGCGTTTACCGACAAGACTCTAATACGGTGGCGACGAAGGTGCATACGCCATGATAGACGAGGATCAAACGCGACGAGAAGTCAGGGTATTCGCTTTATTTGCGTTTGAAGAAGTTCGATGCCCATGACAATGCACCGTAGGCGATGGCCAGCAACAATACGGCACCGGCCTCGTACATCAACTCGTTAGGCTCTGAGTCTTTGCTCAGTAGAATCAGTCGTGTGATGCCTGTAATTGCAATCAACACGGGTAAGGTAACGGGCACACTGTGGGTCGAGTAGTAGGCGTAGGCCATGCCAAGCACCTCGAGGTAGATAAAGAGCAGCAGCAGATCAGCAAGGTTAATGTCCCGGTTGACCAGTAAATCGCCTAATTCGAACCCAACCGCTACGATCGCTAACGCACCAATCAGTAGTAGCAGTCCTCGTTCGGCAAAGGCAAAAAGCCCCAAGACTATGTCGTCAAACCGATCAATGAACTTTGACTCTTGCGCGTTACCTTCTCTGTTTTCGTGCTGTTCCATGGCGTGTTCCCCAAAACCCGCTGCTTCAATAGGTTTTACGGACCAAAATTCAGGTCCGTTCAGTCTTTTTGGGCGTTTTTTACAGCCTGTCAGACAATCAAACCTTTGGTATCTTCCATTGAGTAAATAGATCTTAGACAACTGTTTTGTGAGGTACCCCATCGTGACCCTATCGCTCTGTGAACGACTTGATAGCCGCAGGACGAATCAGCCTGCGCGGCTGGCCTACATCATTGATGGGGTCGAGCGCGATAACAAAACCAGTATTGATCACGTTTTTCGTATCGCTAACGGACTCATTGCGGCCGGCATTGGTAAGGGTGATCGCATAGCTGTTCTGTCGCGCAACAGCATCGAGTGTGCGGAGGTGATGACGGGTATTTTGTGCTCGGGTGCCAGCATGGTGCCTGTCCCCAATACGGCGACACCAGAGGCGCAGAGAAATATGCTGCTCGACAGCGCGGTGAAGGGCCTGTTTGTCTCAGATCAATACCGCGATGCAGCGCTTGAGCACTTCGTGGACATCCCCTCGATCAGAGCGGATCTGCGATTTGCGTTGGAGACGGCCTGCGAGCAATTTCATGATCATACGACGTGGGCCAACACCTTTGATATTAGCTCTCCGAATGTCCACATGGCGCTCGACGAGGAGTACGACATTCTCTATAGCTCCGGGACGACGGGCATTCCCAAGGGAATCATTCACAGCCATCTCGCGCGCAATCTTCTTATTTCTGGCACTGAAAAGATGGAATTTGAGGGGGGTGTCGTACTTACCAGTACACCTCTGTACTCAAACACCACAATCACGACCTGGTGGCCCTCGGTTTGGGTGGGTGCAACCCAGGTCATCATGCGAAAGTTCAACGCGGAGCGCGCGAACGAGTTAATTCGCGACTACGCGATCACGCACGCCATGTTGGTGCCTGTGCAGTACCAACGCATGTGGGCTTCCCCCAATCACTCGCCAGATAACTGGAAAAGTGTGAAGTGGCTGTTCTCTACCAGTGCACCACTATCAGCCGTCATGAAAGAGAAGATTCTGAAGGATACGAGTGCACAGTTACTGGAGTTCTACGGTTTGACCGAGGGCGGTGTCGCTACGACCTTAATTGCGCGGAAAGCCGCAGAGCTGGGTAAGTTGGGTTCGGTAGGGCAGGTACAGCCTGGGGGCGAATTGAAAATTCTCGGCGAAAACGGTGAATTGTTGGGACCCAACGAGTCGGGAGAAATTGTTGGGCGCGCGGGCATCATGAGTGATGGCTATCTCAATCGAGAGGAGGCCACCAAGGCGATGCACTGGTTCGATGAGCAGGGCAGGCTCTTCTATCGCTCGGGTGATGTGGGTTACCTCGACGAGGACGGCTGGTTGTTTTTGAGTGACCGAATCAAGGACATGATTCTATCGGGGGGTCAGAATATTTACGCCACCGACCTAGAGCAGGCTCTGAACGCCATGCCGGATGTAGTTGAGTCAGCGGTAGTGGCTAAACCCTCAGAGGAGTGGGGTGAAACGCCATGGGCGTTCGTGGTCAGGCGCGCGGATAGTGAGCGTGTCGAGGAAGACATTAGGTTCGATGCGAACAAACGGCTGAGCCCCATCCAGGCCATTGCCGGCGTCACCTTTATGGATGAGCTGCCTCGAAGCGACATTGGAAAAATCCTAAAACGTCAGCTTCGAGACACCTTTTAGCTCGACTTTACGTTCGAGCGTTTACTGCTCGGACATCATGTAGTCCAAGGTCATGGAGGTCAGTGCCTCGACACCCACCGGGAGCGCCCGTTCGTCCGCATAGAAGCGAGGCGAGTGGTTGGGGTAGATCAAAGTCGGATCGTCAGGAGCAACACCCAAGAATAAGAAGAGTCCCGGTACTTCATTGGCGAAGTAGGAGAAATCCTCGGCTGTTGTGGTCTGCGAGGCTTCGATGAAGCGATCACCCGCAACGCGTTCCAGCGTGGGCGACATCTGTCGGAAGAGATTCGGATCATTGCGAGTGACGCCATACCCCTGATCAATCACTACATCGGCTGTTGCACCTGCAGCTTCAGCAATGTTGGTGGCGGTGCGTCTAATCCGCTTATGAATATCGATACGGGTTTCAGCATCAAAGGTCCTGATGGTGCCCTCAAGTTCTACTGATTCGGGGATGATGTTGTTGCGAACACCGCCCTCAACTCGTCCGATGGTAACGATGGAGGGCGTTAAGGTGGCATCTAGTTGCCGTGAGACGATGGTTTGAAGTCCCAGGACGACTTGGCTGGCCGTCACAATGGGGTCAACGCCCGCCCACGGCACCGCGCCGTGCGTCTGTTTGCCTTTGATGGTGATTTGATGGCGATCTGATGAAGCCATGAGTCCGCCAGGGCGTGTTGCAATGGTGCCGGCCGGGAATGGAAACACGTGGAGCCCGAACACGACATCGGGCCGTGGATTCTCAAAGGCGCCCTCCATAAGCATGAGCTCCGCGCCGCCAACTGACCCATCCGGTGTGCCTTCTTCGGCCGGTTGGAATATGAATTTAACCGTCCCAGGTAAATCATCGCCCATACCAGCGAGGACCTCGGCTACGCCCATTAAAATAGCCACGTGATTGTCATGGCCACAAGCGTGCATGACCCCGACTTCGCGACCCTGATAGACACCTCGTGCTTTTGACGCAAACGGGAGGTCAACCAGTTCGGTGACAGGCAGTCCATCCATATCGGCGCGCAAAGCAACGACCGGGCCGTCGCCTCCGCGCAGTGTCCCAACCACACCGGTGTGAGCCACCTCAGTCTCTACCTCCATACCGAGAGCCCGTAAGTGATCGGCGACAATTTTTGCCGTCCTAAATTCCTGATTACTGAGTTCGGGGTGTTGGTGAAAATCGCGTCGCCATTCGACAACCTTGGGCATAACAGCATCGATTTTGGCGGTCACATCTGCTGCTAGCGAGTGCATGGGCAGTAATACCGCGCAGCTAGTAGCAACAAGCAGGGATTTAAGAGATTTCATAAGAGCGTGTCCTATCGTATTACTACAGGGGAGTGTGCCTAGCATTCATCATGTCGTGATCGTGCCAGCAAATCCATGGTGACCCACTAGTTTTTATTGGGCTCCTTTGGCCGCAAGCCCTGAAAGGCGCTCAGCGTGCGCCTCCTTGTTTTCACGAACTTTGCCGATGAAAAAGAGACCCAGTAACCAGAGCGCCGTCGATGCAATGACGGTGTAGATGCCCACCGTATCGAGCGTCGCTTGTGATACAAGGCCGGGCTTGGCGTCTTCAGGCCACGCCGCAAAGCTCAGAATGAGGCCCGCAGAAAACGCACCAGCCCCCGCCATACACTTTTCAGCAAACGAACGTGCCGCCAATAGCGTTCCTTCCATTCGCTTGTTGGTGGCAGTCTCCACTTCCTCCACCGTGTCAAAGACCATCGAGCCTACTGCCGTTCCAGCCACAATGATGCAAGCGACAGCAGCAAAGTGACAGGCGAGAACACAGGCCAATATCAATGGGGAGTCATTGGAGGGCAGCAGATCCAAAACGCGCAGCAGAATCAACGCGTTTTCTAGCACCATGGAAGCTGCGAAAAAGCCAATAGCCGTATTTCGTTTTCCAAATAGGCCGCTGCACATGGGTGCGAGTTTTAGACCGAGCACCGGAGCAAGAAACAGACTCAAGCCAATGGTGAGAATGTCCGAGGGCTCTAGTTCCCAGTAATAGCTGTAGTAGAAGAGAGTGAGGTTGGTAAATAGCCCCGAGGCAGCTTTGCAAACGATGTAAGCAATGAACAGTATGCGGTAGTTACGGCTGACATTTAGTGTGAGCCATATGTCTTTCAGTACCGTCTTTACCTGCTTGCGCTTGCTCTCTTTCTCACCTTCATCCGGTATGTGGAGATGTGGGATGTGTTTATGCGTCCCCACGCCTGTCACCAGTATGGCAATGGCCATGACAATACTGCAGCCAATGCCATACACCACCCAGGTTTCGGGCACATAGCGAGCGTCTTGCGTACCGTTGGCGCTGCTGTAGACGACGAAGACCCAAAGTAGGTTCCACATGGTGAGTCCGCCCCACCAGCCAAACCAGGCCCTGAACGCAATCAGAGAGCTGCGCTCAACGTAGTCCTGAGTCAGCTCAGGACCCAGTGCCGTACTGGGTATTTCGTAAAGGGTAATGGTGGTTCGGATACCAATACCCATTACCAGCAGGTACCAGAAAAGCACTTGATCGGAGGCGGCAGTGGGGGGATCCCAAATCAGAAAGAACGTCAGTGATACGGGAATGATGGACCCGTAAATAAACGGGTGTCTGCGGCCCCAGCGTGACTTGGTGTTATCGGAAATATAGCCAATGAGCGGGTCGGAGATGGCATCGAAGATCAGCATGATCAGGATGGCCAGACCGGCCAGGTCAGGGGCAAGACCGAAGACTTGAACGTAAACAAATAACAGGAAATAGGCGAATGCGTTGTCTTTAATGCCGTAGGCAATTGAACCGAACCCGTAAAGGAATTTTGTACTAAAGGGGAGCGCAGTACCGCTGTCTGTCATAAGCCTATTCTTTTGTTATTAGCTTTGCTTGAGACTACTCAGTATCTAGCGAGCGTGCAAAGAAAAGTGACAAGAACAAGCTGGGCAAAAAAAACCGGGGCAGTGCCCCGGTTTTGGTGATCACCCTGCCCAGAGTTACACCGTTACTGCATTACCACGGAAGATCTTCGACAGATAACGACTGTCAGATGGCGTTGGCGCGGGTACGGAGCACTGAAGCACCGCATGCACCAAACGCGTCATTTCTTCTGCTAGTTCCTGATCGTTTGACGGCTCTTCGGTATGCGCTCTTCGCGTCAACTGAACCTGGTTAATCGCTGGGACCGTCGGTAAACGCTCTCCCTCAACACCCAAGGTCACTGTGAAAGCGTGTAGCGAGTTCTTCACGAACAAGGCCAAAGCAAATTCTTCACGTGTCGATGCAAGCGACGTATCAGGTGTAATCAAAACGATCTGACAATTCGGCACCAATGCGGACGTGCGTGCTACGCGGAAGTGATGCGTGAGCTGATCATGCACCAGCTTTCTGAACTCATCGTCGCTAAGAACGCGATCCCAAGGCTCGTTTGCGTTAGCTGCAAGCGCATTAAGGGGTAAACGCTCAAACGGGCTGCTGACGACAACATCGTAGCCGCCCTCGTTGCGAAGAATGTCATCCAAACTGGATTCGAGCTCATCGCCGATCGCTCGGCACTCGACATTAATCCCATGAGGGTTGTCGACGCTGTGCTTCATGGCATTCGCGGCGTCTTCAGTCTTCGTGAGTACCCAGAGCTTCTCAACGTTTTGAGCCAAGAAACCATTAGCAATATTGGCAAGCTCGTTTTTCATCGAGTCGCCAATCAGGACGATGCGCTTACCCTGCAGTTTCGCAATCTCGCTCTCGTTAGGAGGTAAGAGCAACTCACCCTCTGTTACCGAGCGATCAAACTTCAAGCCGCCCGAGGGGTGGAAGGTCTCGCCACTGACGATGTCGTCCGCAAGGTGGAATACTGTTGACAGTCCCACCTGCTCGTCGGTTGGCATCTTGTGCAGGTGAAGACGGTTCAAAATGCCCGTTTCGATCTGCTCCGCCTGCTTTGAAGTCTCTGCGAATTCAAAGAAGGGCGCTGGCGCGTCAACGAAGGTTCCAAGGAACTGCTCACGTTGCTCATCGCTCAGAATGCCCGCGCGAACAAGCCGCGTCATCAGTTTCTCTGCGATGCCCGTGTGCATGAGGTAGTTGGATGAGTTTCCAAGACCACCCGAGTCACGGATCTTCAGTACGAGACGCGCGATTGGCTTTGGCAGTGCATCGATATCAATACCGTCCACTGCGTTACTTGCAAGCGTCATCACATCATCGGCACTGAAACCACTCGACATGCCGGCCAGTATGGCCTTATGAACCTCATTTAAGCGCTTGTTCTCAAGGACCAGTAGTCCGCGGCGGTCAAATAACCCGGGCGCCTCAGCAGAGCCGCGCAAGCGAGCACCGTCAACGGGGCCGGGAGCCAGCGCGTTAATCTGAATCTCTGGTCCGAGGTGCCGCGAGAGAATTTCCGCCAGTACCCGCTGACCCGCCTTTGATACCGCATAATCCGCTCGGTTGGGGTAGGCCACAGCCACGTATTTTTCGCCACCGAAGTAGCTCGATACGTTCAAGATGGAACCTCTACCGCCCGCTTTCATTGCTGGGCTGAATTTACGGATCAGCGAGTAGTTAGAGATGAGGTTGGCTTCCATGGTGCGGTCCCAGTCGGCACGCGTCATATCTACAACCATCTCTTCAGCGCCTGAGATACCGGCGTTGTTGATCAGGAAGTCGACATGGCCAAGCTCCGCGACCGCATGGTCGTGAAGTCGATCGAGTGCATCGGGATCACCGACATCAATGCCGCCCAAGATGGTGACGCGGCTTTCAGGCCTTGGATAACCAATATTGCGCAGCTCGTCGACAATCTCATCTCGAGCTTCCGCGAGCTTGCCTTCGCTTCGTGCGCTCAGAAGTACGCGCGCACCTGCAATCGCAAGGAAACGACCCAGTTGCAGACCAATACCCAGACTGCCTCCGGTAATGACTGCGGTGCGACCTTTATGCAATCCCGGTAGTACACGCGAGATAGAGGAGGGCATTGAGCTCTTACCCGTTGAACGCTTGATGCTGCGGGGTAACCACAGATTGATCGAATCCATTTTTCGGACGCGGTTGGTCAGCGTTGCTGCCCAATCGGCGGCGAAGGTTAATGCCTCATCGTCCTCGGTGTCGTAGCGCACCATCTGGTTGGGCTGAACAGCCCATGTGAGATCGCCGGCATTAGCAAGTGTCTCGTCCTCGTGACGCCAGCCACGAATCAGTGCTTCGACTGAGGCGCGGATGATTTCGTTCATCAGATTACCGTGACGATCAGATGGGTTTGTTACGTAGACAATCGCGGGTGGCTCGCCGTCTGCAAACAGGCGATCCATGTTTCGAGCGAAGCTCGATGCGAAGGCCACAGGTGCTACCACCTCGTCACGGACAAAGTTCGCCACATCCTCATCATTCGCAGTACATAAGGAATAACCGTACTCACCGTTAGGCTTTTGCGGCAGCAGAATCACCCCGTCTAACCGACCGAAATGATCCGACATCAACTGCATTGAGCGATCTACCGACTCCCTGCGAAGGGGGTCTAGGTGTGACAGCTGAACATCATCAAGGTTTCGAGCCTGTAGTAGTGAGCGGGCGTGACCGACCGTATTCAGATTTCGGAAGGCCAGCATGACACGGGCGCCACTTTGGATCTGGCGTTCCGCAAAGGTGACGGCCTCTTGGTAGTCATCGCCACCCAGAATGAGCACAACTTGACCCGAGAGATCCTCGAGTCGCTTATCGGGCCACGATACAAGCTGTGAGCGGCTTTGCGCCGGTACTTGCATACCGTTTGTGACTTCAATGTGGTGTCCTGAGAGCGCAGATGACTCATCAGACGCAAGCCAGACAATGCCGGATGCAACGTCGGTGGGTGTCGGGTACTTGTACTCCAGTCCACCGTCCGATGTTCGGGTCGTAATCATCAGGTCACGGAACTCTTTACCCGTGCTACCTGGCTCGACGCCCTGAAGTTCATCCATGCGCGCAAATACGCTTTCAATGCGCTCTGACTCGATGGGGCCAGGGAAGAGAGTATTGACTCGAATACCTTGCTTCTCGCCCAGCTCGAGCGCTAAGCCCTTGCCCAGTGCATTCAGCCCCGACTTCGGTACCACGTAAGGAATACGGCCGTAGTAATGCGTTCTTGAGAAGATGGTCGATACGTTGATGATGCTGCCACCCGCGGACATATGCGGAGCCGCGGCACGCGCCATATTCCAAGGCGCACCCAAAAGATTCATCGCCGAATCGAACATTGTTTGGTCGGAATCAGCTGCGCGTTGCTCTGCCTCGGTAAACGGGATGTCGCGAAGCGTGAACTTAGGACCTGCAGCACCGGCGTTATTGACCAACACATCGATCGGACCGAAGGCGGCAACTGTTTTTGCCACAATCTGTCGGCAGACCTCTGGATCCGCGCAATCACCCGTCGCGCTGACCATGAAGGTTTCCTCGAATCCTTCATCGACTAAGTCGCCCATGAAGTCATCAAGTTTGCCCTGATCACGACCTGTCAGCATGACCCGCGCGCCTTCGCGCAATAACTGCCGAGTGATATAGCTACCAATGGAGCCGGCGGCACCGGTCAGGATGATGCATTTGTTGTCGAGTCGACGCCCAGCGATGGACTGCGTCAGCAGATCCTGGGGAATATCGCTCATATCATTCATCGGAGTGCTCCTGCTGATCC
>WTJR01000132.1 GCA_011524755.1 Halieaceae bacterium | reverse complement strand
CGGCGTAAATCCCAAGCCACTCGATTGAGTCCTGCTTTGTTAGGCGCGCTGACTCTGCGCAGAACATTGCCATCCTTGTCATGAATCACCAGCATGACCTGGGGTTTTTGTTCCTGGGTCTCATCTGTTACTTCGCGCCAACCGGGGAAAGATACGTCATCACCGGCTTTCTTCGCGGCGGCCTCGGCTGCTTGACGCGCTTGTTTCTGGGTTTTGAAACTATCCGCTAAGTAATAGGTGAAAACCGATCCGAAAGGCGGGTTTTCAGCAAGATACAGAGAATCCCCCTGAGAGCCTTTTGGTCTGTAGCCCAGTGGGCGCTTTTGGAAGTACCAATAGGCATCGCGGGGGGTAAACAACGCTGCACCGGCATCCAAGTCATCGGGATCGATATCGCGAAGTGCGGTGTAGTCATCCATGACAAAGAAGCCTCGACCGAAGCTCGCAGCCACCAAATCGTTTTCACGGCGCTGAATCTGAATATCTCGAATCGAGATGGTCGGCATGCCACCTGACAGTTTGTGCCATGCCTTGCCGGCGTCAAACGTTGCAAATACGCCAAACTCCGTCGCCGCAAACATGAGTTCGGGACGAACATGGTCCTGTACGAGACGCCAAACGAGGTGTCTGTCGGGAATACCGTTAGTTATCTTCTTCCAACTACGTCCCCGATTCTTACTGACCAATAGATAAGGAGAAAAATCCCCATATTTATGGTTATCCAGCGCGACGTAGACGGTATCTGCGTCGTGAAGGTCCGCTCTGATATCGTTGATAAATGCTCTGTCGGGTACACCCGGTAACGAACCCACCTCAATTGAGCGCCACGAACCGCCATCGTCTTGAGATACATGAATGAGACCGTCATCCGTTCCCGCGTACAGCAATCCCGCTTCTAGCGGGGACTCCGCCAAGGATGTGATCGAGTTGTAATTCGACATCGCATACATGTCCCACGGAGAATCCCAGCTCTGTGTAGAACCCATGATCGGCATCGAGAACCTTTCCTCGTTACGAGTGAGATCGCCCGAGATTGGCGTCCAGCTATCGCCTCTGTCCTCCGACTTCCAGACCCGCTGAGACGCAAAGTACAACCGGGTTGGTTTGTGAGGGCTTACAAGAATGGGGGCATCCCAGTTGTGGCGCTCAGGATCCTCTCCTGGGGCTGACTGAGGCTGGATATACACCGTTTCACCCGTTTTCCTGTCAACACGTGTGAGATTGCCCTGCTGAGACTGCGCATAAACGATGTCGGGATTCCCCGGCTCTGTCGCTGGTTGGTGACCGTCTCCACCCAGGATCACAAACCAATCCGCCGTGCGAATGCCGCTGACGTTATCTGTTCGAGAGGGTCCTCCCTGGGTGTTGTTGTCCTGAGTGCCCCCGTAGATATTGTAAAAGGGCTCAGCATCATCTAGGGCTAGCTTGTAGTACTGCGTTAACGGCAGGTTCTCCATGTAACGCCATGTCGCACCGAGATCGAAGCTTTCATACACTCCGCCATCTGTGCCCATCATGATGTAATCCGGATCCGCGGGATCAAACACAATGGCGTGCATATCACCATGCTGGTTGGGGTGTTCCATGTAGGTAAATGTCTTACCCCCATCGGTCGATTTTTGAACCGTAGGGCCTACCAGATAGAGCCAGTCAAAATGATGGGGGCTAGTGAAGATCTCCTGGTAATAATGAGGGCCGGTACCGCCACCCACGGCATCCGCGCCTTTGGACCAACTGGCACCACCGTCATCGGACCGCCAGACGCCACCTTCGCGGCGATTGAGTTCGATTGCGGCATAAACCACGTCGGGGTCCTGCTGTGAGATGGCAAGACCAATCTTGCCCATATTTCCTGTGGGTAGACCGGTACTTAACCGCTGCCACGTGTCACCACCGTCCACCGACTTGTGAACACCACTCTCTGGGCCGCCACCCATGTAAGCCGCTACCGTACGGTGATGTTGCCAGGTGGCCGCGTAGAGGATATCTGGATTGCTGGGGTCCATGACCACATCGGTGACACCCGTCCACTCCCCTGCACTGAGCACATTTTTCCAGGACTTACCGCCGTCGCTGGTCTTGTAAAGACCTCGCTCGCCACCTGGCGTCCACAAGGGCCCTTGCACTGCCGCGAACACCGTCTTCGAATCATTTGGGTGAACAAGAATGGTGGAAATGTGTTGGGAATCGTTGAGTCCCATGTTGGTCCATGTCGCACCGCCGTTGTCCGATCGGTAAATACCATCCCCAAAGCCAACATGACGGCCACCGACGTCCTCCCCGGTGCCCACCCAAATGGTATTTGGATTTGACGGATCGACGGTCACGTTACCAATGGAATAAGACGCCTCATTATCGAAGATGGGGGTCCACGACACGCCCGCATTCTTAGTTTTCCAGACCCCGCCAGATCCGGCTGCTACATACCAAACGCTGGAGTCCTCTGGATCCCAGTCAATATCCGATATACGACCTGACATGAAAGCAGGCCCCAAGTTGCGCCACTTCAATCCGCTGAAATCAAAGCTGGCATCATCCTTTGCCACGGCTGGATTGATGGTGAGTCCTGCCGCAAGCGCGGCAGAAAAAAGCTTGAGTGTGAGCCCCCGAACCATTGTTATTCTCCTATCCAATAATCGACTTAGATTAGCAACTTGGAGCCGAATAACAAACACTATTCGGTGGGTCAAAGAGCCCACGTTACGCCAACCGGTTGGCGCTCTCTAAAGCTAAGCAATGCCTTCTTTTAACGTGGCCTAACGGCCGTCAGAGTGGCCTAGTCACGATGTTTTGCTCGGTGCACTACCATCTTCGTATGAAGTTCAGTTATCGCTGTACGCCCCGTGGTTGTAAAGAGGCAGGGAAGGATCGCGTGAACAAGGCAGGCGAGACCAGCAAGGAGCATTCGCACCCCAAAATAAGAAGCCTGAAACAAGTGCTCTAGGTAGGACTCTCCTACCGACTCTGGGTGCTCCCGAAACAGTCGTTGAATCAATTGCATTGATGTCTCCCTTTAGACAGACGCTCTTCGACACACGGTGAATCCGTTGCCTACAACCGAAACAAACGATGATCGTGGCGCGCCTAGCAATGAGCTCTACGGAAATGCTATCAACTCATAACTGTTATTTTTTTCTAAATTTTGGTGTTAACTACCTAAATTAACGTAATAATTTTTCACAAAAAGGCTTATTTTTAGAATGGACTCGATTGACAGAAGAATCCTAAACGCGCTCCAGTCCGACTCCAGTGGCTCAATCGCTGACATCGCAGATCGGGCCGGTGTGTCGCAAACGCCCTGCTGGAGACGCATCAAGAAGCTAGAGGAAGCTGGGTATATCGATAAACGCGTTGCGCTGCTGAACCCCAAAGCACTGAATCTGACGATGACCGCCTATGTCATGGTCAAGACCGCGCATCACGATGACGTCTGGCTCAAACGCTTTTCAGACGGCGTACAAAGTATTCCTGAGATCGTGGAAATCCATCGAATGGCCGGAGATATCGACTACCTGCTAAAGGTCGTGGCCGGTGACATCGCCGAGTATGACGCAATATACAAACGCCTCATCAAAGTTGCTGAGCTGTCAGATGTGAGCGCCTCGTTTTCTATGGAATGCATTAAAACAACCACGGAGCTACCGCTAGATCGGCTATAACGATAGTGTTCAGGTGTTTATTGGTGTCGTACCCAGGCGCCCGTTGTAAGCAGACAAAAATGGCACACAAAAAAATGTAAATATTTACAAAAAAGTGTTGACAGCTTTTTTCTGATGTTCTTTACTGAAGTTGCTGGCGGCGACTGACGAGTGACCAACTGCAGACGGGAGCGAGAGGGAAGCCGACAGAAGAGTACTCAGGTAGAAAGCGTGACAGAGGGCCGGCATAGAAAGCGCTTTGTTGCCCACCGAGGACGGAGGGATAGCGTCCGAGGAGCTGAAGGAAAGTCCCACTTCAGACGCCTGAGGAACTCGAATAAAAGCAGAGCATCCGCTCTGTTTTTTTTTGCCTGCTGAATAGTAGTCCCTGCCTTTTTGTCCTCGCGCTCATATCTCCCCGAGCACTGCGCATGTTCAGTTGTGGGCGCCCTCCGCACCTGTGCTAAGTTCGCTTGAAGATCAACAACAACTGGGCGGTAGATATGACCGAGCAAGATGCCTGGACCCTGATGGCGGCCTACACCAACAATAACGCGTTGTATTTTCTGGGGAACATTCTCGCCGTGTGGCTTGGCTTTCGCATAGCAAACCGA
>WTJR01000019.1 GCA_011524755.1 Halieaceae bacterium | reverse complement strand
GGTTAACCAGGAAATGCTCAGCTGGGCATGCGCGCACGCTAAAAATACCGATCAAGACCTTCTTGAGCTCTATTGCGGCATTGGTAACTTCACGATTCCGCTGTCGAAACACTACCGACGTGTTTTGGCGACCGAGGTATCCAAAGTGGCCACTAGGGCGGCTCAGGACAACTTGGTGTTGAATGAAGTCGATAACGTCGCCTTCGCGCGCTTGGCTGCTGAGGAAGTGACCCAAGCACTGAACGGTGATCGCGAATTTCGTCGGCTGAAGTCGCTAGACCCGCCATTCAGTGACTATGACTTGGCTACTGTCTTTGTTGATCCGCCGCGCGCGGGTCTGGACGATGGAACGACAAGGCTCTGTCAAAAATTCAATCAAATTCTTTATGTCAGCTGTAACCCATTGACTTTAATTGATAATCTTAAATCGTTGAGCGTGACGCACCGAATCGAGGCGCTCGCGTTTTTTGATCAGTTCCCCTACACCCATCACCTGGAGTGTGGAGTCAGTCTGATACGGCGAGGATCACATGAAAGCACTAACTGACGTACAGGTAGAATACGCGCTTAAGACCACACACAGTCGATGGCGTCTGGAAGGCAAGTTCATTCGTCGTGACTTTGTGTTTAAGAACTTCGTCGAGGCCTGGGGATTTATGAACAGCGTTGCCCTACTCGCCGAGTCAATGGACCATCACCCCAATTGGGACAATGTGTATAACCAGGTAACCATCCGACTGTCGACGCACGACGCCGACGGCCTGACCGAAAAGGATTTTCAGCTGGCTGGCGCGATTGATTCGGTGTTGCCGTAGTTCTATTGGTTAAAAAACGCCTCGATCGCACCGATAACTGCCTCATCCTTCAGCATCGGTGCATGCCCCACATCAGCAACCTCGAGATAAGCCATTGCGGGCACGCGACGCTGCATTTCGGCTGTGATTCGGTCATCGAGAAGGTCAGATAAGGCCCCTCGAATCAGCATCAGGGGTTGTTGTCCTAGCAAATCGAATACCGGCCAAAGATCTGGGGGTACGGCGTCTGAATCCTCCGCAGTTACCGCCTCAGAGATCCTCGGGTCATAGTCCAAGACGGGCACACCGTCGATCTCCTTGAAGATCTGTCGCGCGAACTGCTCCCAGCCCTCATCCGATAAGGTCGGGAACGCCACCTCGTTAATTCGTCTGTTGTAGGCCACTGCCTCAGCCCACGTGGTGACTGGCTCGCCCTGCCCTACATAACCTTTGATGCGGTTGAGACCCTCATCACAAAGCTCGGGGCCGATATCGTTGAGTACAACGTGTGAAAAGACACCTGGCATCGCTGAGTTCATGACCATTGCCATGAGTCCGCCCATGGAGGTTCCTACCGTGGCGACACGGGAAACATTTGCCGCCTGCAAAAGCGCAAACATATCTCGAACATAATGCGGAATCGCGTAGCGTGTTGGGTCCGTATCCCACTCCGACTTGCCCCTACCGCGCTGTTCGGCAACCAATACGCGATAACGCGTGGATAGATGTTCAGCGAGGACTTCGAAATCCCGTGAATTGCGGCTTAGGCCGTGCATCAACAGCACGCATTGAGCATCAGGTGAAGGTGCAGGATAGTCACGCGCATACAAGGTGAGGCCATCCTCGCTTTGGTAGAACAAATCCTCGTAGTTGGGGCTCTGCTGCTCCGACATTAGCCCGGATACGCCTCAGCGAGACCTCGGTAAACCGCGTCCGCAAAGTCTGTCTGGTTGGGATCAAGCCGAGCGAGCAAATCGGAAAGATGCTCATTATCTTCGCGGCCAGCCCAAATTTTGATGTATGAGCCGTCCTTATAACCGTGGTCCTGCCGGAAAAAGTTGAGGACGTTTTTGCCTACGTACATGCGATACAGCTGCTCGAAGCTGAGGTCACTTGCCGCCATGAGCCCCAAAAACGCGCTGGTGGAGAAGGACTGGGTCGTAATGCACGACTCAGCCAAGATCTCAGTGGCCTCTAGCAGAGACGATTCTCTCGGTATGGCAGACAAATCTTCTGCAATCTGAGCCGCCAGTTCATCGAGACTGTCACAGCCGCAGATCATGGCAGACAGTCCAAAATGCCATACATCCACGACTTCAAGTTGAATTTGCTCCATGTCGGGATCCGCGTGCTTCCACCACTTGTAGCCCGCGTGATCCATCAGCTCAGCGCACTCAATCCATGCAGCCCGGTACCATTCAAAGCCTTGCTCGCGCCACTCAGGATGAACCTTGGTATTCATCCGGTCTTGCAGGTCTAGCATGGTACGAACAGCATTTAACATTGAGGGAGGTCCTATTAGATTTAGTCTGGAAACGTTACCATGTCGCGCCACGTTTTAGGCAGTAATTTAAGGATTGAGAAATGACTAGCAATGATCAGATTGCACGACTGAATGAGCACAAACCGCCATTCATCGAACTGCTTAACGGGGAGATCATTGCAGCCGATAGTGAGGCGCAGAGCTGTACGTTTAAGTTTCGACCCACAACGGACCACTGTCACTCCATTGATGTGGTGCAAGGCGGCTTCATCACCGTAATGCTTGATGCGGCTATGTCACACGCAGTCTTTGCTCACTTAGGCCCTGAGGGCGTTGTTGCACTCTCAAGCCTCGAGGTCACAACGCGATACCACGCGGTCACCCGCGGTGGTAAAGGTCCTGTCTACGCCAAGGGCTGGATTCGCCAAGCGACCTATAAAACCGCCTTCATGGAGTCAGAGCTTCTGGATGAAGATGGGAAGCTACTCGCGACTGCCCAGAGTGTTGCCAAAATTAGCAGGCAATCATCCTAAGGGCAGAAGCAGGCCTATCACTGGCTACTGAGTCACTTCCACCGTTCCGCTAGCGGATACGTTAGACGCATCAACAACCACCGACTCTCCGGTGCTGGTTTGCGATACATCTATTTCCGACACAGTCACCGTAAAGTTTTTAGTTACGGTCGTTGGCGGGGGCGGCGTTGTACCACCACCGCCTGAAGGTGGCGCAGAACCACCGCCCCCACCTCCACCACAGGCAGCGAGCGCCGTACTAAGGAAGAGCGCGCCACAGATTTGCTTCATTTGATTCATCAGTAACATCACTATTTCCTCAGAGTTCGTAAGTGATTAAGACCTGACTCGCCTCGGTCGTAATCGGCAATGCTTCGTTAAAGGTAAACTTGACGCTGCCATTGTCAGTGGTGTAGATGCCCTCAGCCACCAGCTCTGAGGTGTCAGCGACACCATCGCCATCGACATCGGCAAACACCTTCACCGCACCCACTTCATTAGCGTCGTTTAGATCGCCCGTTGCGGCGAGTGTCAGACCATTAATCTGGGCATCGGCAACATCGGCCTGAACAGTGAATGCGAGGACCACAGTATCTCCATCGCCCTCTTCAAAAGCGGTCGACGAAAGCTCGGTCACGGCAAAGGAAATATTCAAGCTCGACCCCGTATCGTTCGCGGAGCCACTAATGTCGGCACTCCCGCTCTCGTAACCCGAGCGCGAGGTGCTGACAGTGACAACACTGCTCTGGCCCGACGTTAGGCCGGCTACCGTTATCAATCCTGATGAACCGATCGAGGCAGTGCCGGCAGTCGGAGTCACGTCCCAGGTGAAGCCTGAGTCGTAGTTGCTCACCTGAACGGTAAATCCATCCGCAGTCGAGACAACGCCACCAAACTCGGGCGTCAAGGCTGCTCCCTCACTCGCCGAGCCACTAATCTCAGCCGCACCACTTTCGTAGCCCGTTCGGGAAGCAGTCACGCTCACGGTCGCGCTTTGACTGGGCGTTAGGTCACTCACTGTGATCAAGCCAGCTCCATCGATGGCCGCACTCCCCGCCGAGGTAGACACCTCCCAAACGTAAGCCGCATCGTAGTTGCTAACCTGTACCGTAAATCCGTCAGCAGTCGAACCTACTGCCCCGAACTCGGGTGTCAGGGCAGCACCCACATTGGCGCTACCCGTGATCTCAGCCTCCCCATCATTGAACCCTGCACGCGAGGCGGTAACCGTGACAGTGGCACTCTGACCTGCGCCCAACCCTATGACGGTAATGAGACCGGTGCCACTGATGCTGGCGGAGCCTGCCGTTGTCGCTACATCCCACGTAAATTCCGCATCGTAGTTACTGACCTGCACCGTGAAGCCATCTGCGGTGCTCGTCAGGGCAGCAAAGGTTGGAGTCAGTGAATTACCGTCTGCTCCGACGGGGATTGCCGGTGGGAAGCTCACGCTCTCGCCAGGCCAGCC
>WTJR01000063.1:8458-16935 GCA_011524755.1 Halieaceae bacterium | reverse complement strand
GTTTACTTTGGCGAACTCAGCCTCAACACTGGCTCTTATTTCATTTATCACAGGACTATTATCACTGGGTCGCTAGGGGACCTTTTCGAGGCGAGGCGGGATTATAAGATGTCGCCGTCTTTGTTGTCACGAAGTGGGATATTCACCCTATCTTCGCCTTGCGTCAGTCCAATAAACCACGTATTCTCCGCGCCCTTGTTTGTGATCAACACTCGAGTGCCTACGCTCTGCCCCGCCACGGCGGTTTTCATACAGCGAGCAGGCTAACTGGAAGGAAATACACATGTACGCAGTAATTGTTAGCGGTGGAAAGCAGCACCGCGTTGAAGAAGGCGAAGTCCTCAAGCTCGAGAAGCTTGAAGTGGCTACGGGCGAGTCGGTCGAATTTGACCAGGTGCTGATGGTTGGCGAAGGCGCTGACGTAAAGATTGGTGCACCGGTTGTCGAAGGTAGCTCGGTCACTGCTGAAGTCGTGAGCCACGGTCGCCACGAAAAGATTAAGATTGTGAAGTTCAACCGTCGTAAGCACTACCGCAATGAGACAGGTCATCGCCAGTGGTACACGGAAGTGAAGATCACAGGTATCAAGGGATAATCGGGGAGTAATCTAATGGCACACAAAAAAGCTGGTGGTAGTACCCGTAACGGTCGCGATAGCGAAAGCAAACGCCTTGGCGTTAAGGCCTTCGGTGGTCAGGCAGTCTCAGCTGGCAGCATCATCGTTCGGCAGCGTGGCACAAAGTTCCACGCAGGCGCTAACGTTCGTGTAGGTAAAGATCACACATTGTTTGCAACGGCAGACGGTAAAGTTGAGTTCTACACAGGCGGACCGCAAAATCGTAAGCAAGTTCGTATTGTGACAGGCTGATAGCAGCATAGTTTTCGGAAAAGCCCTGTCAGTCGACGGGGCTTTTTTTTTGGTTCACGGCTGATGTGTGAGCGAGAGCTTACGGGAGTGACGCGTGAAATTTGTCGATGAAGCAGTAATTGAAGTTCATGCTGGTAAAGGCGGGAACGGCTGTGTCAGTTTTCGGCGTGAAAAATATATCCCTCTCGGCGGCCCGGATGGCGGTGACGGTGGTGATGGCGGCAGTGTGATCCTAGAGGGAAGCGCATCGCTCAACACCATGGTCGACTATCGCTTCACGCGAAAGTTTCGCGCTCAAAACGGTGAGTCCGGTCGCGGTCGTAACTGTACTGGCAAAGCGGGTGAAGACATTGTGCTGCCGGTGCCACTGGGCACAACCATCATTGACGAGGAAACTGACGAGATCCTGGGTGACATACAAGCGGCGGGTGACCGGCTAGTTGTGGCACAGGGCGGTTTTCATGGCATTGGCAATACCCGTTACAAATCGAGTATCAACCGCGCACCCCGACAGTTTTCCGAGGGAACACTCGGGGAGTCTCGCACCTTAAAACTTGAACTTAAGGTACTGGCAGACGTTGGCCTGCTGGGGCTTCCCAACGCTGGGAAGTCAACACTGATCCGCGCCGTATCGGCAGCGAAGCCGAAAGTGGCCGACTATCCCTTTACCACGTTGGTACCTAATTTGGGCGTTGTGAAAGTCGATGCCTACCGTTCCTTCGTTGTCGCGGATATTCCGGGGTTGATCGAGGGTGCCTCGGATGGCGCGGGCTTGGGCATTCGCTTTCTAAAGCACCTCACACGTAACCGTATTTTGCTTCACCTGGTGGATGTCGCGCCGTTTGATGAGAGCGACCCTGCGGAGCAGGCACTGTCGATTGTGCGCGAGCTTGAACGCTTCAGCCCGACTCTTGCGGCCCGACCACGATGGCTGGTGTTGAACAAGATTGACCTCATCGATGAAGAGACCTTGGCTTCGCGACGCGAGGCGATACTTGAGGCGCTTCAATGGGAAGGTCCGGTTTATGAGATTTCAGCGATCAGCGGCCGGGAAACAGATCGTCTCAGCGGTGACCTAATGACCGCCATCGAATATTTGAACGAGCAGGAAGCGGAGGATGAGGAGCTGAAACTCCACGAGCAGGACGTTCAGATGCAAATGCAAAGCGAAGCCCGCGAGCGTATTGAATCACTTCGACTCGAGCGGAAGGCGGCTCGTTTGGCAGCGCAACAGGATGATGACGACGACGCTGATGATGGCGATGTTGAGGTTGAGTACCGAAGTTGACCAAGAGCAGTCGCCAAGCACTCACTACCGCGCGCCGCTGGGTCATCAAAATTGGTAGTGCCATCCTGACGGACAATGGTCAGGGGCTGAGTCACGAATTTATTACGCGGCTTGCCAGTGATGTTATTGCGCTACGCGAGCAAGGCCGAGAGGTCATCATTGTCTCAAGTGGTGCCGTAGCCGCAGGACTAGCGCGTCTGGGCTTGGACACCCGTCCATCCGCACTCGATGAGCTGCAAGCGGCAGCAGCCGTGGGCCAGTCATCGTTAGTACAGGCTTACGAGGCGGCGTTTGCGCCCTCTGGTTACCTTTGTGCACAGATCCTACTAAGTCACGATGATGTGAAATCGCGTGATCGCTACCTTAACGCTCGCGCAACGCTTCAAACGCTGCTGGACAAGGGTGTTATCCCTATCGTGAACGAAAACGACACGGTGGTGACTGACGAGATTCGCTTTGGCGATAACGACACCTTGGCGGCGCTGGTAGCCAATCTCATCGATGCGGACGCACTCTTGATGCTCACCGATCAGCAGGGTTTGTTTAATGCCGATCCACGAGCTGTGTCTGATGCCACCCTGATTCAAGAAACGGACGCGCACGATACGTCGCTCGATGCCATGGTCTCAGAGGGCTCGACTTTGGGGCGCGGTGGCATGGTGAGTAAATTACGCGCAGCGCGTTTGGCTGCGCGCTCCGGCGCACTCGCTGTTATCGCCGACGGCAGAGAGCCACAGGTGGTGCGGCACATTGCTGATGGCGCGATCACCGGTACGCTCTTCACGACGGAAAAACAGCCTCAGCCAGCGCGAAAGCAGTGGCTTGCATCGCTTTTGTATCCCAAAGGTCAGCTGGTCCTAGACGCGGGAGCCGTGAAAGGCGTTGCGCAGGCCGGTCGGTCCTTGCTTCCAGTGGGAGTCACGGCTGTGACTGGCGACTTTTTGCGGGGTGACCTGGTCCGTTGCGTTGATCCTGCTGGTGAGGAGATAGCACGAGGCTTATCAAATTACAGCGCTGCTGATGCAAAGAAGCTACTCGGTAGAGCATCAGCTGATATCGAGGCCATTCTTGGATTTGGTGGTGAGGAAGAGCTCATCCATCGAGATAACCTCATTACCACGCGATAGTGGATAGGATTTCATGACAACGCTTCTGGCTTACAGCACCGCTTTATTCATCGCCTCGTGGATTGGAGGGTGGTTGCCACGGCGCTTTGCCCTGACGCATGTGCAAACTCAGCTCGTGATGAGCCTTGTGGCTGGCTTGATGCTGGGTGTCGCCGGTTTTCATCTGATTCCCCACAGCGTTGAACTGGGCCAGTCCATCGACCACACCATGTATTTTGTCGTGGGTGGTTTGGTCTTTATGTTGTTGCTGTTGCGTTTGTTCCACTTTCATCAGCACGATATTGCGACGGATGGTGAGGATTGCGGACACGCCAATGAGCATGATCACGCCCATGCGCACGACCATGCGCATCCGCCGCGCGACGTGGGTTGGATGGGCCTGTTTCTAGGGCTGAGCATCCACACCATTCTCGATGGCGTTGCTTTAGGAGCGATTCTTCGTGTGGAGGTGGGTTCACTGTTATTGCCCGGTCTCGGTGTGTTCGTCGCTATCTTGCTTCATAAGCCGCTGGATGCACTGTCGATCGAAACCATGATGCGTTTGGATGGCTGGAGCGAAAAACACCGGGGCATTGCTAATACGCTGTTTGCGCTGCTCTGCCCGATTGCGGCAATCGTGTTCTATTTAGGATTCAGTGGACCGATAGCCAGTGTACTCCCGGCGGCTCTCGCGTTTTCGGCCGGCGCTTTCATCTGCATCGCGCTGGCGGATCTCCTGCCGGAAGTCCAGTTCCACAGTCACGACCGCTTTAAACTGACGGCGAGTTTTGCCGTGGGGCTTCTGATCGCGTTGGCGTTGGGCGTATTAGAGCCCCACTATCATCAATAGCGCATCAATCGCCCATCAGTAGGTGCTCGGACTTTGGTTCGGATCTTCTCGAGGCGGGCTAACACAACCCAGGGGTAACTATCCGCTCAGTTGCCACCCAGGCGAATGGCTTCTGCCTTTGCCACGTCGGCATCGTATTTGGGCGCCGTCCACCCGTTTAGCTGCTCGGTTACCAAGGTCGTCAGTAAATCAATGTGGTTACCCGTCGCGTTGAGGCAGGGGATGTACTCATAACGCTCGCCACCGGCCTCTAGGAAGTAGTCGCGGTTTTCCATACCGATTTCTTCGATGGTCTCTAGGCAGTCAGCCGAGAAGCCGGGACATATGATCTGCAATGACTTAACCCCTGCTTCCGGTAGGCCCTGCAGTGTTTCGTCGGTATAGGGCTTTAGCCACTCGTCGCGACCAAATCGCGACTGAAACGTCGACATGTAGTCGTCTTCTGAGAGTCCCAGCTCCTCCGCAACAAGCCGCGAGGTCTTCATACACTGGCAATGGTAGGGGTCTCCCTCCAGCAGGTAGCGTTTTGGCATGCCGTGGTAGGACAGTACCAATTTGTCGGCGCGACCATGGGAGTCCCAGTGCTCGCGAATGCTATCGGCAATAGCTTTTATATAGGCGGGGTGGTCATGATAAGAGCTCACGAACCGTAAATCGGGCAGCCATCGTTGTCCCTGAAGCTCGTCGGATAGTGCATCAAAGGTTGAGGCTGTCGTAGGTCCCCCAAACTGAGGGTAGAGCGGGAGTACCACCAACTGTTGAACTCCCTCGCCGAGAAGTGCTTGAACCTGAGAGCCGATGGACGGCTGTCCGTAGCGCATCGCACCCTTAACAACAATATTGTCGCCCCACTGAGCTTGCAGCCGCTCGGTAACACCAGCGACCTGATCCTCGAGGTGGTAGAGCAAAGGCGAGCCTCGTTCAGTCCATACTTCAGAGTAGGCTTCCGCTGACTTTTTTGGACGAGTCGTCAAAATAAACGCATGCAGAATCATCCACCAGAGTAGGCGGGGTACTTCGACGACTCGGGGGTCCCACAGGAATTGCTTGAGGTACGGACGCAACGCTTTCGCTGTTGGTGCCTCAGGTGTCCCGAGGTTGGTCAGCAGCACACCTATTTTGGGCTTGGTTCCGTGGTCGTAATTCGACGCACCAATAAATCGCATGTTGGTTCCTGTGATCTTGCTTTAAGGCCTAGTCGATGCCTTACACACTACGCATACCTTGTATTCGCGGATGCCATTCTAGCGTGTTATTCGATTTGACTCGCCCCCTTCAGCCGCCTATAAACCCGTGGACAAGAAAAATAGTTCTGGGAACCCACTATGAGCCTCACGTTTGACTCTGCACGCATTCCAAACCCGCATTTAACCGAGGATCACTTGGCCTGGCGGGATGCGCTCCGGCGTTTTATCGACAAGGAAATCATGCCTTATGCAGAGGACTGGGATGAGGCAGGTCATATCCCCATCGAGCTTTGGCCCAAGGCTGCTGAAGTAGGGCTGCTCGGCGCCGGTTACCCGGAGCAATACGGCGGTATGGAAACTGACAGCTGGCACAACTGGATCATTAATGAGGAACTGTCGCGCGTGGGTGTAGGCGGCTTATCAGCATCGCTGATGGTTCACGGCATTGGCCTACCCCCGGTTATCAATTGGGGCACTGAGGAGATGAAGGCTGAGATCGCGCCGCCTGTGCTACGCGGTGAGTCTTGGATTTCGCTGGGCATCACTGAACCGGGTGGTGGTTCGGATGTTGCGAGCTTGAAAACCACGGCGGTACGCGACGGCGATCACTACATTGTGAACGGTTCGAAAACCTATATCACGGGCGGCATGCGCGCCAATTACGTTTCTACTGCGGTACGAACCGGAGGCGAGGGTGCGACGGGCGTTTCGATGTTGCTCATCCCAACCGATGCAGAGGGGTTTTCGCGAACGCCACTCGATAAAAAGATGGGTTGGTGGGCGTCAGATACAGCAACTTTGTATTTCGACAATGTCCGGGTGCCCGTCTCGAACCTTATCGGACAAGAGAACCAGGGCTTCAAAGTCATCATGACGAACTTCAATTCGGAGCGCATGGGCATGGCCGCCTCCATGGAGGCCTTTGGTCGCGTGTGCATGGAAGAGGCCGTTGCCTGGGCCACCGAGCGCCAAACCTTCGGCAAGCGTTTGGCGGACCACCAGGTTATTCGGCACAAGATTGCTATGATGAAGCAGAAGCTCAACGCGACTCAGGCGTACATTCGTATGTGTTACGAAGCCATTGAGGCGGGCGAGCCCAACGCCGGCGATATTGCGCTTTTAAAGGTGCAAGCAAGCGAAGTGATGGAGTTCTGCGCGCGCGAGGCCATGCAGATCCTGGGTGGCATTGGCTACATGCGCGGGAATCGCGTTGAGCGAATCTACCGCGAGGTCAGAGTCAATGCGATCGGCGGTGGCTCCGAAGAGATAATGAGAGATTTAGCGAGCCGCCAGTACGGGCTCTAAAAATAAGAAAGGTGAATGATATGAGTGCAACCGAAACGAGCTTGCAGAACTTTCAAGCCGACATCGATAAATGGATGTCGGAGAACGTCCCCAAGAAGCCCGGCTTCCTGTTACCGCTGACGTTTCTGGAAGTTGGCACTGAGCAGCAGCTGGACTTCCTACGCGAGTGGCAGCACAAGTTATGGAGCGCAGGATTCCTGGGTATGCACTGGCCTACCGAATATGGCGGTCAAGGTGCTGATCCTGCCTATCAGGGCATTGTCGACAAAGCCTTGGGTGCTCACAACGCACCAATCATTTTTAACACCATCGGTCTCAACTGGACTGGGCCGTTGTTACTCGACGTGGGTACCGAGGAAGATAGCAAGCGTTACATCAAAAACATTCTGACCGGAGAAGAAATCTGGTGTCAGGGTTTCTCGGAGCCAGACCATGGCTCCGACCTCGGTAATGTGCAGACAAGAGCGGTTCGCGATGGTGACGAGTTCATCGTGAATGGCAGCAAGATTTGGACGACGCTCGGCAATTACGCGGACCACATGATTTTGCTGGCGCGAACCGATACCAGCACGGCCAGAAAGTACGACGGTCTGTCGTTCTTCCTAGCCCCAATGAAAGTTGCCGGTGTTGAGGCGCGGCCCATCAGAAAAGTGACGGGTGAGTACGGCTTTAATGAGACCTTCTTCACCGACGCGCGGATTCCCGCATCGTGCCTGTTGGGTGATGAGGGCGGTGGTTGGCGAATGGCGATGAAGACGCTCGAGTACGAGCGAGGTGTTATCGCCGGTCAGGCCAGCGCTCACTCGATGCAGTCGATAGGTCTTGAAGATCTCATGGATGCCATGCATGACTTTGAGCGAGATGGCGCTCCCATTCTGGAAGACGCCATGATTCGCGATGAGCTCGTTAAACTGGCTATTGAGGCAAAGGCTAATTCGATTAGCGATCGACGCGCGGGAATCCCGGCACTGAACACCGACTACCCCTTCGGCATTGCCCTGTCGAACAAGTACCGTCACACCGAGTACGCGCGGCGGCTCAAAATGATGGGTGCCCACGTTCAGGGTGCGCAAGGCGCGCTTTTCATGGAGGACGATAAGGCGTACATGGGTGGATTCTGGCAGCGGGCTTACTTTGCGAACTTCGGAACCACCATTGGCGGGGGTACTACCCAGATTCAAGCCAACATCATTGGCGAGCACGTGCTCGGCCTGCCCAAGTCGTAAGGAGGTCAAGCGATGAGTGCCATTATTGGAAGTAAGAAGATCGATTTTTCCGAAGAGCAGGGCATGTTGCTCGACGTTGCGCGGGAATTTGTGAAGGACAAGTCGCCCGGCAGCGAGGTGAGGAAGCTGCTCGAGAGCGAGGCGGGCTTCTCTGAGCCTGTCTGGCAGGAGCTGGTGGACCTCGGTTGGACCGGCATTAATCTTCCGGAATCCGTGGGTGGTTCAGGGCTGGGGATCGCCGCTTTGATTCCCGTTGTTGAGTCGATGGGTAAAGGGCTCATGGGCACGCCGCTGGTGTCGACCGTGTTGGCGGCAGAGCTCATTCGCCGAGCCGGTGGTATTGCCGAGGAAGATGTACTCGAAGACATTTCCGGCGGCTGTGCTGCAACCGTTGCCTATCTAGACGGTAGCGACTGGGGTGGCGCCAATACGGGCGTCAGTGTTGATGACAACGGCGTCCTGTCTGGCAGTAAGTTCATGGTGCCCGATGCAGCACAAGCCACGTGGATTGCGGTTGTTGGGTCAGATGCAGCAGGTGACGCTGTGGTTGCGCTGGTGGCGGGCAGCGATGTCGCGGCGCAGGCGCAAGCGTCTCACGCGTTGATTGACCTCACCAAGCGTGCTTCAACACTCGACTTTACCGGAGT
>WTJR01000063.1:0-8358 GCA_011524755.1 Halieaceae bacterium | reverse complement strand
CTCACGCGTTGATTGACCTCACCAAGCGTGCTTCAACACTCGACTTTACCGGAGTCAAAGCGCAGCGCGTGCTATCGGGTGACAAGGTGGCCTCGGCCATCCGAGATTACCTGCTCATTGGCGCGCTGTTGACGGCTGCAGAGGCGGTGGGGTCCACCTCCGCGTGTCTCGCCGGCATTGTGGATTACCTCAAGACACGAAAGCAGTTCGGCAAGCTGATCGGTTCGTTCCAGGCGTTGAAGCACCCTACGGTTGATATCTATGTGGGCATGGAGCACTCCCGGTCACTGGTCTATCACGCATCGAGCGAGATTGACGATGGCCCTCTCAGTACTGAGGCGGAAGTTGCCTGTCGTATGGCAAAAGCCAAAGCGTCAGACACCATCCAATATGCGGGTGATCGATCGGTGCAATTCCACGGTGGTTTTGGTTTTACCTGGGAGTGTGATTCGTCACTGTTTATTCGACGCGCGGCCTGGAGCCAACAGCAATTCGGTGACGCAATGCATCATCGCAAGCGCTTGGCACCGTTACTGCTCGACGCCTGAGTTACTGTCTTTTGGACGGTTGGCGATATTAGCCACCGTCCTCATAACGTTTGCCCGAGCCTCGTTGTGGTGGTGGTTGCTGCCGGCGCCCTTTGGTGACTGCCACGTCATTGCCCGGCGCTGTGGTGGCGCTAATCGGTGGCTGACTAATCAGTGGCTGGCTAATCAGTGGCTGGAAGGTGTTCGAGGAAATACCGGATGGTATTGCCACCCATAACTGCGCGGATATCGTTTTCCGAGAGGCCTCGCTTGAGAAGTGCTGACGTTAAATAAGCAAGATCATTAGCAGCTAAGGGCGTGGTCACCGCACCATCCCAATCGGAACCCAGTGCAACCGCCTCAACCCCGAAGGTTTCAACGCCATAGGCGATGGCATCGGCTATGGCGGTGACGTCGGTGCCACAGACTGCCTCAGACCAGAACCCTACACCGATCAATCCGCCGCGTTCTGCGATTCTCATCATCAGGTCGTCGCTGATATTTCGTTTGCGGTCACAATGACCTTTAAAGCCCGTGTGACTCACAATGAGGGGGCTGTCGATAAGATTCAGCACATCGTCGACAACTTGTGGTGAGGAGTGCGATACATCAATCATGATGCCCATGCTGTCCATCTGGCGCACCGCCTCGCGGCCGAACTCCGTCAAACCGGCATTTGACTCGCCGTGCAGCGAGCCACCCAGCTTGTTATCAAAGAAGTGTTGAAGCGACATCATGCGAAAACCCGCATCGTGAAGCCGCTTGATGTTGTCCAGATCGCCATCCAAGGCGTGAGACCCCTCGGTACCCAGGAGTCCGGCAATCAGCTCGCTTCCATCTTCTCGTGATTTCAGCACCTGTTTGAGTTCTTCTGAGGAGGTGACCACGGCCAGCGAATCGCTCTCAGCAGCGAAGGCATGTAGACGATCTGCCTGATACATCGCGCGCTCGAACAGTGAGTTTCTCGTGCTGAGCGGCCACCGCTGTATCAGCGCAAGCAGGGTAATGTTGTCACTGGCGTCAGCCGAATTGGAGTCATAGTTTTGACCGCTGGGGGACTTCGTGACGACGGTCAGCATCTGAATCGCCATGTTGCCATCCAGCATGCGGGGCACATCAACCTGACCTCTATCGGAGCGCTCCAGCATGGATCGGTACCAGAGCAACGTGTCGGCGTGCAGGTCCGCTATATCGAGCGACTGGTGCAGTGCCATGGCGTCGGGAGAGGGTGACTCGCCTTTGTCGCCGGCGACGCGGTTCTGAGCATTCTCCAGTGCAGCGGGCCCGAGGGTATAGATTGCCAGCACGACGGCGAGCGCCAATACCGTGATGAGTGTCAGTAGCAGTCTGAGCGCAGTCATGTCTAACCTTTTTATTGTGGTTGATGCGTCTGAACCAAGGTGTCGATCGTAAGCCTAGCCATGAATGAATCCAAGCTCATCCTGGTCCTCGGAGATCAACTCAGCCTCAATCAGCCGGCGTTAAAGCAGGCCGAGCCGGGCCGCGACATTATTGTGCTTGCTGAGGTTGCCGAAGAGGCCACCTACGTGCGCCATAACCGACACAAGATCGCGTTGTTGTTCGCTGCCATGCGTCACTTCCGTGTCGAACTTGAGACACTGGGGTACGACGTCTACTACACCGCCATCGATCAAGGTGTGGCGAGTCTCGAAGAGGCGGTTCGTAAGGTCCTGGTACAGACCGCCGCTACCGAAGTCGTTGTCTGTGAGCCAGGAGAGTATCGCCTCGTGCATCAGATGCGCAGTGCATGGTCATCCTCGCTCGGTGTGCCGGTGACAGTCCTTGAAGACGACCGATTTCTGGCGTCCCATGACGATTTCGAGCTCTGGGCTCGCGGTAAAAAGCAGCTTCGCATGGAGTTCTTTTATCGCAAGATGCGCGAGCGCTACCAGCTGTTGATGGACGACGGTCAACCGGCCGGTGGCAAGTGGAACTACGATGCTGATAATCGCTCGGGTTGGCGTAATCAGCGGGAGATTCCAGCGCGTCCTGACGTCCCGGTCGATGACATAACGTCAGCTGTGATTGCTGAGGTTAATCAACGGTTCCCCAACAACCCCGGCGATCTGAGCCAGTTCCGACTGGCAGTGACCCGAAGTGAGGCAGAGCGTCAGTTCGATTGGTTTGTCACCTACGCGCTAGCGGATTTTGGGACCTATCAAGATGCGCTGGTTGAAGAATCACCTTGGGTCTTCCACGGCCTGATCTCCATGTACATCAACTGTGGGCTGCTTGACCCATTGGCGGTCTGTCAGCGCGTTGAGATCGCCTGGCGAGAGGGTGACTGCTCGCTCTCTGCTGCGGAAGGTTTCATACGGCAGGTGTTGGGCTGGCGCGAATACATACGCGGCATTTATTGGTTACTGATGCCCGAGTACAAAACCCGAAATACATTAAGTGCAACGCGTCCCCTGCCTGATTTTTTCTGGGACGCAAATACCGATATGCGCTGCTTGAGTCGCGCCATAGAACAATCACTCGATCATGGGTATGCGCATCACATTCAGCGCCTGATGGTTATTGGTAACTTCGCACTCTTGGCAGGTCTCGATGTCATGGAGGTCTGTGATTGGTATCTCGGTGTCTATGTGGACGCGTACGAGTGGGTAGAGCTACCCAATACCCTCGGCATGGCCCTATATGGCGACAATGCGGTTATCGCAAGTAAACCTTACGCCGCCAGTGGAAAGTACATACAGAAGCAGGGCAACCACTGTCAGCAGTGCCGTTACAAGCCATCTAAGACCACCGGGCCCGACGCTTGTCCCTATAACAGTCTCTATTGGCGGTTTATCGACCGTCATCTGGATAACTTCGGCAGCAATCCGAGAATGGGTTTGATCGCCGCTAACTGGCGTAAGCGTGATCCTGAAGAGCGAGCGGTGATTGTGCAGTGGGCCGATAAAATGATTGAGGAGTGGGCCTAGCTACGGCTTTTTCTTCAGCGTGTAACGACGGCCCGAGCAACGTTTCGAGCAATACACCACTGAGTCCCAGTTCAGCTTCCACTTCGCACGCCAAGCGAACGGGCGGTCACACACAGGGCAGACTTTGGTGGGTAGATCAGACTTTTTCACTGTCGATTGGCCAATCGGCCGCGTCGGTGATGTAGTCGGGTTGCAGAGGTCGAACACCGCCCCACTTGGCCACAAAAATGCCATTTGGATCATGTTCAGCCGTTTGTTTTCCTAGATTGAAATGACGTCCACCTCGCGGATCGCTTCCTACCCCCGCAATGTACTGCCAGTTCCCATAGTTGCTTCCGACGTCATAGTCGATCAGGTGTTTCTCAAAAAAAGCCGCCCCGAACCGCCAGTCACCCTGGAATTCATTGATGAGACAGCTCGCCGCGATTTGACGCCCGCGGTTGCTCATCCAGCCGGTGGCCACCAATTGTCGCATCAAGGCATTCACGATGGGGTAGTTGGTGTCACCCGCGCACCAGCGCGCGAAATTGCGTGGCTCAAAGGTGGATCGTCGCGGCTTACCCGTCAGCCCCGAAAGCAGGAATAGCGCCTTTCCATCAACCTCGGCGCGCCAGTAGAAGAATTCACGCCACAACAATTCGAAAAACAGCCAATACGTGGACTCATTGGCGACTTTACTTTTCTCGAAGTCAAAAATGGTATGCGCCACCTCACGAACCGATAGGTTGCCGTTGGCTAGCCAGGGAGAAAAGGTGCTTGAACCATCAAATCCATCCAGGCAGTTACGGGTCAGTTTGTACTGTGTGATGGATTCGTCGTCCCAAATAAATTGCTTCACTCTGCGCAGGCCTGCCCGGCGACCACCGGGGAGTGGTAAGCCAGGATGTGGCTTGTGCATGGAGGGTGGAATGGCATCGAACTGTGCCGACGGTGGCGGTGGCAGTTGTTCTGGTGCTGCCTTTGGACCTCTGACGTTCAGTTTTTCGACCTTTCGTCGGAAGGGGGAGAACACCTTTGGCAGGTCTTCAAGTGGCATTGGCAAATCAGCGTCAGTAAATAAGGTATTACCGCGATGGATTTGAATGGGGATATCCAGTTTTCCCGCAAGGTAAGCGACAGATTGCTTCTCTTCCCAGCCCGGATGGTCACTGACACTGACTTCGGTGATGCCGTAGCGCTCGACAAGGTGCGGTATGACCAGTTCGGGAGATCCCTCCAGAACCAGAAGATCTTGACCGAGCGCCTGAAGTTCTTGTTTGAGCTCTATCAACGACTCACGCAAAAAGCGATCTCGCTGCGCACCGATACCTGTGAGGTTGCACCATGGCTTTGGCTTGGGCATGAGGAACAGGCACAACAACGAGCCCGCGGCCGCATGACTGGCGAGCGCAGGGTTGTCATTGAGCCGTAGGTCGGTTCGGAACCAGTGAAGATGACGCATGCAGAGAGGCCTCGTGATGAACCCGTACTGTACAAGAGGTCGATGCGACGATGATGAGGATCGAAACACTTCAAGTCGGACGTAGGCTCGACGCGCAACCCGGCTTTGTTTTGCATTTAGAGTGAATGCAGGTCTATTCTTCTTCGCGCGTTTCGCTTTGCTGATAGCGAAGCGTTGACACTGCAACGAAAATAAAAATTTTATGAACGGATTTAATAAGAGGTTTCCTGCATGAGCTCACACGACACGCTACTCAGCCCCACAACCGTTGGGGGACTCGAACTTAACAATCGTGTGGTGATGGCACCCATGACACGGAATCAGTCGCCAGACAATATTCCAACGGATGCCAACGTCGAGTACTACCGCAAGCGCGCTGCCGGCGGTGTGGGTCTCATCGTGACCGAGGGGACCTGTGTCGATCATATCGCCGCTAGTGGATACCCGGGCGTTCCTTATATTCACGGTGACGACCGTTTGGCGGGGTGGAAACGTGTTGTCGACGCGGTTCACGCCGAGGGCGGGAAGATTGCGCCTCAGCTTTGGCATGTGGGTGGTATGCGTAAGCGTGGTGTGCTCCCCGAGGGCGACGTCGATGGGTACGCCCCCTCCGGAATGAATGTCCCGGGTAAGGTCAACCGTCACACGATGACCAGCGCTGATATCGACGATGTGATAGCCGCATTTGCCAAGGGTGCTCGTGATGCGCAGGCGGTCGGTTTTGATGCCGTAGAAATACACGGTGCCCATGGCTATTTGCTCGATCAGTTCTTCTGGGAAGGCACCAACCAGAGAGATGACGAATACGGTGGCTCGATGGCAGAGCGCGGTCGTTTCGTATCAGAGATTATTGCCGCGTGTCGCTCCGAGGTCGGTAAGGACTTCCCCATTATTCTCCGATGGTCACAATGGAAGCAGCAGGACTACACGGCGCGTTTGGCACCAACAGAGGCATTGCTGGCTGACTTTCTTGAGCCATTGGTCGATGCAGGCGTCGATATTTTCCATTGTAGTCAGCGACGTTTCTGGGAGCCTGAATTCGAGGGGAGCGATCTTAATCTCGCGGGCTGGGTCAAGAAGTTGACCGGCATGCCCACGATTACGGTGGGTAGTGTCAGTCTTGACGCGGACTTCATCCCGGATCCTGGTGAGGTTGGCTTCAAAGCGGCCAAACCAGCGTCGCTTGACCGTCTCAACGAAATGCTTGATCGAGGTGAATTCGATCTGGTTGCTGTCGGCAGGGCGCTCATCGCTAACCCCGACTGGGTGCGAGTAGTCGAGCGTGGCGATGTCAGTGGATTGGTGGCCTTCGAAAAGCCGATGTTAATGACGCTCGACTAAAGTGAGCGTCACGAGCAGTTGTGACAAAAAAGATACCCTAAAAAGGTTAGCTTTCAGATAAGTTCCTCTCTGTAACGATAGTGTCTTAATACGGTAATTTAATGGACACGGCGCCGGGGTAATTTGGCGCGCGGTTCCAATCTATTTCCCAACTCAGGAGACACTTGATGGTTGTTCGCGGACTCAAAACGACACAAAAGTCGTTGGCAGCGACAGTTGCCACTGCAATGCTGTCTTTCGCGCTGGTGACGCCAGTTGCGCAAGCACAGGAAACAACGGCTGAGGTACGTGGTGTGGTGGTTAATACCTCTGGAGCACCTTTAGAAGGTGCGACGGTCGTAGTAACTAGCCGAGCTACAGGCATTTCTAAAACGGTTGAGGCAGGCGCTAATGGTAGCTACTCGGTAAGAGGCTTACCTGCTGGCGTGGCCTATGACGTCGAGGTCAAGGCGACCGGCCTTCAAAAATCGATGACAAAGAATGTCTCGCTTGCGGTGGGTCAGTCGGCGGTACTTAACTACAACCTCTCTTCGGTCGAAGAGGTCGTGGTAACCGCTGAGCAGGTGGTCCTTGCTGAAACAGCCATCGGGCCAAACGCAATTTTTGATGTTGCGGCCTTGCAAGACTCACCCACAGTCAATCGAAACATCAACGACATTATCCAGCAGGATCCGCGACTGTATGTAGATCAGTCGCGAGGCGATGTTGATGCTGTTCAATGTAACGGTGCCAACCCTCGCTACAACAGCCTCACCGTTGATGGTGTGCGCTTGAATGACGGTTTTGGTCTTAACTCAAACGGTTATCCAACGCAGCGTATGCCCTTCCCGTACGACGCAATTTCAAGCGTGGCTGTTGAGATGGCGCCAATGAGTGTTGTCTACGGCGGTTTCTCGGCGTGTAACATCAACGCGGTCACCAAGACCGGTCGCAACGAGATCTACGGTTCGGTTTTCTTTGATTACGGTTCTGATGATTTCCGTGGCGATAAGCTCGAGGGTGACAAGATTGCCCAGCAGGATTATGAAGAGACCCGCTACGGCTTCGAGTTGGGTGGAGCATTAATCGAAGATCAGTTGTTCTTCTACGGTGCCTACGAGAAGTACAACGGTGCTGACCTTAACAACCGTGGTGCGATTGGCTCAGGTGCGGTGAACGAAGTGCCTGTGACTCAAGCAGAGCTTGATCGTATTGCGCAGATCGCGCGTGATGTGTACGGCTACGAGCCAGGACGAACTGTGTCAGAGGCCTTCGACTTTGATGATGAGAAGTACCTCATCAAGCTTGATTGGTATGCGAGCGAGACACAGCGTTTGTCGATGACCTATATGTACAACGACTCGTTCAACTTCACCGCGTCAGATGGTGATCTGGATGAGTTCGAGTTCGATAAGCACTTCTACAAGCGTGGTGCGGAGCTCACTACTTACAATATCAACTGGTATGCCGACTGGAGTGAGAACTTCTCGACAGAAGTTCGTTACTCGTACAACGAGGTGGACTTCCTTCAGGCCTCGGTTTCCGGTGGTGACTTTGCGGAGTTCCGCATCGAGCTGGATGAGGTTGATGTTTATCTTGGTCAGGACGACAGCCGACAGGCGAATGACCTCGATTGGGAAGTAGAGCAGTTAGTGGCTCGCGGCACCTACATCATGGATGATCACACGATTACCTTCGGCTACGAGCGGGACTCGTCAGACATCTATAACCTGTTCTATCAGCACGTCGACACCGAGATTCGTTTCGATGGCATCGACAACTTCGAGCAGGGCATTGCAGCGCGTGTCTACTACGGTAATGCCATCACCAACAACGAACTCGATGCGGCTGTGTCATGGGGCTATACCATCCACACGGCTTATATCGAAGACGAGTGGCAGGTAAGCCCAGACTTCCGGCTGACCTACGGTTTGCGTTACGACAGCTATGAGTCAGACGACAAGCCAGCATTGAACCCTGCGTTTGAGGCGGACTACGGATTCCCCAACACCGCCACACTCGACGGGTTGGACCTCCTGATGCCGCGTATCGGTTTTACCTATGAGATGAATGACAACATGACCTTGAGCGGTGGTGTCGGTCTCTTCTCTGGTGGTAACCC
>WTJR01000043.1:3117-4314 GCA_011524755.1 Halieaceae bacterium | reverse complement strand
CCAATCATCAAAATTGAATGCAGTGTATTCAGTCAAATGATGCACATCAGTCGCATCATCATTGGGGTTAGGGCATTATGCGTGGCCCAATTTGGAGGTCGACATGTCATCTAGCTTTCATCCGCCCGTTCGCACACTAATGGGTCCCGGTCCCTCGGACGTATCACCAAGGGTCCTTGCCGCCTCTGCGCGCCCTACCATTGGTCACCTCGACCCCTTGTTCGTCGGTCTTATGGATGATGTGAAAAGGCTCCTGCAGTATGCCTTCCAAACGAGTAATGAGCTGACCATACCGCTATCCGCGCCCGGATCGGCGGGTATGGAAGCCGCTTTTGTAAATTTGCTCGAGTGCGGCGACAAAGTCATTGTTTGCCAGAATGGTGTCTTCGGCGGACGTATGAAGGAAAACGTCGAACGGTGCGGGGCGACTGCTGTCATGGTCATGGATCGCTGGGGCGATCCGGTTGACCCCGAGAAGCTGGAAGCTGCGATCAAAGCCCATCCCGACGCGAAAGTCGTTGCCTTTGTCCACGCTGAGACCTCTACGGGTGTTCGAAGCGATGCGAAGACCTTATGCCGAATAGCAAAAGATGCCGGTATGTTGGTGATCGTTGATGCAGTGACGTCACTGGCAGGCATCGAGCTAAAAGCTGACGAGTGGGGTGCGGACGTTATCTACTCCGGGACTCAAAAGTGCCTCTCTGGACTGCCTGGTATCTCGCCCATCACCTTTAGTGACGCAGCCGTGGAAGTGATTCGTGCGCGTAGTCAAAAAGTCCAAAGCTGGTTCCTGGATATGAATCTCATCATGGGCTATTGGGGCGAGGGCGCGAAGCGCTCTTATCATCATACGGCGCCGGTCAACGCTGTTTATGCCATTCATGAAGCGCTGCTCATGCTCGAAGAGGAAGGACTCGAGGCTAGCGTGGCGCGTCATAAGGCCAATCACCTGAAGCTAGCAATGGGATTGTCTGACTTAGGGCTTGAATTAGCGGTTGCTGAGGAGTGGCGGTTACCACAGTTGAACTCAGTTTTGATTCCCGAGGGCATGGACGATGCCACCGTTCGAGGCCGTCTACTAAACGAGTTCGATCTTGAGGTCGGCGCGGGCCTTGGTGAGCTTGCCGGAAAGCAGTGGCGAATTGGGTTGATGGGCTCTAGCAGTAACGACGTGAACATCAACCGATGTCTCAGGGC
>WTJR01000043.1:1850-3017 GCA_011524755.1 Halieaceae bacterium | reverse complement strand
GTAGCCCTCGTCATCAAAGATGCCCGCATCACCTGTATAAACCCAACCGTTTATCAGTGCTTTTGCCGTTTCCTCCGGCTTATTCCAGTAGCCCAGCATGGTGTGCGGGCCACGCACTACGACCTCGCCAGACACACCGATGGCACAGTCACTGCCATTATCGTCAAGCACCCGAATATCATTGATGGGCGTTGGCCGGCCCGCTGACTTCAGAATCTGGCCGCCGCGACGGTGATCCTCCGGCGATAACATTGTGGCTACGGGCGCTAGCTCGGTTTGTCCGTAGGCCTGCACCATTCCAATGTGTGGCCACAACTCCATGCAGCGTTGAAGTGTGGCGGCGGGCATCGGCGATGCGCCGTAAATTATTTTCTCCATGCTCGAAAAATCAGCCGCAGTAATATCGGGATGATCCAGTAGCATCTTGATCATGGCGGGAACCAGTAGTGCGTGCGTTATCTTTTGTTCCGCCACCGTCGCCATGACGGCTACCGGATCGAAGCCCTGCAGAACAACGTTTTGTGCAGCAGAGAGCGTCGCGCCCATGCCGCCCGCAAAGTCGGCCATATGAAACATAGGCGCAACGTGGAGGTATCGGCTCTCCCGTGTCATACCGAACATGGGTAGCGAGCCCATTCCGCTGGCCCATATTGCCGAGTGAGACTGCATCACACCCTTGGGGAATCCGGTCGTACCGCCCGTATAAAAAATACCCGCCATTTCATTTCCACCTCGTGGCGATGGCGCGCAGGGTGATTGATTATTGATGATCGCTTCCGCATCGATTGCCCAGTCAGGGCAGCTACCTTCGCCAATGTAGATGCAGTGCTCTAAGCAGGCGATCGCTGAACGCAGTTCCTCGACCTGAGCTGAAAATGCATCGTCAAACAGCACGGCGCGGGTACCGGAGTCGCCAATAGCGTAGTTGTTCTCGGGAACAGCCCAGCGGGTATTCAAGGGAACGACACAAAAGCCGGCCCACGGCACAGCAAATAAGGCTTCGTAGTACGTGGCGCAGTTAAGGCTCAGAATGCCCACGCGATCCCCTTCCGAGAGGCCTAGATGTTGAAGGCCACTGGCCAAAGAGGCCACTCGTTGCTCCGTATCAGCCCAGGTAACGTCAGTACCTTTGTAGGTGGTGGCTACGCCAGTTGGATTCAAACGCGC
>WTJR01000043.1:0-1750 GCA_011524755.1 Halieaceae bacterium | reverse complement strand
ACGGGCGTAATGCGATAACCCGAGCGCGTAATGTAGTCATCTAATCGACCCATGATCGCATTGCGAGGAAGCGACAGATTTATCTCCTCCTGTAGCTCTCGTAAAGCGGCGTCCTCTGCTGACTCCCCGGCATCCAGTCGACCGCCCGGTAGGGCCCACTGGCCGCTATGGGCGCGTAATTTGCCGGACCTACGGGTGAGTAGGATAGTGGGGCTACCGCGGTGTGCCGCAATGACTATAGCAACAGCGGCTGCGCGCAGGCCCTCCAGAGGCTGGCTTTCATGCGAGAAGCTTGCGATGTTCTGGGAAACAGAAAGTCGAGTCTGGTGGTCACAGGATTCAAAATTTGTGGCAGGTATCACGATGATGATTGGCCGAATTTATCGCAGTTGCGGAGGCAGTCAGTCGCGTCGGTTCTCACTTGCAAGCACATTAAGCGCCGTAGCTGTCTACTGCGGTTAGCATACGAGTAATGAGCGCTTGCTCTGCCTCATTGAGCTCAGGTTTCCAAACTTCGAATATCAAAACGAAGCGGTCTTCTGATGAGTGATTCCATGCCTCGTGTTCGATTGTGTCATCGAACAAGAATGCTTCACCTAAGACCCACGAGCGGGTTTGATTGCCTACCCGAAAACCGCAATCATCTGGGATGATCAATGGGAGGTGACCAATCAACCGACTATTGATCATGCCGTTGTGTGGCGGGATTGTCGCGCCTGCTTTAAGTCGCGAAAACAGGATATTGGGACAACGCTCACCTGAAAAGACCAACGGAAGCGCGCTCATGGCCCCGGTGGTTTCTGGGCAAAGCGCTTGATTCTCCGGAATTGCCTCACCGTTCTTCCAAAGGTAAAAGGCGCCCCAATCGTCATTGCCCGCCATGCCGTGTGTATCAAAGACGGGGCGCTCATTGCTTTTGGTGAGGTAGGGGTCAAATGATGTACCGAGCTTAATCAATGAATTGAGCTCATCGAGAATGACGGACGTTTTGCTCTCGAGCTCCTCGAGCCATGGAAAGTGATCTCGAGGGTAGAACTCGTGAATGGGTAAATCTGGCACCATGATGTGCCGCGGCTCAGGATAGTAAAGACGCCGTTTACCGAGCAGTAAATCGACAGCACCTTGCATGCGAGGGGTACAACGGTCGGTGTCATCCAATAGCGGTTGTACTTCCCGCGTCATGTGGTCGCTGAAAGCTGTTTGCAAATCTTGCAATCGGGTTTGAGCCCGAAGAAATTCCACTCGAATTTCCTGAACCATTTCAGGATGTAATGGACTTAGGGTTAGCGCCCGCTGATAGAACGCTGCCGCCGCGCGGGGGTTATTTTGCGCGAAGAAAGCATCACCCTTTACGACGAAAGCTCGCGCATTTCGAGCATCGTGAGTAATTGCGCGGTCTGCCGCGTCGTGCGCAGCATCGTAGTCGCCCATATTACGACTGGCAAGCGCAATGACTCCCCATACCGTAGTGTCGTTAAGACCAAGCTCCACCGCCTGTCTAGCTAGAAGAACGGCATTTTCAGGCTGTGTTGCCCTTAGCGCGGCAATGGCATCGCCCAGAAGTTGCTGCGGATTGGTAGAGGATTGAGAGCCGGTAGTCATTGGGTGTGTCCAGATAGATTGAATACTGGTTGCCATTATGCAAAAAAAAGGGGGGCTTTCGCCCCCCCGTTTATCGCTTGATAACTCAGCAGTTTAGAACTTGACGGTTACACCTGCGAACAAGTAAGTGCTTACGTCAAACAGACCA
>WTJR01000071.1 GCA_011524755.1 Halieaceae bacterium | reverse complement strand
TTCGGGAAATGCGTCCTTACTCGAGACCAAGTACGTACTTGGAAATGATGTTCTTCTGAACCTCGTTAGAACCACCATAGATTGTTGCTGCTCGGCCGTACATGAAGGCACGACGGGCATCTGAACCAAATTCGTGACCCAGCACTTCCGGATCCATATCGGTCGGCAATACGCCCTGATAGTAAGCGGCTATCTCCATACGAAGCTCCTGCGTCGCCTGCTGAAGCTCAGTACCTTTGATCTTCAGAAGCGAAGACTCGGGCCCAGGGAAACCACCCGCAGCCATAGTTGCCAGTGTGCGGAGCTCTGTGAACTCGAGCGCCATAAGCTCGACCTCGATATCCGCCATACGCTGCTGAAAACCAGGATCATCCATCAATCGCTGACCACCGTTCACCTCGCTGGCAGCTGCCTCTTTGATGAGACGCATGTTGCGCTTGATGTCGGCAACACCCGCGATACCCGTTCGCTCGTGCGCCAAAAGTGCTTTCGCTACGGTCCAACCTTTACCGACTTCACCGACAACGTTCTTCGCAGGAACGCGAACGTTGTTGAACTCAACCTCGTTGAGGTTGTGCTCGTTATCAATACCAATGATCGGGTTGACCTTGATGCCTTCTGACTTCATGTCGACGAGGATGAAGGTAATACCTTCCTGCTTCTTGCCGCTGTTGTCAGTTCTGACAAGGCAGAAAATCCAATCCGCATGCTGCGCATACGTAGTCCAGATCTTCGCACCGTTAATGATGTAGTCATCTCCATCACGCTCCGCCTTTGTTTTAAGACTTGCGAGGTCAGAACCTGAGCCAGGCTCTGAGTAACCCTGGCACCACCAGTCTTCGCTCTTAAGAATGCGGGGGAGGAAGTACTCCTTCTGCTCGTCAGTACCAAACGCCATGATGACGTTGGCCACCATTACAAGGCCAAAGGGGACGACATCAGGGATGCCACGAAGCGATCGCTCAGACTCCCAAATGTATTTTTGTGTCGCAGTCCAACCCGTACCACCGTGCTCCACCGGCCAGTTGGGTGCTACCCAACCCTTTGCGTAGAGCTTCTGCTGCCACTCCACCATGCCCTTAGAACCGCGGCTTTTTAGGTGCGCCTGCATTTCGGCGTCAAATTCAGTATCGAGGAAGTTGCGGACCTCATCGCGGAACGCGAGGTCTTCAGCTGATAGTGCAATATCCATTATCTGTGCTCCCGTGAGTGTTCTCGCCGAGGTATGCCGGCGAATTTGAACCTTGAGTAGGTTTTTTTAACGAGGCGAATGTTAGCGTTTTGGTAATTTTTTGCAAGAAAAAGTGCCTGCCCCGGCACTGCACATTCGCTTCTCAGTACAGTATAGAAAAGAGTTTACGTTGATACTCAGCGGCAAGTGGATCTCCTTTGCCAATTGAGGCAATTGTATCGAGATATAACCGCTTGGCTTCACCATTATTCCAATCGCGATCGGCACGCAGGACGACCAATAAGTGCTCGAGGGCATCGCGATAATGAGCCCCGGTTGTAAGCTGCACAGCAAGCTTTACACGCACCGAATGATTACTCTCATCGCTTGCGAGCTCCGACTCTAGCGCTTCTATCTCGGGTGACTTCCCGGCCTCTCGCTTCAACTCAATCTGAGCCATCAGCTGCTCATGCACTGCCTCCCGGTCCACCAAACGAACCTCGTTGAGCACTTCCTCGGCCTCATCCAATCGATTCGCTTCAACCAGGGCACCGGCATAGGCCAAAGTAATCTCCAACAACTTGTTCGACTCCTCCCAAGCCGCTCGCAGTAATGCGAGTGCACCCGAGGTATCGCCCTGATCCAGAAGCTCCGTAGCCTCCGCGATTTTTGCATCCCACGGCGATGGCAAGTGCTTCTGAAGCATCTCGCGTACCGCAGTTTCTGGCTGAGCACCGGCAAAACCGTCGACAGGTTGTCCGTCCTTGAACACCATCACGGTCGGCAAACTCCTAACCCCGAGCTGCTGAGAGATACCCTGCTGCTCATCGGCGTTGATCTTGGCCAAGAGAAACGCACCCGCATATTCATCGGCGAGTTTTTCCAAGAGAGGCATCAACTGCTTACACGGCGCGCACCAGTCAGCCCAAAAATCGACCACCACGGGGCGATTGAAAGATTCGTCAATCAGATATTGCTGCGCATTGTTCTGGTCAATGTCGACTACGTTCATAACATCCTCGGTTACGACAGTCCTAGTACGTCGGACATCGTGTAAGCCCCAGCGGGTTTATTGGCAATGAATTTCGCCGCGCGGACCGCACCGTTTGCAAACGCATCGCGACTGCCGGCCTTGTGGGTAATTTCCAATCGCTCACCTTCTGCGGCAAATAGCACTGTGTGCTCGCCGACAATCTCACCGGCTCGCGTCACAGAGAAACCGATTGAGCCGGGCGCCCTCTCCTCACGATTGACAGAGCGGTCGTAGTGGGCAACATCCGAGAGTGACTGACCCATGGCGTCAGCCACAGCGTGTCCCATCGCAAGTGCGGTTCCCGACGGCGCATCAATTTTGTGCTTATGGTGCGCCTCATGAATCTCGATATCTGAATCTGCGCCCATCACCTCAGCCGCAAGCGAAAGAAGTCGGTACGCGAGATTGACACCGGTGCTGAAATTAGCCGCCTGACAGCGAGCAACCGAAGCCAAGGTTGACTCCAAATCCGCCTGCTCGGCCTCGGAGAAACCTGTCGTACCGATGACAACTGGGACGCCTGCTTCAGCACAGGCACGCGCATTGACCAGTGAAGACTCAGGGAGCGTGAAATCGATGACCACATCAACCGCGTCGAGGTCTAAAACATCCGATACGGTTATTGGGCAATTTTCATCGCCCACGATTGACGCAGCGCTCGACCCAACGAGTCCACTACCGGCGCGCGCAACGAGACAAGCTAACTCCATCTCCGGCTCAGCTGAGACGGCCCGCGCAACAGCCTGACCCATGCGACCACTCGCTCCTGTCACCGCCACGCGTAGCGCCATCAATTGAGTCCTTCAAAAAAGTTCTTTACGCCATCAAACCAACTCGATTGCCGTGGCGACTGATCGCCTCCCTCGCCCAAGCTGGTGCGGAACTTCTCCAGAAGCTCCTTTTGTTCGCCATTGAGGTTAACAGGTGTCTCGACCACAGCGCGACAGAGTAAGTCACCTACTGGACCGCCACGAACAGGCTGGACACCTTTACCCCGCAATCTAAACAACTTGCCGGTCTGAGTTTCGGCAGGGATACGCAGCTTCACCCGACCATCGAGCGTCGGTATCTCATGCTCACCGCCCAAAGCGGCATCGGCAAAACTGATAGGGAACTCGCAGTAGAGGTTTCGGCCATCTCGCTCAAATAGCGGGTGCTGTTTAACCGAAATTTGAACGTACAAATCGCCATTGGGACCACCCGACGGACCTGCCTCACCCTCACCACTGAGGCGTATGCGGTCTCCCGTATCCACACCGGGAGGAACTTTGACCGAGAGCGTCTTGGTTTTCTCGACCAGCCCTTGACCTCGACAGCTACCACAAGGGTCATCAATGCTCTGACCACGGCCACGACACGTTGGGCAGGTCTGTTGAACCTGGAAGAAGCCCTGTTGCATGCGAACCTGGCCACTACCACCGCAACTGTTACAGGTGGTTGGGCTGGTACCGGGTTTCGCGCCGCTACCGTCACAGGTATCGCAGTGCTGCAGCGAAGGCACCTTGATTTCAGCGGTTTTACCGCGCACTGCGTCCTCAAGCGTTACCTCGAGGGTGTAACGCAAATCAGAGCCTCGTTGAGGCCCCTGACGTCGACCACCGCCGCCACCAAAAATATCGCCAAAGACGTCACCGAAAATATCGCTGAAGCTACCACCCTGGAAGCCACCACCACCCATTTGTGGATCAACGCCCGCGTGACCGTACTGATCGTAGGCCTGACGCTTCTCGCCATCGCTGAGAATTTCATAAGCCTCGGAGGCCTCTTTGAATTTCTCGTCAGCATTGGCGTCATCCGGATTACGGTCCGGGTGATACTTCATCGCAATGCGCCGATAGGCCTTTTTAATGTCCTGTGCCGATGCTGATTTCTCAACACCCAGCACTTCATAGTAATCACGCTTTGACATAATGCTTCCTGCTGCCGATACCCGGGCAGCCTATTTAAAAAAAAACGGATTCCAACCTCAGCCGGAATCCGTACAGCGTTTAAAGTGTCACAAACCTGCGCGGTTCAAACCGCCCTGATCAACGCTTGTCGTCTTCACGAACCTCTTCAAATTCTGCATCGACGACGTCGCCATCGACTGCATCTTCCTCCGGAGCCTGCTCAGCACCCGCCTCACCCGCTTCTGCTTGTGCGGCATACATCTTCTGAGCAACACCACTGGTTGCCTCCGTTAAGGCAGTAGTTGCCGCCTCGATTGCATCCTTGTCGTCGGTCTTGAGAGCATCTTCCGCGGCCGTAATGGCTGCTTCGATAGCTGATCGCTCCTCATCTGTCGCGTGCTCACCCGCTTCTTCAAGCGTCTTCTTGGCGGCATTGATCATGCCATCCGCCGTGTTACGCGCAGTGACTAGCTCCTCGAATTTCTGATCCGCCTCAGCATTTGCCTCGGCATCCGCAACCATTTGCTGGATATCGTCCTCAGATAGACCACCCGATGCAGTGATTCGAATCGACTGCTCTTTGCCAGTGGCTTTGTCTTTCGCCGAAACGTTCAGGATGCCGTTCGCGTCGAGGTCAAATGTCACCTCAATTTGTGGCATACCGCGCGGCGCAGGTGGAATGTCGGCCAAATCGAACCGACCCAGCGACTTATTCGACGCTGCCTGCTTACGCTCACCTTGAACGACGTGAATCGTTACCGCTGTCTGGTTGTCTTCCGCCGTTGAGAACACCTGCGACTTCTTCGTAGGAATAGTCGTGTTCTTTTCAATCAGTGGCGTCGCAACACCACCCATGGTCTCGATACCCAGTGTCAGAGGCGTTACGTCGAGCAGGAGAACATCCTTGACGTCACCGGCCAGTACCGCACCTTGAATCGATGCACCCATGGCAACCGCCTCGTCAGGGTTGACGTCCTTGCGTGGCTCTTTACCAAAGAAATCAGCAACAGTTTGCTGAACCATGGGCATACGCGTCTGACCGCCGACGAGAATAACGTCGTCAATCTCGCTTGCTGATAGACCGGAGTCCTTTAGCGCAACCTTCACAGGCTCAAGCGAGCGAGTCACCAATTCCTGTACCAACGACTCGAGCTTTGCACGCGTGAGCTTGACCACCAAGTGCTTGGGACCTGTGGCATCGGCAGTGATGTAAGGCAAGTTCACTTCTGTCTGCTGCGAGCTGGACAACTCGATCTTGGCCTTTTCTGCCGCTTCCTTCAGACGCTGCAGCGCCAGTGGATCGTTGTGCAGATCAATGCCGTTTTCATTCTTGAACTCATCCGCGAGGAACTCGATCAAACGCAGGTCGAAGTCTTCTCCACCAAGGAAGGTATCGCCGTTGGTAGCAAGTACTTCGAACTGGTGCTCGCCATCAACTTCTGCAATTTCAATAATCGAGATATCAAACGTACCGCCACCCAGGTCATAGACCGCAACAGTGCGATCACCCTGAGCTTTGTCCATGCCGTAGGCCAGTGCAGCCGCGGTTGGCTCGTTAATGATTCGCTTCACCTCGAGACCGGCAATGCGACCCGCGTCCTTGGTTGCCTGACGCTGAGAGTCGTTAAAGTAGGCAGGCACAGTGATGACGGCTTCTGTGACCGACTCGCCGAGGTACTCCTCGGCTGTCTTCTTCATCTTACGAAGTACTTCAGCCGAAACCTGAGGCGGAGCCATTGACTCACCTTTTGCCTCAACCCATGCATCGCCATTATCGGCTTTCACGATGCTGTACGGCACCATCTTGATGTCTTTCTGTACAACGTCGTCTTCAAATCTGCGACCAATCAAACGCTTAACCGCAAACAACGTGTTTGTTGGGTTAGTGACGGCCTGACGCTTTGCAGATTGACCAACCAATACTTCGTTGTCATCTGCGTAAGCCACGATTGAAGGCGTTGTGCGACCGCCCTCAGCGTTCTCGATGACGCGAGGCTTGCCACCCTCGAGGACCGACACACAGCTGTTCGTCGTTCCGAGGTCAATACCAATAATCTTTCCCATGTCTTTCTCTCCTACGGCCAGGTGATCCCAGCGCCTAATCTTGTCTTTGTAGATGGGTCGCTCTTTCTAAATTTCAAGCGCCCTGATAAAAAATTGTGTCTTTATTTACGAAGCGGCTTTGGACACCATCACCATTGCAGGGCGCAGCAACCGGTCCTTCAGCAAGTACCCCTTTTGCATCACGGCAATCACGGTGTTCGGCTCAACATCGGGGTTCTCAATCATGCTCATCGCCTGCGCGACCTGCGGGTCAAAGGGCTCACCATGAGGATCCACAGGCGTGACGCCATTCTTCGCCAACACATCGACCAAGCTCTTAAGCGTTAACTCGACCCCTTCAACAACCGCGGCAATACCTTCAGCATCCGACCCGGCCGACGCCTCTAAAGCGCGCTCTAGGTTGTCAACAACGGGCAGCAGGTCATTTGCGAATCGCTCGAGGGCGAACTTCCGCGCTTTTTCGACATCTAGCTCTGCGCGGCGCTGCGCGTTGATCGCATCGGCCTGAGCACGAAGCGCTGCGTCCTTGGCCATCGCAACTTCTTCTTGAAGTGCTTCCAACTCTGAAAGCTCATCGGTCTCAACATCGACAGATTCCATTTCAGCACCATCGCTTTCCTGCGCGGCCTGAGCCTCTACTTCGTTCTCTGGAATGTCGTTATTTTCAGTCGACATGCGTTATCTCCCGCACCGTAATTTTTCCAATACGGGGAAGATGGGGAGTCGATTTAGATTTTCAAGGCAATAACCTCGAAGTTTCGGGGATATTTACGTTTTTTGTCGGCGTATTAGCGGGATAAGGCCGCCGTTAGCAGTCTTGCGGTGATATCAACAAGCGGAATCACCCGCTCATAGGCCATGCGCGTGGGCCCAATGACACCCAGAACACCGACTGGCTGTGTACCCTGAGCGTAGGGCGCAGTAATGACACTGTAGTCACCCAGCACCTCATAACCGGCCTCTTCACCGATGAAGATTTGGACCCCATCAGCACGGGAACACCGATCGAGAAGCTCCAAGAGGTCACGCTTACGCTCGAAGGCGTCGAACAACTCCCGCAGCTTGTCCATGTCGTTGGCACTCGCCTGCTGAATCAGCCGGCTCTCACCCGCGACAACGTACTCCTCCTGCGAGTCCTGAACATCCATCGCCTCTTTTGCAACCTGCAGTGCCGCTTCCATCTGCTCGTCAATGCGCGCTCTCGCCTCGGCCATTTCGGTCACTAGCAATTCTTTCACCTGAGTCAAATCGTTACCGGCGTACCGTTGATTAATGAAATCTGCCGCTGACTTCAGTTGAGCCTCGGTCAGTGGCCGCGAGAGCTCAATAACCCGGTTCTGCACTTCGCGCTCATTGACCACCAATATGACAAGAACCCTCGAATCGGAGAGGGGTAGGAACTCGATTTGCCGAAGCTGCGACGTGGTCGGACGAGGAACGGTAACAATACCCGCCTGTGCCGTGACCTGTGTCAGTAAATTTGACGCCGATGCAATGAGGTCTGACGAAGGCCGACTCGGGTTCAACTCGTGTTTCAATGCTTGAATTGCGGCTTCATCAATGGGACTGGTTTGCAGCAAGCTATCGACAAATAAGCGATAACCCTGCGCTGTCGGCACGCGACCCGCCGACGTGTGTGGTGAAGACAGAAATCCGCGATCTTCGAGATCCGACATGACATTGCGAATCGTCGCGGGACTCACTGACATGCCACTCTCAACGTGCAATGCCTTGGAGCCCACGGGCTGACCTTCGCGTATGTGCATATCCACCAGGGTTCGCAACAAAGAGGCTGCGCGTGGTGAAAGACCGTCCGATGACATGTTGATCTCCTCGGTATCGAGTTTTAGCACAGACCTCTCGGACCGCAAAGCGCGAAAATGATGTGTGGTTTATCAACGACTGGTGTTCCGAATCGAAGACACCTGAGCTATAACGGAGCTATTAATAAGGCACGGTTAATAAGACACGGTCGTCTAACAAGAAACGGTCATCATGCTTACAGATCTCTCCATCCGCGATTACGCCATTGTTCAGCGCCTCGATATCGAGCTACATGCTGGAATGACCTGCGTTACTGGCGAGACAGGAGCGGGTAAGTCGATCATGCTCGATGCGCTCGGTTTGTGTATCGGGGACCGAGCTGATGCAAAAGCGGTGAGAGCCGGCGCTGATCGCGCCGAAATTTCTGCCCTTTTCTCGGTAGAGAATCTTCCAGAGGCGCAGGCTTGGCTTGATCGAGCAGCCCTTCTCGAGGGTCACGAGTGTTTGATACGCCGCACCGTCACCTCCGACGGTCGATCCAGAGCCTTTATCAACGGTAGTCCGGCAACGCTGGCTCAATGCAAAGAACTGGGCGAGCTCTTGGTTGACTTGCACAGTCAGCACGCGCACCAGTCTCTTCTGCGCCGCTCCGTGCAGCGCGAGTTACTCGATGCATTTTCCGGAACCAGCGAGGACGCCTCATCAGTTGCAGAGGAAGCAGCGAGCATTCGTGCACTGAAGCACGAGCTGGAGACCTTGCGTTCTTCAAGCAATGAGATCGCCGAGCGCAGGGATCTGCTCAATTACCAGATCGATGAACTGGCCGCACTGAGTTTTGGCGACACCGAGCTTGAGTCCCTCGAGTCGGACCAAAAAGTTCTGAGCAACGCGACGTGGATCATGGAGACGGTGCACGCAATTGCCGAGCAGTGTGCGAGCTTGAGCGATCAGTTGCGATCCTCTGTTTCGCAGCTAGGCGATGATCGGCTGGGTACAAAGATTGAAGAAAGCCGTGACCTTGTATCCTCTTCGCAGATTCAACTGGACGAGGCGGCATCCGAATTACGACGCTTCCTTGATGGAGTTGAGCTCGACCCGGAGCGCCTAGGTGAGGTAGAGAGCCGACTCGATACTGCCTATAGCTTGGCTCGAAAGCACCGTATTCGGCCCGAAGAGCTTGCGGGACACCTTGAGACCCTGAGCATGGAGCTCGAAAATCTCGAACACGGCAGTCAGCGGCTCGATGAGCTCGAGGCAGAGATCGAGACGCGCCACGGACGCTGGAAAGAGAGCGCCAAGGCACTCACCGATCTGCGTAAACAGGGTGCCCGCCGATTGGCAGAGCGAGCCATGGAGTTGCTGGCACAGCTTGCCATGGAGCGCTGTGAGGTCGACATTGGTTTCATCGACATTGATGCTGAAAAGCTCGACCCGCGCGGTTTGGAAGAAATAGAAATCTGGATTGCGACCAATCCCGGTAGCCAGCCAGGCCCGCTCAACAAAGTTGCCTCAGGCGGCGAGCTGTCTCGTATCTCCCTCGCCTTGCAAGTAGCGGTGGCTGACAAGGCAACAGCGCCTACCATGATTTTCGACGAGGTCGATGTGGGTGTTGGTGGAGCCGTGGCTGATGTCGTTGGCAGGTTACTCAGGACGCTGGCGGACAACGTGCAAGTGTTGTGCGTCACCCACCTGCCCCAAGTCGCTGCGAAAGGACATCAACATATTCAGGTCAGCAAGGCAGGTGATCACGTTGTCACGACCAGCCTGCAGTACCTGTCTGATGAAGAGCGTGTCGAAGAACTCAGCCGCATGCTAGGCGGCGCCGTGGTGACCGATGCGACCAGGGAGAACGCGCGCGAGTTACTCGCGGCGACTTGAAAGCGGTCTATCGCTTTTTGCGAACGTACAACACCAATGAGTGGTCAATAATTTCGTAGCCCCGCTCGGCAGCGATGGCATGCTGTCTCGCCTCAATCTCCTCGTCCACGAACTCAATGATCTCATTATTGTCCACGTCCACCATATGATCGTGGTGGTCATCGGTTGCAAGCTCGAAAACCGAGTGACCAGACTCGAAGTTATGTCGCTCGACCAACCCTGCCGTCTCAAACTGCGTTAAAACACGATAGACGGTGGCCAAACCCACATCATCACCGGCATCGCGGAGACGCTGGTAAACATCCTCGGCACTTAAATGCGCACCTTCATCGGCCGACTCACTCAAGATCGACAAAATATTGAGACGGGGAAGAGTGACTTTTAAGCCCGCTCGCTTCAAATCGACATTTTGATTCGTCACAGTATTTCCTCGAAGACGGTGAATGGGGGTATGATGCCAGCCGGTCACACAACAGGAAAGCCTGCCTTGCAATCTCGATCGCGTCTCACACTTAGTTTGTCTCTTTTACTGTCGCTCGCCACACTCGGCGCGTGCAGCAATATTGGCTTCCCCGGCGTTTACCGAATTAACGTTGAACAGGGCAACATTGTGGACCAAGAGATGGTCGACCAACTCAAACCGCAGATGACGCGACGTCAGGTTCGCTTTGTATTGGGTACACCCATCATTGAGGATACGTTCAACGCCGATCGTTGGGATTACGTGCACGTGGTTCGCCTGGGCAACGAAAATTTATCTCGCTCCCAACTCACTGTGGTTTTCGAGGGTGATGTGCTGGTTGATGTCGAAGGTGATCTTGTCAGCGAAAACTGGCCAGAGAAAGACGCCGAGACAGAAGGCTCTTAAAGAGAGGCTCCTGAGACCGACGGTTACGCCCGCTCGGCTTTCGCCTTTTCCGCTCTGGCTCGTCTAACCGCTTTTGGATCAACCAAAAGCTCTCTATAAATTTCTACCCGCTCACCTTCTGAAAGTTCGTGGGTAGTGGGCACCGCTTTACCGAATACACCCAACTTAGCCGTCGATAGATCCGGCAGGTCATCAAAGAAGCGTCCCATATTGGCCTGTTCAACCGCTTGGAGAGCAGTCGTCCCCGCAGCGACAGATAGTTTTTCGATGCGCTGCTTGTCCGGCAACGCGTAGGCCACTTCGACGTTAATCATCTCGGACATAAACTACTTATAACCCTTCCTATAACCCTACAGCGGTTGAAAAGAGCCTTCGCTTCGCTACTGCTGACTCAGTTGATTGGCACGTTTCACCATCGCATCAACCATATCATTTGCTACGCTTTCGAAAAGTCGACTCGCCGCCATCTTAAGCAGACCCGAGCGCAATTGGAACGTTAGATCGAGCGATACGCGGCAGGCGTCTTCGCTCAGCGCTTCGAAGCGCCACTCACCGCCCAGCGAATCAAAGGGCCCGTCTTCAAGCGCGAGACGGATGGAGGAAGGCGCCACATTGGTATTGCGGGTTACAAAGGACTGTTTGACGCCGGCTTTCGATAAATCGAGCCGAGCCACTACGCCCGCATCGGTGGTCTCAAGTATCTCAGCGCCGCTGCAACCCGGCAGAAACTCGGGATACCGCGCAATATCAGCGACCAGGTCATACATGGTCTGTGCTGAGTGCATGAGCAATGCCGTCTTTTGAATGGTGGTTACCACGATATCTCTTTCTCAGCCGTTAAATCGTCTCGTCAGAGTTCCTTTGCCAGCCTAAATTGCTGGCGTTCTGTGAAGCCGGACCGAACTACAGGGCAACCCGCATGATCGCGAAAATGCTCAGCGCGAAACATAGGGCGGGCGTTACCCAACGCGTAATGATGAACCAAAGGTAAAACACGGTAAAACGCTCGCGGTACTTCTCGCCACGTAAAATAGGCCTAGGCACTCGCCATGCGGTAAATACCGCGGTCAAACCCAGCACCATGGGCACCATAACGGGCACCAACCAGGAATCGATAGTGAGGCGCGCGACGGGGTTTGCGAGCGCAAATGAAGCGGATAACCACAGCGCAAAGGCAACGACGGCCATGGCAATAGGCCTGGGCACGTCCATTTCTCGCCGCAAAATCGACACCATGGGCTCGATCAGGGCTATCAATGCAGCAAGGCTCGCCAACATGATGGACATCATGACCAATAGCCCAAAGATCTCCCCCGTAGGCAGGTTGGCGAAGGCGTAGGGAATAGAAACTACGAACAGCGCCAATCCTTGGGTCATTTCGACATCTACGGCAGCGGTGACTGCAACCACGATGATAGCCAGCAACAGCATGGCCGCCGTATCCAGAATACCGACGGCAATGACGGAGCGAACCAAAGGCAACCCTGCAGGCGATCGACTCCCGAAAACCAAACCCACACCCACACCGACTCCCAGACTCGACAAGGCGGCTAATGCCGCTGTAACCGCGCCTGACTGGGTCAGCTGTTCAGGTCGATACTTAAAGATCCATTCGTTCGCCGCTGAGATATCCCCGACCTCAAAGGCATAACCCAATGCTGAATAGATCATTAGCAGAATGAGCGGCATAAGAATCCAGCCCGCCAGCAAGAGAACCACCTGTGGTCCCGGTAACGCAGCCACGATAACAAGCGCGATCAAGACACCCAGCACCCGCAAATGGTCGGCACTTTCAATGGCTGAGAGCGTGTTAATGATCTCGCTCGCGCTCGCAGAGTCCCAGTCACCGTTGTAAAGATAGAGACTGGCCTCGGCACCCAGTACCAGTGGCACCAACAACAACGTCGCAATCATGAAGGCCAGCACTGCCTGAAGCGCACCAATCCAGCGCCAACGCGTATCGCGTCCCGCAAGCGATGCAACCCACTGAATCGAGCCCATGGGCGAACTTCGACCGATGCTACCCATGGTCAGCTCAGCAATAAGTACTGGCCCCACAACGAGGGCTAGGACAGTGACATAGACCAGCAGAAACGCGCCGCCACCCTGCTCGCCGATGACGTAGGGCAAACGCAACACATTACCAAGCCCTAACGATACCGCGAGCAGAGCAAAGATAAGCGTAGTCCGTCCTCGCCAGGGTTGTTGAACGTTACTGTCCACGACTGTCTTCCACTGATAACTCTTGCCACTAAAACATCAGACACTGATAAACCCGATGCGTATAATGCGGCGATGGGTAAAGGCAAAACGAAAAAACCATCGGACAACACCATAGCGCAAAACAAGCGTGCACGGTTCGAATATCACCTGCTCGATACATTCGAAGCGGGAGTGTCACTTATGGGCTGGGAAGTGAAAGCCCTACGCGCTGGCCGTGTTCAGCTCACTGACTCCTTTGTGGTGATGACAAAAGGTGAAGCTTTCCTCCTCGGATCTCAAATCTCACCGCTCGATACGGTATCCACGCACTACGTTGTCGAGAAAACGCGATCAAGAAAACTGCTGTTACACAAAAAAGAGCTCGCGAAAATCAATCAAGCACTCACGCAGAAAGGTCAGACCTGCGTCTGCACCGCCCTCTACTGGAAAGGTCATCTGGTGAAAGCAAAAGTGGCGATTGCTCAGGGTAAGAAGCAACACGACAAGCGTGACACGGAGAAACAGCGCGACTGGCAGCGCGATAAAGCGCGAATTGTTCGAGAAAACGTGAAGCAGTAGCGCTACTGCAATCCCGCGTACGTATTCCAACCACCTAACGCTAAGGCCACAAACAGTGCGACGGGGCGGTATGCATTGCCCCCGAACCGGTGGAACGCGCGGTGCCCCAACTGATCTCCAATAAAGCTCATCGGAAAAGCGAGCAGTAACAGTAGCAAAGGCGTTGCCGTCACCATGTCAGCAACCGTGAACATGACCACGGCAAGAACGTTCGACGCGAAAAAGAACGCCATCAGAAACGCGCGCGCCGCGCCTGGGTCTGTGATGACAGCCATGGCGTACACCACGACGGGTGGACCCGGTATAGCAAAGGCACCGTTCATGAGTCCCGAGGCGATACCTGTTCCAGCCGTCACCGACTTGGGCACTGAGACTTTATTAGACGGCCTCACCAGCGCTGTCCCGAGTGTGGCAACGATGACAGACAGGCCAATCCAAAGCTGAAACTCGGATCGGGACATGCCGCTCAGGAGGTAAACACCAACGGCCGTGCCAACCAGCGATCCCAAGATCATTGGCGTGAACTGGTCGACAGGGAACTTGCCCCACCACTCTTTGTAGCTCGTGGAGCTGACGGCGATGGTCAAGGTTGCGGCCAGCACCACAGCTTCATTCGGCAAGAGCAGGAGAGAAAAAACGGGAACCGCAATCATGGCGAACCCAAAGCCTGTAAAGGCCCTCAACAGCGCTGCGGCCAATGCGGTACCACCCACAGTAATGAGTTGTAGCGGTGACAATAATTCAAGCAATGAGTCCATGAACGCGCCTCTCCCCAGGGCGTCGCTATGGTAGGTGAATGAGTCCCCGCACTCATCCATAAATTTTGGGTAAAAGTGGCTTTAAGTGAGGGCCCTTAGCCCCCGGGTGTGACTGCTGCGTCTCAGTGCTTGCACCTAATGGTTACTGTTACCTATCTCTCTTGATGGATCGTTCTCTTTTAATCTAGTTTTCTTGCGCCGGTGGCCTTTGAGGACGCATGCCTCCCCCGTCTTGCCCACCTTGCTTCGCGCTGCGCTGCCGGCCAGGCTGCTTAAAGAGATACGGCGCCGCCTTCATTCGCTGCTTGGGGTCGAGCGACAACAACACGTCAATACCTACCTCGTGAATGAGCTCATGATAGTCAGCGGTTGATCGCCGCATGTCAGCAAGGCCTACCTCTAGCTCCTCGCGACTCAAGTTCTCGGACTGGAGCAACTTCCTCAGCGCACGCTCTGACTGGCGAACGTCGCGACGCGCCGCTATTACCTGGCGTGAGTGCTCCCGCAAAATCGGTCTCGCTTTTTCCCTTACGCCCTTGGGCACCTCTTTAAACGCCCAGGCCAAGGGTGGAGGACTATGCCGCCCTTCCCGAAGCATATGGCCACCAATCAAACCGGCTAACAATAAATTCAGGGCAATCGATACGACAACCAGGCCAATCAATGCTCTATGACTCATCTGAAAACTCCTCGCCCACAACCGTGAAGCTGTATTGCTCTGCCTGTGACCAGTCCTCCACAGGCTCATACGTTGTTGATCCGACGGCGATACCCGCACTCAAAGTAAGACTTGCGGCGAGTGCCGGCTTCCAGACATCTGACGAGAAGGACTCCGCCACAACTTCGAGGCCCCTACTGAGCCGCTGAGACAGCGTTAGCTGCTGCGGTAAACCACCGGCAATCTTTTGTGCAACTTGGGTAGCGTTTAGTGTCGCCACCCGAGCGGATTGCTGGAGAAGGCTGTCTAGGGACGCTTCCTCACTGAGTATTTGCCGCAGCTCATCACTCGATTGCAACGCATCGAGTGTTGCAGCCCGCTCTGCGTCGGGCCATGCACTCTGCTCGGCTCCGTAGGCAGCGATTACGTCCGTTGCCCGCTTCTGGGATTTTTCGTCTGGGTTCATTGCTGTGTCTCCAGCTGTTTTTTCAAATTACCGCGCGCCCTTACTAATAGGGACTCTACGGCACGGACCGATGAATTCATGATCTCCGCCACTTCTCGGTTCGATAGGTTTTGATAGTAAGTCAGCACCAAGGCGGTTCTCTGACTCTCGGGTAACCGCGTCAAGGCGACATCGATGGGCTGCTGCGCTCTCGGCGTATCAGACTCGGTGAGGGGATGCTCGGACTCCGATGGGTCCCAGCTGACCTCGCGCTGGCGCTTTCGCATGATGTCGATACACCGGTTGTGGGCAATGCGGTGCAACCACGTCGTCAGCCGCGCCTTATTCGGGTTGAAATCACTCGATCGTTGCCAAAGCACCACCATGACATCCTGTGCGATGTCCTGCGCGAGCGTGTCGTCACTCACAATGCGTTTCGCATAGACCTCTATCGCAGGAAGATGTCGCTCAACGAGCTCCGAATAAGCACGCTGGTCACCCTTGCGAACAAGGGCAACCAAGCGAGTTTCATCTAACTGCATGACGTCAGGTCGCTTGGTTCAGTGGCAGAGTGACGTTAATTCGACTCTAACTGTCCTTTTTCCATGCGCTTGCCGTGACCTCGGTGGCCGCCCCGCTCTTGCATCACACGGCGACGATCTTTTCGTGCCTGTTTGAACTCGCTCTTAGTTATCTGACCATCACCATCGCCATCCATGCGATTAAACGCAGCGCGCCGTCGCTCGCCTTGCGTAACAACACCGTCACCATCAGCATCCAGTGCATCGAATCGATCCAAAGCTTCCTCCGTACGCTGAGTCGCTATCTGACTGACTTCATCGCGCGTTATTTCGCCATCCCCATTCGCGTCCATGCGCATTTCAGGCGCATCGCGACCCTCGGGCATTCGAAACTCGTCAAAGCTAATGGCGCCATCGTTATTGGCATCCATCTGCTTGACCACATTTTTCATCCTCTCGGCACCCTTACGGTGGTCACCATGACCATCGGCCATAGCCGGCATTGCAACCGCACCCGCGATCAAAAACATCATTGAATAAAGTCGATTCATCCCATTTTCCTTAGCGCGCAAAGGCGTCTTTTTATCCATTCAGCAGTGATACGGAACGGTATATCAAATCCCGTCGGTGCCGTGGGTGAGAATTTTTTCGCAAATTGCGAATATCACTCTCGAGCGGTAAGCAAGTGCGCTCAGTCATTGTGACTTTTTCTGGGTTGGGCCCAGTAGTACGGGCCCTTTTTTCCAAGCCCTAAGCAATGACTAAAAGCAGTAAATGGGGATGAAAGCTATGATTTACACATTTTCTTGGCTCGAAAACACAACACCTCAGAGTGTCTTCTTTCACTCACTGGGTCATGCAAAGTTTTTTGTTCAGCGTCTCCAGCGCAATAAAAATTGCCGAAAGATTTTTCTCGAGGAAACTGAGGCACAAGCTGCCTAACCTTCGCAATTTGCGAAAATCTGCCTTATTCAGCACGCAAAAATCTGAAAAATTTATTGAGATTGATCGGCGATTAAGTCCTCGAACTCCTGAGGCAGCTCGCAATCGAGGGACTTGCTTGGGATCAGAGTAGATCCAACGCTATCCGCAGACCGTTCACGGTCTCATGTAGGGCATCTGCATCATAAGGCATGGCATCACCCACTCCCCAAACAGGTTTCGGGAATGAAGCATCGTCCTCGAAACGG
>WTJR01000159.1 GCA_011524755.1 Halieaceae bacterium | reverse complement strand
TCACAATCGAGAGCGCCTGAGTCTTCCTCTGGGTCGGAGTCGGTTTCTTTCTCTATGTTGTTGGCCTCAGCGGGGCCATTTCTGTGGCTTGAAGAACTGGGCGATGGGCTGATTAGACAAGATCAGTTGGCCCTTATTAATGCGATGGCGCGTGCGATTTCGACGCCTACCACGACGTTAATGCAGCAGCAGTTTGACTGGCCCGTGGCCGGCAATAGCGCTTTATCGGGTGATGCGGAGTCGGCAAAGCAGGCCTTACACGGGCTTATTCAACGAATGGCGCGGGAAGTCGATGCGAAACGAGTCATTCTCATGGGCGACTGTCACTACTTACCTGACCGGATTGTTCAGTCAGGGGTGCGGATTCCATCGACCCTGGCGATGCTATCTGAGCCGGCGCTTAAGCGAGTCGCTTGGGAGGCACTAAAACCGCTTAAGTCGCTCAGCCTTGGGTAAATTCATAGAGATTAGCTCGGAGCAGGTAGCAAACCTCTCGCTTGATGGTCTGTACGACAGCGATCAACCCCCGTCACTTGATACGCTCACGCGATTATTGACTAAACCCGCAGGCAGGGCCTGGGCCATTTCAGGGGCGCAGGGTATTCAGGGCGTAGTCTGGTTTTCGGTTGTTCAGGACGAGGCTGAAATTATTGATATTCGAGTGGGCGAGGCCTTTCGGCGGACTGGCATTGGTGAGTCGTTATTGACACAGTCTTTTGAGAAATTGCGCCTGTCCGAAATCCGATCCGTTTTCCTCGAAGTACGGTCTAGTAATACCGCCGCTTTGGCTTTGTACGAAAAGCTGGGCTTTGCAATGATGGGGCGTCGGGAAAATTATTATAAGACGGCAGCGGGGCGCGAGGACGCGCTAACGATGCGTTGCGATTGGTAATTGGAGTTCGAAGTAGTGAATATTTTAGAGACGGACCATTGGTGCATGATGCTCCCCGAGGAGTGGCATGCCGAGAATGACGATGATGTCATTCGTATCGTCGATCAGGACGATGTCGGTGAAATTGAAATCACCACATTGCATAAACAGTCGGGCAGAGTGAATGCTTCCGATGTGGCCGCAATGGCGTCGGAGGAATCGCCTGAGATCACTGAATGGCATCAAGCACGGGCTGGCGGGTTTGAAGGAGTAACTGGGGTATATCGCGAGGACGGTGCGTCGGTTCGTGAGTGGTATCTCGGGTCCGAAAGCCTACTGCTTTACATCACCTACGTTTGCGCTGAAGAGGACGAAGGTCTTGATGATGCATCAGTGGATGAGCTCTTGGGGACCTTGGTGGTCGGGGATTCCCAGGCCGCTTAGGCGATCTCGCCTGTGACCCGGACACGCTTGCTGCCCGTTTGCACCTCAACCTGAGCTTTATTTGCCCTTTCAATACGCGCATCAATCACGTTTTTGGCGGCGATTAATAGACCTGTAATGATGAAGGCGCCGGGCGGAAGTATGGCCAGTAAGAGGCCGGTGTAGTCTGACGCCACTACTAACACCCAGTCTTTCGCCATGGGTCCCAGTAGTAAGTCCATATTCGCCATGACAGCCCCGGTACCTAAGAGCTCACGGATAGCGCCTAGTACCACCAGTACCAGACCAAACCCCAGCCCCATCATGACACCGTCAGCCAGAGCCGGCATCAATGGATTCTTGGCAGCAAATGCGTCCGCGCGGCCCAGAATCACGCAGTTAGTTGTGATGAGCGGAAGAAAAATACCGAGGATCTGATACAGCTCGTAGGCATAGGCCTGCATCAATAGTTCGGTGCCCGTCACGGCAGCTGCGATGATGAGAACGAAGGCGGGGAGTCGAATGGAATCCGTGACCACGTTCCGAATCAGCGAGACACATAGATTTGAGGTAACCAGGACAAACAACGTTGCGATGGCCAGCCCCAGTGCGTTGACTACGCTTGCAGTCACAGCGAGTAATGGACACAAACCGAGAAGCTGCACTAAGGCGGGGTTGTTCTTCCACAGACCATTGTGGGTTATCTGACCATAAGACGGAGTGCTCATGATTCGTTCGCCTCTTCGATTTCAAACAACGCGCTTCGGTTATTCTGACTGTACTCCATCGCGCTCTTGACCGCTGCAACGACCGCGCGGGGTGTGACGGTTGCACCCGTAAAGGCATCGAACTCACCACCATCTTTGATCACAGCCCATTTTTCCGGTGCTGGATCAACGAGCGTTTTGTCATCAAATGACAGCACCCAGTCGGACTTTTTCAATTCGATCTTGTCACCGAGCCCGGGTGTCTCTCTGTGGCTCAGAACCCGCACGCCAGCAACAGCACCGTTGCGGTCAATGCCTACCAACAAACGGATATCACCGCTGTAACCATCACGGGCCGTTGCCGGCAAAATGATGCCGGTGACTTCGTTGTCGCGTCGTGCGCGATAACCCGTGCCGGGTTCCCTCAAAGCGAGGAGTGGGTCTTCTGCGTCGACAACAAAGCCGTCATCGATGAGCTCGTTGTCGTGCGATTCGCGAGGGAATATCTCGAGTAACTGTTTGGCTTCAGCCGCGCGCTCTGCGGCGGCGATCGGCTCTTTGGTTTGCTCATAAACACCACTGATTAAACCCGAACCAACGGCGGCAAACGCGGCCAATAGGCTGGCACCAACGAGGCTAGATATGATGACTCTCATTCGTCCGCCTCCACTTTTTTGGTCCCGTAAACCGTTGGTTGCGTGTACTGATCGATGAGCGGCGCAGCAAAGTTCAGCAGGAGCACACCGAACGCGACGGCATCGGGGTAGTTTCCGTGGACGCGGATCAAGTAGACAAGGATGCCGACCATTGCGCCAAAGATGAGGCGTCCTTTGTTAGATACCGCAGAACTCACGGGGTCTGTAATGATGAAAAATGCCCCGAACATGGTGGCGCCACTAAACAGGTGGAACAGCACCGAGCCACCACCCGTAGAGCTGCCGTCATCGTAACCCAGTGCCGCACAGATCGTGAGAGCGGCCAGCATGCCAACCGGCGCATGCCAGGTAAAAATGCGCTGTCTCAGTAGCCAGATACCACCCGCAAGAAAAGCGAGGTTGACCCAATCCCAACCCAAGCCCGCGATGGGGCCTGTGAGCTCAGCTTTGGATTGCATGAGGTCGTCAAACAACATGCCGGAGTTCTGTCTGAACAGATCCAGCGGTGTGGCCGCCGTAACAGCGTCATAACTTGAGGCAGCAAAGAGGGCTGTGAAGGCATCGACAATACCTGGCACCTCACCGATACCTCGCGGCTCGGTCCATGAACTCATCTGCAGTGGAAACGAGACGAGTAAGACGACGTAGCCCACCATGGCGGGGTTGAACGGGTTGTATCCCAAACCCCCGAATACGTGTTTGCCGAGGAGAACCGAGACACCGATACCGACAGCGATTAGCCACCACGGTGCGTAGGGGGGTAATGCAATACAGAGTAGCGTTGCCGTGACGATCACGCTGTGATCTCTCAGCGGCGTTTTGTAATCCTTCCCTCTCAGCCAGAGGGCCCAGGCCTCAAACGCCAGCGCCAATGCAGATCCAAAGACAATATTGATAATCGTGCCCGGTCCGAAAAACCATGTCAGTACCAGCACGCCGGGAATCGTGGCGAGCAAAACCTGTTTCATTACCTGCTCAACGGAAGAGACAGGCTTGTGGACGTGCGGTGATGAGACGTGCATCAAACTCATTGCTCCGCCTCCTGCTGTGCTTTCTTCGCTTTTGCGCGTTCGATGGCGGCTTGTACCGGATCATCGCCGGCTTGTGCCCTGGCTTCAGCCGCCGCCTTTCGCGCTGCTCGCTTGGCCTCTCTCGCCGCTGCTTCTCGCTCCAGGCGCTCCTGTCGCGCCTCAAAACGCGCGCGTGAGTTATCCGAGCGCACTTTTTCTTTCGCCGCTTCCCTGAGTGAGCCTTTTGCCGATCGATAGTACTGAACAAGCGGAATATGGCTTGGACAGACGTAGGCGCAGGCACCACACTCGATGCAATCCATCAAATTATGACGCTCGAGCTGCTCCTGATCCTTTGCCCGCGCATACCAGTAGAGCTGCTGCGGCAGCAATGAGGCCGGACAGGCTTCCGCACACATCCCACAGCGAATGCAGGCTTGCTGTGGCTGAGGTGGAGGAATCTCGGTTCGTGTCGGCGCAAGGACGCAATTGGTGATCTTCACCACCGGCATATCGAGGTCGGTGACCGCAAAGCCCATCATGGGGCCGCCATGGATGACCCGGTCTGCGCTGTCAGCATTGAAACCTGCGGTATCGAGAAGTTCCCTAATGGGAGTACCCAACATGACGCGGCGGTTTCCCGGATCTTTCAGCGACATGCCTGTCACGGTGGTGATGCGGTGCGTGACCGGTTTTCCATC
>WTJR01000026.1 GCA_011524755.1 Halieaceae bacterium | reverse complement strand
CTGTAGACTTCGTCGTAGTTAACAAACTCGCGCTTTAAGCCGAAGTAGACCTCTTTCTTGTTGAGCGCTGCGTCTTGGAAGACTTGGCTTACCCAATCCTTGATGGCCTCTCGGTCATTGGACATGAAGAGGATGGGATCCCCTTCCTCGACATGCCGCGCATGCTTCTCCTCGCCGTCGACGATGACCTTGATGACACCTTGCTCGGGTGCGGGTGTGTTGTAACTACCGTATTGGTCGCCACCACCGGCGCTCATGCGAGAAATTGAGACGTGGGCCTTGCGTTCAGGCAAGCCGTAACGCTTGAGCTGCTGGACGAGCTTGAAGAGCTTCATGCCACTGACGTTGTCGGGCACACCCCAGAGTGCGCGCTCGGGTGGGTTGGAGACAATGCGAGCTGCCTGGGCATCGATCAACTCGTAGTGATAGCTCAGTCCAGCCGCTGCGACCTTGTCTTTGTAATCCTGCTCGTATATTTCCTCGATGGCCGCGCGCATAACGCCGTCATATCCCGACACAACCGTATCTTTTAGTCCGAGATAGATGTCGCGGCTTTCAGCGATGGCGCGTTGGAAAAAGCGGTGTGCCCACGCCTTCACCTCATCGAGGTCATTTGTCGCCAGCATCCAGGGATCGCCTTTATTAAGCGACCGACGGTGCAGTTCAACTGGGTCGCCACTCGAGCCGACAAACATGACTTTGGCGACGCCCGTGGCATTTGAGAGTTCGCTGTAACTGAAGTCCAAGCCACCGGTCTCCATGGTATCGACTTCGATATCGCGATCGATCCAGTCGGGGCGCACACTTTTCAGGTTGCGAAATTCGATGTCCTCGCGGGTGATGTTGCCGCTGATGCCTTTTCGGATGGCACCGTTGGGTGACTTGGTCGCCAGGGGATCGAGTGAGCTTTCGGTAATTTCAGGGTATTTCGCGAGCAAGTCATCGAGCTGAGCGCGGTTCACGGTCATACCCGCATTCTTGATACCGACGCCATGCTCCTTTAATGCGGCGATGGCCTCATGGATGACCTGCCCGTTACTGGTGAAGCGCTTGGGTGCCGACAGATCGATCTCGACAAGCTCAATATCGAGTGGCAAGGAGACAAAACGCGCCAGAATCTCGGTAAAGGCGACTTGCGCCATTTCATCACCGTGAAGCACGACTAATGGCTTTTGTACCTTTATCTTTTCACTCAATGCACGATCCCCCTAAGACCCATGACCACGGCATCTGACGGCCGAAAATTTATGGCGCGCAGAGTACCGAATCACCCAATGAAACCCTAGGTTACTTTTCCACAACTGCTGGTTTTAAGCGGTGAAGTGCGCGTTTTTACCGACGAGGTGTCAGTACATTGGTAAAGCCCCGCTCAGCGAGGCTCTTCCAATAGGTCGCCAAAGAAGATGCCGTTAACGAGTAGGCGCTGTGACCCCCACCAAAAGGCACGAAACGTTGGGCTATCCAGGCTCAGTACAACGGCACCTGCCCCCAATTCATTGACGACTAAGCCGGCCGAATTCGCCACCAGCGCTCGGTTCTCTTCAGACATGTATCCAGAGAGCAGTGGACTATCCGTGTAAACGACGGGTGACGAGTAGGCGTTGTCAGAAGGATTCATGAAACGATTCGTGGTTCTGAAGACGGCGATCTCCTCCGAGTCATAGCCATAACCCAATGGATGTGACACATCGAGGTTCCCTGCCAATATCGCACCGCGTACGAGAGTGAATGCATACTCGTCCGACGCGGAAGCAAAAGACCGTCTCTCGGGCAGCTTGCTCTCCTGGTCTTGAGCGCTAGCGCCTTTCTTGGCGGCGGCTTTGAGCTCGTCGGCTTGAGTTTGCTGGGCTGTTTTTCGCCAGGTGACATCGGCAAGCCCGCTATCAGCAGCCCAGGCTACGGTCGAGGCACCTTGAGCCCACAAAATGCCGCCTTGTTTAACGAAGCTTTCTATTTGCTTCACGGCGCCTGATGAGCGAAGGGGGCTCGTCATAATCACATGGCTGTAATTCGACAGATCCACTCGCCCTAATCGGTGACTATCCACCATGGTGACTGGCATATCGACGCGTGTATCGAGTAGGTGCCACACCTCACCGTTACTATATGCTGACGTATTGGGGCCTGTAATGAGTAACACCTTGGGTAGCGACAGCACGGAGAAGCCTCGACTACCGAGATCAATGCCCTCAGGGGTGTAGCTACTGGCTGCAGCAAATATGCGTGCGCCCATCGCTTTTGCCTCTTGCAATAGCGCTACGGCATCGCTGGGAATGTCACCCTTAATGGGTGGCGCAACGAATAGCGTTCCATACCCGAAACGCTGGCTCCCAGCTTCGGTGGTGAGTGCCGTGAACGGCGCTTTAGCTACGCGCACATTGGCGCCAGTCTCAAGCAAGTCATACAGCAGGGCAGGGGCTTTTGAGTCGCGCCAGTCAATCAGATACCCGATTGGCGACGCGGCAAGTTCAGTCGTATCGGAGCCAGAACTGGCACTGGTATCCAGCGGCGCCGTTTTCACATTGCGAACCGCATCACGTGTGTGTGTCAGATTGAAAGCCCATGGCAGTGTCCAGGTCGATACGTCATAGAAGACGTTCTCTTCAAATTCCAGTTGCTCCCGCCACAGGGTTTCAAGGTAGGTTGCCTGAGGTTGGTCGAGTGGAATCGCAATTGCCTCACCGGCTCGGTATGTCTTGCCGTTCACCGTCATATCGGCGGCCAACCCCTCAACCTCAATCTGATGTCCCCGTAGGATGCGGATAAATTCATTGAGTCGGGTTGGATCGCCAGCGGCGCTTGCGAGGTAATGCCCGCGTCGCTTTGGCTGATTCTCGTAGAAACCTCGCTGATAGGTGAGCAGCTCATCCTTCAACGCTGCGGTGGCTTTAATCGAGGACAGGGATGCGCGGAACTGATTGGAGATGCTGAACGGGAAAGTGAGCTCGCCATTAACCGTGTCTTGCACAGCGCCTCGTGACGAGGGCTGCTCAAAGAGAATACCCACTGTGCCAAAGAGATCGGGGTAGGTTGATCCTTTACCCATGAAGAAGTCGTCATACCCCTCTTCCGTAAAGTAGCGAATACCCTCACCGTCAAAAACCTCCGCATGGAACTCGCCAATTTTGGCGGTCAGCGTCTGATTGATCTCGGGCGTCAGTGGGTTGGTACGCTCGGGTTTGCCGGGCATAAAAAAGAAATTGCTGTTGCTACCTTGCTCGTGAAAGTCGAGCTGTACGTTGGGTTTCCACTCATGGAATAGAGCCAATCGCCCGCGGCTTTCAGGGTGCTGATGAGGTAGCCAGTCGCGGTTTAGATCGAACCAGTAGTAGTTGGTCCGTCCATTGGGTACCGCCTCGGTGTGCTCACGGTCGTTTGCGTCGTGACTGGGGTTGATACCGCGGTGCCCATTCGTCCAGTAGGCAAATCGATCCAACCCGTCAGGATTCAGCATGGGGTTAAAGATAATCACCACGTCTTCGAGTTGGTCTAGCAGGGCCTCGTCTTGTGCAGCATTGAGGTAGTAGGCAACAAGCGGTGTCGAGTTGGCACCGCTGGGCTCGTTTCCATGAATGCTGTACATCATGTGTAGCACCGCGGGTTGGTCTGCGAGTGCGACCTCTGCGGCGGGATCGATAATGGCGGCGCGTGCCGCTCTGATCTCATCGAGCCTGGCTATATTTTCAGGTGTTGATATCGCGTAGCTGACGAGTGGACGACCACCATAGGTTCGAGCGTGCTCGCCAAGCGCTGTCATTCGTGGCGATGCATCCGCAAGCGCATCGAGATAAGCCACAATTTCATAGTGATACCAGTGACGCTCTCCCACATCGACGCCCGCGACTTCCTTGGGAGTTGGAAGCGAATCATCCAAGGCCGGTAGGTCAGCAAGAACATCATTGAGTGACAAGCTAACAGCTTGAGCATTAAGGGTTAGCAGAAGGGTCAGAGCAAAGAGTGCGTGTTTCATGGTCAGTACCTTGGTTTTTATCCCACAGATAATAGCTGGACTCCGGTAGCAAGCGGCAACACAAACCTTCTTTAATCGCCTTTGAGGGAGTAATCTCGAGTCGAAAGCGCCAAAAATAACAAACGCTGAGGAGTCGCAATGAGCGATCACCGCCAAGTTAGTCTAGGAAGAAAGGTGGCCTATGGCTTTGGCTCCGTGGCGTTTGGTGTAAAAAGTAATGGCTTCGATTACTTCTTTCTCATCTTTTACAGTCAGGTCATGGGGGTCAGTGCTTACCTTGTAAGCCTTGCCTTGATGATCGCGCTCATCGTTGATGCGCTGAGCGATCCGCTCATCGGTTACTTATCTGACAACACTCGCTCGCGCTGGGGACGGCGCCATCCCTTCATGTATGCCGCGGCACTGCCGGCGGCCATTGCGTATTACTTTGTCTGGAACCCGCCCTCCGGGCTGGAGGGAGATGCGCTCTTTCCCTATATCGTCACCATTGCAATATTGGTAAGAAC
>WTJR01000164.1:1699-4521 GCA_011524755.1 Halieaceae bacterium | reverse complement strand
GTTTACCGGATATACTTCTGACATGTGGCGCATAATTCATCAATTTGGTTCACCTCCTTGGGTTTACCGCTTCTGTGACAAGGTCATTCCCTGGTTGATGCCTATCACAATAGCGGCGCTGCTCGTGGGCAGTGTCTGGGGCCTTTTGTTCGCGCCAACCGACTACAAGCAAGGCGACTCCTACCGAATTATCTATATTCATGTGCCCGCAGCGGTTGTTGCGCTTGCTGGCTACTACGTTATGGCGCTGGCTGGCTTGGTCAGTCTGGTATGGCGGGTAAAGCTGGCTGATACAGCAATGCGGGCTGCCGCGCCCATTGGTGCCGCGTACACCGCGATTGCTCTCATTACCGGGGCGATTTGGGGCAAACCAACGTGGGGCGCCTGGTGGGTTTGGGATGCGCGCATCACGTCAATGCTGATCCTCTTCTTTCTTTACGTGGGCGTCATTGCCTTGTTTGAGGCCTATGAGAATAAGACGGTAGCGGCGCGCGCCTGCGCTATCTTGAGTTTGGTGGGAACTGTAAACATTCCCATCATCTACAAGTCGGTTGACTGGTGGTACTCGCTGCATCAGCCGGCTTCGATCAAATTCACCGGAAGTTCCGCCATCGATGCATCGATGCTGTATCCGCTTCTCGGAATGATTATTACGTTCTACGCGCTGTTTGCCTTGCTAATGATGCTGAATCTAAAGCAGTCATTGACGGAGGAGTACGCTCAGTCCGCTTGGCTCAACAAGAGGCTAGCCGCTTAGTTATGTATTTTGATTCGGTGGCTGATGCGCTGGCCATGGGTGGCCACGGTGTTTTTGTCTGGGGCGCCTACGGCATAAGCTTCGTGATTATTTTCTTTGTGTTGCTGCGTCCTGTAATGTCCATACGTACGCTGAATGCCGGCATTCGACAGGAAGCGCTGAGAAAACAAAGTGCACAGGTTGCACAAGAGAACGCGAGCTAATCGTGCACCCAAAACGAAAACAACGTCTCATCGTCGCTTTAGTTATTGTAGTCCTATCCAGTGTGACCATTGGCCTGATTACCTATGCGCTACGCGGCAATATCAACCTGTTCTACTCTCCGTCAGAAGTTGCTGCGGGCAATGCGCCGATAGATCGTCAGATTCGTGTTGGCGGCATGGTTGTCGAGGGAAGCGTTCGACGTGCCAGCGATCGTTTGGAGACGCGCTTTGATGTAACCGACTTTGTTCACTCAGTCACCGTAACCTACGACGGCATCTTGCCTGACCTATTTGCCGAGGGAGAAGGGGTAGTGGCTACCGGTAAACTTGGAGCCAATGGCGTTGTCACCGCGAGCGAAGTGCTGGCGAAGCATGATGAAAATTACATGCCGCCAGAGGTAGCTGAAGCGTTAGAAAAGGCCAACGCGCAAGGAAGTATGCAGTGATACCTGAAGCGGGGCAGATTGCGCTCATCATCGCACTGTGTCTATCCGTGCTGCTGGGTACTGTTCCCATGGTTGGGGCATGGCGAGGGCAGCGATGGGCAATGAATTTGGCGCCGAGTCTTGCCGCGGGCGTCTTCGTTTTTCTCTCGATCGCCTTCGCCTGCTTAACGATTGTTTTTCTTCAGGATGACTTTTCGGTCAAGGTCGTTGCGAGCAACTCGAATTCACTCCTGCCACAGATGTACAAGTTTTCTGCCGTTTGGGGTAACCACGAAGGTTCGCTGTTGTTGTGGGTCTGGATCTTGGGAGCCTGGTCCTTGGCGGTGGCCATTGCCAGCCGTGGTCTTCCGCTTGTTGTATTGTCGCGTGTCCTTGCGGTGCTTGGACTCATTGGTGTCGGATTTATCGCGTTTTCATTATTCACGTCCAACCCCTTTGAGCGCTTGTTACCCGGCGTGGCCGCTGAGGGTAATGACCTTAACCCGCTGCTTCAGGATCCCGGGCTGATCATTCATCCACCATTGCTCTACATGGGGTATGTCGGGCTGGCAGTGCCCTTTGCCTTCGCCGTCGCGGCGCTGATGGGAGGGCGGCTTGATGCCTCATGGGCTAAATGGTCCCGACCTTGGACGAACGTGGCATGGGCGTTCCTCACTCTTGGAATTATGCTGGGTAGCTGGTGGGCTTATTATGAGCTCGGATGGGGTGGTTGGTGGTTCTGGGACCCCGTTGAAAACGCATCCTTCATGCCGTGGCTGGTGGGCACAGCGTTGATTCACAGCTTGGCCGTGACGGAAAAGCGCGGGCTGTTTAGATCCTGGACCGTATTGCTAGCCATTGCTGCGTTTTCGCTGTCTCTGCTTGGAACATTCCTCGTTCGCTCCGGGGTGCTCACCTCAGTTCACGCCTTTGCGGCTGACCCAGAGCGTGGCTTATTTATTTTAATTTTCCTTGTCCTGGTGGTTGGTGGATCGCTAACGCTCTACGCCTTCAGAGCCCCAACAGTGGCGAGCCCCATCAGTTACGAGCTCGAGTCACGCGAATCGCTCCTATTGGCAAACAACCTCATCTTTGCGGTGTCAGCCATTGTTGTCTTACTGGGCACCTTGTTCCCGCTGCTGATGGATGCATTGGGGCAGGGTAAATATTCTGTGGGACCACCCTATTTCAACGCGGTGTTTGTGCCAGCTATGGCGCTATTAGCGCCCTTTATGGCGGTAGGGCCGATTTCTCGCTGGAAGCAGGACAGTAGTAAACGGTGGCTGAGTGAATTGGGTGTACCGGCCGTCGTCTGCATTCTAGTTGCGATAGCGGCACCTTGGGTGGGTGTCGGCGAAGTTAACGTCTGGGCCTCTCTGTCCGTTCTGTTGGCGGCTTGGTTGGTGCTCGGTTTGGTGCGAGATCTGCAGGTGCGGA
>WTJR01000164.1:0-1599 GCA_011524755.1 Halieaceae bacterium | reverse complement strand
GTTCTGTTGGCGGCTTGGTTGGTGCTCGGTTTGGTGCGAGATCTGCAGGTGCGGATGCGCGGTGTCGGCTCGGGGTCGGCTGTGTTTGCACGTTTGACGCCGTCTTATCTGGGAATGCTCATGGCGCATTTTGGCTTTGCGCTGACCCTGATTGGCGCAACATTTGTGACTCAGTTTAGTGCTGAGCGTGACTTGCGTATGGAAGTTGGCGATGCCGTAACACTCAATGGCTACGCCTTTGTGCTGGATGAGCTCACCGTCGTTGAAGGGCCAAACTATGCAGCTGATCGCGGTATTTTCTCGGTGTCGGTCGATGGACAATTGTTTACGACGCTCATGCCCGAGAAAAGGCGTTATGTTGCCAGTGGGCAGATCATGACCGAGGCGGCTATCGATGCAGGCGCTATGCGAGATCTTTACATCGCGCTTGGCGAACCGTTGGGCGATGGTGCTTGGTCTGTGCGCGTGCAACACAAACCACTCGTTCGTTGGATATGGTTTGGTGCACTGATGATTGGGATTGGCGGGTTGACTACGAGTTTCGATCGTCGGTACCGACGTGTCCGGCGCTCCCAGCAGCTTCAAGGAGTTGAGGGTGCAGCCGCTTAAGCGCTTCCTTCCATTAGCCGCTTTCTTACTGCTGGTAGTGCTGTTGGTGCGAGGGTTGTCGCTCGACCCGACCGAGCTTCCATCTGCGCGCTTAGGCGACTCACTGCCAGACTTCAATCTCCCTGTTTTGGGCGAGTCTGTCTCACGCCAAGCTGAGGATTGGCGTGGCGAGCCAGCGCTGATCAACGTGTGGGCAACCTGGTGTTTTTCTTGTCGCGTCGAACACCCTTACCTGCTGGAATTGGCCCAGAACGGGGTCACGATCTATGGATTGAATTATAAGGATGACCCAGAGAAGGCACTTGTCTGGCTCGATGATCTGGGCAATCCCTACACAGAAACGGTGGTCGATAAAGACGGCTTGTTTGGGTTGGATTTGGGTGTCTATGGTGCGCCGGAGACGTATGTTATCGATGCCTCGGGTGTCGTACGGCATCGTCATGTGGGTGTGGTCAATGAGCAGGTTTGGAATGAGCAACTCGCGCCGTATTTTGAAGCGGGACTGACGGCTGGAGGGTCAGAATAATGGTTCGCCTATTACTCTCTCTGATGATTCTTTGGTCCGCTCAATCGCTGGCAGTCATCGAAACGTATGAGTTCAGCTCGCCCGAGCTGGAATTACGTTACAAGGCCCTAAGTCAGGAGCTCCGTTGCCCTAAGTGCCAAAATCAGAATATCGCTGACTCAAATGCACCGATCTCCCGGGACTTGCGCGCGATTGTGCACGAGCAGCTAGAAGCGGGTGCTACCGACGAAGAGATCATCGAATTTCTTGTGGACCGCTACGGTGAATTTGTTCGATACCGACCAGGCATGGATTCGAACACGCTGTGGTTGTGGTCGGCGCCGGTCATTCTTCTCATCATGGCGGTGGCCGTTGTGGTGACCCAAATAAGAAAAGACAGGGATGGTCGAACGATCTCCGCAAACGCGGAACGCGCAAACAGACTGAGAGAAAAGTTCGACGGGGATCCATCGTGAACGATCTAT
>WTJR01000212.1:2987-4623 GCA_011524755.1 Halieaceae bacterium | reverse complement strand
ATTAGCCCTCGGCGACGCTGCTCCTCCAAATTCTGGCGAACTACTTCTCGCGAGAGTGCAGTCCTCTTCTCAAATAAGGTCGCGTCAACGCCCTCCTTGAGTCTTAGGGCGTTCATCATGAATTCCGCTGGAAGATCCGATGGCTCAATGGTCCGCAATTGCGGAGAGTGCGGAGTGGTCAGAGGTGTCGCGAATTGTTCAAGGTAATGTTTTGGATGCCGCGTCCGATTGAAACGGTGCACTCCCGTCGCGTCAGTCACTTTGCCATGCGCGCCCGCGCCAATCGCTAGATAGTCACCAAATTGCCAGTAATTAAGGTTATGAATCGATCTTTGTCCCGAGGCACTCCACGCCGAGACTTCGTATTGTGCTATTCCTGCAGCATTGAATAGCGCCTCAGCCTTTTGCTGCATGGGCTCAATTAGGTCGTCTGTCGGCAATAAAGGTGGCGCTGACCAAAACGCGGTGTTGCGTTCAATGGTGAGCTGGTACCACGAGAAGTGATCGATTCCGTGCTCAATCCCGGTGCTAATGTCCTCCAGCCCGTCTTCTATCGTTTGGTCGGGGAGGCCATACATTAAGTCGATATTCAGCCGATCAAAGCCCGCCGATCGTGCCAACGCTATCGCCTTGCTGGCCTCATCTCCCGAATGAATTCGTCCGAGCTTAGACAGGTGCCGCTGGTTAAAACTTTGTACCCCGATACTGAGACGGTTAACCCCAGCGTGTCGGTAGGCGTCATACTTTTGGGCCTCTGCGCTACCCGGATTGCTTTCAAGTGTGATCTCGCAGTGTTCTGCTAACCGAAGTCGCTGCTGGATACCCTCTAGAATCCGCAGAATGGCATCACCTGAGAACAGGCTAGGTGTGCCACCCCCGAAAAAGATAGAAACGAGCTCGCGACCTCCGGCCCAGCCAAGTTGCTGATCTAAGTCGTTAAGAAGCGCGTCGATGTAGGGGCTCTCAAGTGAAGGATCAAAGTTCTCATGAGAATTGAAGTCGCAGTAAGGACACTTGCGTTCACACCAAGGAATATGGACGTATAACGCTAGGGGTATGTGCTTAATCACCGAGCTTGCTTGAGTAGCGGCTCAAGTGCCTTGAGCGCCTTGGCGCGGTGACTGACGCGCTGCTTGTCTTCACGGGCCATTTCGGCCGCGGTCGTTGTAGCGTCATCTGGAATAAACAGGGGATCATAACCGAATCCACCTTCACCTTTTGGTGAAAACCCAATGCTGCCATGCCATCGCCCCTCGGCAATGGTTGGCATGGGATCTGTTGCTGACTTTACGACAGCGATAACCGCCACATAAAAGGCGGCGCGGTCCTCGGCTTCCAAGCCCTTCATTTCGTCCAGAAGTTTGGTGTTGTTAGCGCTGTCACCCAGACCGGAATAGCGCGCCGAGTAAATACCCGGCGCACCACCTAGGGCCGGGACGACGAGACCCGAGTCGTCTGCAATTGCCGGTAAGCCTGTGGCCTCTGATGCATGCCGCGCCTTGATCAGGGCATTTTCAATGAACGACAAGCCTGTCTCATCGGCATCAGTGACACCGTAGTCTCGCTGTGGCGCTACCGTAAGGCCCATATGGTGGAATAGCTCAGAGAATTCGCTGAGCTTTCCTGCGTTATTGCT
>WTJR01000212.1:0-2887 GCA_011524755.1 Halieaceae bacterium | reverse complement strand
CTAACGCTCAGGGTTAGCATGGCTTTGTCTTTGCCTCTTGGAATGCCGAATTGAGCGGCAATATCGGCCGTTAAAAAGGTGCTGTAGACAATGCTGTAATGCAATTCGAATTCATCAAATCGCTCTGATTGTTGAGCGCTTGCCAGTGTCGCCCAAAGCAGGCAGCAGACTGCGAAAAGGTATTTCATCGTCGTGTGATCCTGTAACTCGCAGACTTCGCGAACAGATTGGGCCAAAGCTGCGCTAACAGCCCCACGCTTGAGGACATGCGGCGTTCTACGACAACGATATTGAGGTCTTTACAGAGCGTTTCAAAGTCGGCGACCGTACAAAAGTGGATATTGGGTGTATCAAACCAGCTGTAGGGCAGCGCCTTGGTCTTTGGCATTCGCCCACTGAGCAGGAGTGATAGCCGAGATCGCCAGTGCCCAAAGTTAGGAAAGGTCACTATCGCCTCGTTACCAATGCCAACAATTCGTTCAAGCACAGTGTGGGGTCGCTCGAGTACCTGAAGCGAGTAGGCAATAATGACCGCGTCAAAACGGCTCTCTTCAAAGTTCTGCAAGCCATCTTCCATGTCCTGCTGGACGACGCACAGCCCCTTGCTAACAGCGGCAATAATATTCGCGGGGTCAATATCGACTCCCAGGCCCTCAACGCGTTTCTCGGCCTGTAATCGATCCAGCAGCTCCCCGTCGCCACAGCCGAGATCAAGGACCTTGCCGCCCTCAGGTACCCAGGACACGATGGTGTCGATATCACCACGTTGCATCATGCGGCTACCCGTCCCATCCACGCACTGAATAGAGCGAGATAGTTCGCATCGTCCAAGAGGAAGGCGTCATGACCTGCATCAGATTCGATATCCGAGTAGGTCACTCGTTTCTCTGCTGACAGCAACGCGTTGGCCATCTCTTGGGAGCGCGATGGTGCAAATCGCCAGTCAGAACTGAACGAGATAATTAAAAACTCGGCGCTGGCGTCTTTCAGGGCTTCGGTTAGATCTCCCTGACCGCGTGCTGACAGATCAAATCGATCCAGCGCCCTCGTCATCAATACATAGGTATTGGCGTCAAAGCGGCCGACAAATTGACTCCCTTGATACCGTAGGTAGCTTTCAACCTGGAAAACGGGTTCCTCGTCGTCCTGGGGGTCAAAACTTCCCTGTCGCAATTCACGCCCGAAGCGATCGGTCATCTTGTCGGCGGACATATAGGTGAGGTGACCCACCATACGCGCCAGTGCCATGCCCTGCGCCGGGTTGGAAGCGGCCTCCAAGTAATTTCCATCGTGCCACTCAGGGTCTGAAAATATTGCCTGTCGAGCAATCTCATTAAACGCGATGTTCTGTGCTGTAAGACCTGGTGCGGCCGCAATAGCGACACAGTGCGATACCCAGTCTGGATACCGGACCGACCATTCCAGCGCCTGCATACCCCCTAAACTTCCACCAATGACCGCTGCCCAGTGCCGAATATCCAGGTGTTCAGCCAGTCGTTTCTGAGTTTCGACCCAGTCTGCCACGGTGACTTGCGGGAAGTGAGGCCCCCAGGGCTCTCCTGTCGCCTCGCATAGGCTGCTGGGCCCGGTGGAGCCATCGCAGCCACCAATGTTATTGGGGCACACCACAAAAAAGCGATTGGTATCGATAGGTTTACCCGGACCAATCACAGTATCCCACCACCCTGGTTTGGTGTCGCTCTCGGAGTGAAAGCCTGCCGCGTGGTGGTTTCCTGAAAGCGCGTGGCATACCAGCACGGCGTTGCTTCCGTCAGCAGAAAGTTCGCCGTAGGTCTCGTAGATAAGTTCGAAACCATCAAGTACCTCACCGGATTGGAGATACAGGGGCTCGGGGAAGTGCGCACGCTGCGGGCTCACTACGCCGACACTGTTTTTTAGATTGGTTTGCGTCATCGCTACTAGATTCCGATGACGAACCGCGGCATTCCCACGGCAACTGCCATGTGACCTAGCGAGACTCGTACAACGTTGAGCGCTATAAACAAAATAATCGGCGAGAAATCCAATCCTCCCATGGGCGGTAAAACCTGTCTCAATGGCGCCATGACAGGCTCGGTAAGCTCCCAAATAAACTCAACGGCGGGATGTGAGCTTTGCGGAGCTAAGAAACTCACGACGATCATCGCAATGACACTGTAGAAGATGATGCTGACCAACAGTCCTGCAGCGCCGAGTGCGCTCCAGATGAGTGCTTGCAGAACATTGAAGGCATCCAATTGACCCACTAGTCCGAGCATCAGCGCGATAAACACCACCTGTATGAGTATCAGTGCGAGCAGCGCGCCGGGGCTGAATCGATTGCCACTTGGCAGTAGGCGTGACAGGGGCAGCACGATGACATTCGTCACGCGCCTGAGTGTCATTGATATGGGGTTGTAGCCACTCACCCCGCACAGCTGAGCAAGGAATCGCACAGCGATCAGGAGCATGGCAAGGCTGAAGAGTGGCTGAACGATGGTCATGCCGATATCGGTTAATGCACTGTTCATGCACCAAACTCCTTACTTAGTTCCACCGAGCGACGGGCAGCTGCTTGTGTTGCCTGCGCTACGATGCCTCGAATATCGGCTGCCTCAAAGGCCTGAATGGCTTGCTCGGTCGTACCCCCTGGACTTGTAACATTCTTGCGCAGTGTCGCCGCATCCTCGCTACTGAGACTAGCGAGCCGCGAGGCACCCAGCGCAGTTTGAAGGGCGAGTTTACGAGCACTCTCACTGTTCATACCAAGGGCAATGGCAGCGTCTGTAAGGCTTTCAATAAACAGGAAGAAATACGCCGGCCCACTGCCAGATATGGCCGTTACAACATCGAGGTCAGACTCGTTTTCAACCCAAACACATTGCCCCACACTCGACATGACGCGCTC
>WTJR01000162.1 GCA_011524755.1 Halieaceae bacterium | reverse complement strand
GGGCTTAGCGCGATGACTTTTGCTCATGAGTGCATTACCTAATGATAGACTGGCGTAGCATAGCGCTCATTGCCTTTGCTTGTTGAAACAAGGGTTAAATTTGGAATGAAGTGGTTCGGACGTAAGCAAAAAGGCGATCAACAAGATCAAGGTCAGGCTGAAGCAGATGTTTCAGCATCGAGCCAACCTGCAGAGGCCGATGACAAGGCGACTTGGTTTTCGCGGTTAACCTCAGGCCTTGGAAAGACCAGCAAGGCGCTGGTTACCGGTATCGAAGGTGCGTTGGGTGTAAGACCGACCATTGATGATGAGGTCATCGAGGCACTAGAGACCGAGTTGCTCATGGCCGATGTTGGTGTTGCCACCACGCAGACCATCATTGATCGACTGACCGCTGCCCATCCGCGGAAATCTGAGGTTAATGTCGAGGCAGTCATGGCAACATTGAAGCAGCTTCTTGTTGCTACTTTGGTTGAGACAGAGTCTGAGCTGGAGCTGCCGGCAGATGGCCCACTAGTGATTTTGGTGGTTGGGGTAAACGGGGCAGGTAAAACAACCACTATTGGAAAGCTCACGCATCGTTATCTGTCAGAGGGTAAGTCGGTCATGTTGGCGGCCGGGGATACGTTTAGAGCTGCCGCGGTCGAGCAACTTCAAACCTGGGGCGAGCGAAACAACGTACCGGTGATTGCACAGCACACGGGTGCCGATAGCGCATCGGTGTTGTTTGATGCGCTGACTGCGGCTCGGGCGCGCAATGTCGACGTTTTACTCGCTGATACCGCGGGTCGGCTCAACAACAAGGCGCACCTGATGGAGGAGCTAGAGAAAATCGTCCGAGTCATCAAAAAGGCCGACGCAAATGCGCCTCACGAGACGCTACTTGTTCTAGATGCCGGCACAGGCCAGAACGCCGTAGCACAGGCACGAGAGTTCGATGCCGCCGTGGGAATTACGGGGATAGCGCTGACCAAGCTCGATGGAACGGCAAAAGGTGGGGTGGTGTTTGCAATTGGTGAGCAGATAAAACGCCCCATTCGCTTCATTGGGATTGGTGAGGGCGTTGAAGACCTTCGCCCATTTGATGCCGATGAATTTGTCGACGCCCTCTTCACGGCGGCCGAGTAACTCTTATGGATGTCGTCTTTAACCGCGTTGGGAAGCGTTTTGGTCAGCGGGATGCACTGGCTGATCTCAGCTTCGAATTACAAAGTGGTGAGATGGCGTTTCTCACTGGGCATTCGGGCGCGGGAAAAAGCACCTTACTGCGATTGTTACTTCTCCTCGAACGGGCATCATCGGGCGACATCGCCGTTGGTGGCAGACCGCTTTCAAAAATAAAACCCTCAGGTATCGCGAAGTACCGGCGAGATTTTGGTGTTGTCTTTCAGGACCACCAGCTGTTGAGTGACCGATCTGTCTATCACAACGTAGCGCTCCCTCTGGAGATTGCTGGTTTCACACAGCGCGATATTGACCGTCGTGTTCGCGCGGCTCTCGATAAAGTCGGCTTGTTGGATAGGGAGCGGGCTAATCCAGACACGCTTTCGGGCGGTGAGCAGCAGCGTGTAGGCATTGCGCGCGCCGTCGTCGCCCGCCCTAAAATTTTGATTGCCGATGAGCCGACAGGAAACCTCGATCCTCAGTTGTCGGCAGAGATCATGGGCTTGTTTTCAGCATTTAACAGTGTAGGAGTCACGGTGATAGTTGCCAGCCACGATTTGGCACTCATCTCGCGAATGTCTCATCGCATTTTGACTTTGGATAAGGGAAGCTTGATCACGGTTGGCGATTCCCAGCGAGGTAGAGACTGATGTCGAATCAGCAGTCAGCAGCTGGTATTGGCGTGGGTCCCCGCCCACCGATTAGCACCTGGTTCCATCACCATCGTCAGGCGGCGCAGGCCAGCTATGAAAAGCTGCTACAGGCACCGGTATCCAATTTTCTGACTATTTTAGTCATCGGCGTCGCACTTGCCCTGCCACACTTGGGGATATCGATTGCGACAGCTGTACAGGGCCAAATCGAGCAGCTGGATTCGCCTCCCCAACTGTCATTGCTACTCGATGGCACTGTGACCTACGAGGAGGCAGCGCGCATTCGGGAACAGGTAATGCGTAAACCCGGTATCGCTGAGGTTAAATTGGTTGACCGAGATCGCGCGTTGGCCGAGTTCACGGCTGCCACTGGTTTGCAGGATCTCGTTGAGCGACTGAGCAGTAACCCATTGCCCCATTCATTGTGGGTATACCCTAAGGCGAATGTGAGGACAGCAGGTTTAGAGCAACTACAAATAGATCTGGGTGCGCTTACCGGTGTCTCACAAGTCATTCTTGATAGCCGTTGGCTCAAGCGGCTGAACGCGTTCACCGATTTACTGCGGACAACGGCGTCTGTTTTATTTCTTGTCATGGCGCTGGGCGTCGTTTTAACCCTGGGTAACACCTTGCGCTTGGGCATTGAAGCGCGGCGAGATGAGATCGTAGTTATCAAGCTGATCGGTGGCGGCAATGCCTTTGCCCGACGTCCCTTTTTGTATACCGGGTTGTTTACCGGTGCACTCGGAGGAGTGATGGCGAGCTTTCTCAGCGGCCTTGCGCTGATGGCACTCAATGCACCGGTTAACCGCCTTTTCGAACTGTATGATCAGGTTCCCGCCGTACCTTCGCTTGTTCCGTCTGACTTGTTTGTGCTCATTTTGATGGGTGCTGGACTCGGCTTAATCAGCGCATGGTATTCAGCTCAACTCCATCTCACTCGAATTCAACCGAAGTAGGCTCTGCGGAACTTTTCCGCCAATTAGCACTCTCAGATGAAGAGTGCTAAAATCAGCGCTCAAGTGAGGAGTTTTGGGTATGACCGAGACAAATACTTCAGTTGCATTGACACCAAACGCCATTTTGAGCATGGCGCCTGGGGCCAATTTAGCAGCATACGTTCAGACCGTCAGCGCGATTTCTGTGCTGACGCCCGAGCGTGAGCGCGAATTGGCAGAACGCCTATTTTATGAGAACTGCGTTGACTCAGCACGTGAGTTAGTACTCGCTCACTTGCGCTTCGTAGTTCACGTGGCCCGCAGTTATTCGGGCTACGGTTTACAAGAGGCTGATCTTATCCAAGAGGGTAATGTCGGCCTTATGAAGGCTGTAAAGCGCTTTGATCCGACCAAAGGCGTGCGGCTGGTTTCGTTTGCTGTGCATTGGATCAAAGCTGAGATGCACGAGTACATTCTTAAGAACTGGCGCATTGTTAAAGTCGCCACCACGAAAGCTCAGCGCAAACTGTTCTTTAATTTGCGAAGCCAGAAGACCGGTACGCATTGGTTAACTCATGATGAGACTCTTGCGATTGCGGAGGACTTGGGTGTTGATCCTGCCGAGGTAACTCGGATGGAAAGCCGGCTTTCCAGCCGAGATGTCGCGTTTGATCTTCCTGTGGATGCAGACGAAGAGTCTGCTTGGCAGGCGCCTCAGCATTACCTAGAGGATCACTCTGACGATCCAGCACTTGTCGTTGAAGCCGCAGACTATGTGAGCCACGAGGAAAGCCAGTTGACGCAAGCATTATCAGCACTCGACTCTCGAAGCAGAGATATTGTTGCACGGCGATGGCTTGCTGAGCCCAAGGCAACACTTCATGAGCTCGCTGAGGAGTACGGCGTATCTGCTGAGCGAATTCGCCAGCTAGAGAATAATGCGATGAAAAAGCTCCGTACGGGGATGGTCGCTTAACCCAGCCCTCACATGCGGTCGTCTTTCATTGTTATCGCCTGCCTTTTGGGCTTGATGGCCGTCGCACTAGGCGCGTTCGGTGCCCATGCACTCTCCTCAAGTATCCCTGAATCACGCCAAGCTACTTGGGCGACGGCTGTCGACTATCACATGTTTCATGTTCTAGGGATGTTAGCGCTGGCGGCAGTGTTTCGAGGCGCACAATCACCCTGGGTAGTGAGAGCACAAACTAGCTTCGTTATGGGCATTGCCCTGTTTTCCGGGAGCTTGTACGCGTTGGTCTTGCTCGATATTCCTGCCTTAGGTGCCGTGACGCCTTTTGGGGGCTTGTGCTTTTTGCTGGGTTGGCTCTGCGCTGGTCTAGCCGCTTTTACGAGTGACGACCCTGGCCATGACTGACTCCGATTTATCACGTCGTATTCGAAGCTTTGTTATCCGAACGGGCCGCATGACAGATAGTCAAAAGGCTGGGTGGGATATCGGATTTCCGAAACATGGCTTCACCTTGTCTGATAACCAATTCGATTGGAATTCGAGCTTTGACGTGGCGGGTCCACGAGTGCTGGAAATCGGTTTTGGCATGGGTGACAGTCTTGTTGCCATGGCCGAGCAAAACCCCGAATCGCGGTACCTCGGTATCGAAGTGCACACGCCCGGCGTTGGTAAGCTTTTGGCTGATGTCGAGCGATGCGGCATTCGCAATTTAAAGGTATTTTCTGATGATGCGGTGCAGGTGTTAGAGGATGTCATACCGGTCAACTCGGTTGATCTCATGCAAATCTTTTTTCCCGACCCTTGGCATAAAAAACGGCATCATAAGCGGCGTTTGATTCAGCCTGACTTCGTAAGCCTCGCGGTCTCTAGACTCGCCTCCGGCGGTCATATGCATCTGGCAACAGACTGGGAGCCTTACGCCGAGCATATGATGGATGTGCTATCTGCGACGGAAGCGCTAGAGAATGTGGCTGG
>WTJR01000060.1:3243-4730 GCA_011524755.1 Halieaceae bacterium | reverse complement strand
CACTACCATCGCTGGACCAACCCAGATAATCCGCCCCTACGTGCGTTAGCCGCTTTACCGGTACGTCGCCGCCTCTGAGATTAGCAACAACCGCCTGTGCACCCACTTTTGGCTTCGCAATCCACCACACCTGCTTGTTAGCAAACGCCAACACCGAGTTGCCATCTGGGTGTATGTAAATAGCTTCAGCTCGCGGGGGGTCATCGCCACGACGGTTGCCGCGCGGTGCGTTTACCGTCATTTCATCGCGATGGTCGGTACCGCTAAGCGTCAGTGAAAATAGCCCGTCATCACCAGTGAGGTACACGCGATCGGACTCAGGACCAAAGTGGGGGTAACGTCCACTGTCGAGCGCCTTGATAACCGTTTGCTCACCGCCTTTGGCAGGTAACGAGATCAACTCCAGTGGAATTCTCAAACCACCAAACTCGCTAAACGTCTGATTGCGAAGAAACTCGTTTCCTCGCATGGCAACGATCGTGCTGCCGTCGGGACTGAACGCCAGATCGGTGTAAAACGCCTCGATGTCAGTAAGCTGTCGTGGCTTACCCTTGCCATCAGAGCGCATTTTGTAAATGTGTCCGCCGCGCGCATGTGACCAAGTGGTGTAAGCAATCCAGCGGCCATCAGGCGACCAGATCGGCTTAAATTCATTCTGATTACTCCTAGTGAGACGCTTGAGATTCTTCCCATCGGCATCCATGACGTAGATTTTGGTCAGGACAGACGCCGCCACCTTGCTCTGATCGGGCGAGGGTCGCGGGTCCTGAATCAGCGTGGCCGTCAGATCACCTTGCGGCACCCGATAAGGCGCCGTGAGATCGGGTCCGATATCGAGCGCCACATCTGCCGTGAAGGGGATTTCCTCACGGTCGCCCGTTGCCACATCAACCCGCCAGATTTTACCGAACGCATTGAAGATGACTTGCTGGCCGTCAGGCGTGAACGAGTAACCGGGCAAGAGATCGCGACTCGGCGGGCGGAAGTTCTCCTGCGCATCGCGTTGGATAGGGTAAGTCAGCCATCGGTCCGCGCCCGAATTCAGGTCGCGAATTCGCAGTCCTGTCTGAGCTTCGAATCGCGTGCCGTACACCATGAACCGACCATCGGGAGACAACACGGGGCGAAAGGCACCACCCTCGCCTTGCGTCAACGGCTCGATATCGCCTGTGGCAAAGGTGTAGCGACTGATCTGCGATGCAGGGATATCCCGCCGAGAACCCTGACCCTTCGCGAAGTAGAGATGCTCGCCGTCGGGAGAGGCCTCGACACCAACACCCCAGAAGCGCTCATTACCCCCTGAGCCCGTCAAGGTCACGCCGGAGCCACCGTCGACGTGGAACATCACCAGTTCAGTATCAGTACCAACTCGAGTAACGATGAGGTAATCGCCATCCGAGCTCCACTGGGGAGAAATCATACCGGCGTGGCGTTCCGAGGAGAGTTGTCGAGCGTCGGCACCGGTGATGTCAGCAACCCACAAATTA
>WTJR01000060.1:0-3143 GCA_011524755.1 Halieaceae bacterium | reverse complement strand
CGATTGACTGGGCCCTTAACCTCAAGCGTGCTGTTTTCGGTAATCCACAGTGCGCCGCCTTTAGCGACCAAGGCTACCCGACCCAGCACCTCAATATCCTCCAGCGGATTGCCGGCCACGACGAGAATATCGGCCTGTTTTCCCGGCTCCAGACTGCCACGCTCGGCGAATACGCCGAGTATCTCGGCGTTGGTTTTGGTTGCAGCTGATATGACCTGAATCGGGGTCATTCCACTGTCGACCAAGGCAGACATCTCACGCCAAATGGCCTCCAGATGCATATTGAGCGGACTGGCTGCATCAGTGCCGACACCGATGCGCGCGCCGGCCTCGATGAACTGACTGGCGGATTGTTTCGAGTTCCTTATCTCGGTCGCCGCGTTCCTGAAGTACGGAAGCTGATGGAAGTTTTGAAATGAATCCATGAACTCACGGTAAATATCATCCGGCATATCCGTTTTGTACTCGGCTCTCTTCAGACGGGAAGGAAACGCCAGGGTCGAGGGATAGACCCAAACACGATGAGAAATGGTTTGAACGATAGGAATCTCTTTGTGCGCGATGGTATTGATCAACGCGTCCTCATAAGGCGGGTTACCGGCTGATCCCACGTGTTGAAACACATCGACGCCCGCCTCAATGGCCATTTTGATGGCTTGGGGATCATAAAGATGGGCATGAACCTTGACGCCCCGAGAATGGGCCGCAGCCACAATGGCGTGATAATCCTCTTGCGTCAGACCTTCCCAGGTCTTAATGACGTCAGAGCCCCGATCAATGAGCTCGAGGGCTTTGCGAGCACCCTCCTCCGGTGAACTGATAATCTCCTCATAGCTGTCGGGGATGGTGTCGTACTCAACGCGTGTTATCCAAGGACCCGATACCAGTAGACGAGGGCCCGGAATATCGCCCGCATCGATTTTTCTTCGAACATTGAGAATCTCGAAGGGCGCACCTAAGTCTAGCGCTGTCGTAACGCCCGCTCTTAGCATTTGCTTGGCGGCGATAGGCATCACCTCATCTAGGCGTTCATCGCCACCGAGAAATTCGTAGTACCGCTCGTAAGAGCCATGTCCAATCAGATCGACGTGAACATGATTATCGATGAGCCCGGGAAGCACCGTGTGACCTCCTACATCGATAACCACTGCATTCGCCGGTATCTGAACGTCGCTAGCCGATCCCACCGCCGTAATGACGCCATCTTCATAGACAACGACGCCGTCAGAAATTGGAGCAACCTCATAACCGTCCAGCACCTGAGCGCCGACCAGCGCAACAGGCCCTACTGGATGCACTTGCGAGGCGGTCGATGTGGGCGAGACAAAAATGAGACATGTACAGAGGACTAACACCCAAAAATGAAGTGTTAGCGAAACGGGCAGTGATCGTCGTGTTAACGAATGTTCAACTCTCATACCCACCTCCGCTTTGACGTCAGAACCACAACGTTAAACGACATTGATGGGGCTGTCATGACGTTCCGCTCTGGTTAGCGCCCCTCGGTTTACCGCTGTCCTTGCTTCAACTAAACTGATTACTATAGACACTCAACAATAAAACTATGACAGACACTAAACCCAAACGAATCAGACTCAGTCCCGAGGCACGGCAGGAGCACTTGCTCGATTGCAGCGCGGAAATGATCGCAACAGACGGCATTGCCGGCTTCACAATGGAAGGGCTCGCAAAGTGCGCGAATGTGTCCGCACCCTTGGTCTATAACTACTTCCCGAATCGAATCGAGCTCCTTCAAACATTACTCAAGCGCGAGTTCGCACGATTTAACAGACGAACCGCAAACGACGCGGAGCAAGCAACGAGCTTCGAGGACATTGTTCGTGTCGCCGTCAGAAGTAATTTTGAGCACTACGCGCCGGGCACGGTGCTACCCATTCTCATCACTCAGCCGGAAATAGCGAGCGTCGTCCAGAACAGGTTGGTACAAAACTCGCGACAAGCCGCCAGCTACCTTATTGAGAAAGTCTCCGAACACTACCGGCTTGACGAAGATACGGCACGTCTCATTGTGCAGCTGTCTTCTGGTGCTGCTTGGTCAGCCGCTGAGCTCGCCGGCAAACGAGGCTTAAGCATGGATGAGACCGTTGAGCTGACGGTCAACTACATCATTGCAGGTATAGAAACGCTCGTAGCCGGAAAGAAAAACGAACGACAATTTAAGTAACACGCCACTGAAATCAAAGCTTACCTAGAGAGGCTGAATCAATGACTGTTAACCGCCAATGGCGACTAGCAAAACGCCCCGAGGGAATGATCGGGGAAGCCAATTTTGAATTTGTAGAGACCACTGTTCCCAAGGTCGTCGACCAACAAATATTGGTCAAAAATCTTTACTTCTCTTTTGATCCCACACAGCGAGGCTGGGCAGTCGACCGTCCCAGCTACCTGCCGCCCGTCGGCATAGGTGAGGTCATGCGGGCGGGTACGGTCGGACAGGTCGTACTCTCCAACCACGATGATTTCTCCGAGGGTGACCTCGTACAAACCATGGGTGGCTGGCAGGATTATGCTGTTATTACTCCAGGCGAGGGCGTCATGGGCGTCACCAAAGTGCCTGAGGGAGTCACACCGGAGATGATGCTTTCTGTCATTGGTTTGACAGGTATTACCGCCTACTTTGGTCTGCTCGAATTAGGCCAGCCAAAGGCCGGCGAAACGGTGCTGGTCTCAGGCGCTGCCGGCGCCACCGGCTCGGTTGCGAGCCAGATAGCCAAGATTAAAGGGTGTCGAGTGGTCGGCATCGCAGGCGGTCCAGACAAATGTCGGTGGCTCACCGAAGTAGCAGGGCTGGATGCAGCGATCGACTACAAGCAGGGCAACTTGGATGAGCAAATTGCCGCTGCCTGCCCCGATAAGTGGGATGTCTTCTTCGACAATGTAGGCGGCGATACGCTTGAAGCGGCCCTTAACCACCTCAATCTCTATTCCCGTGTTGTCATGTGCGGCGGTATCTCCGGCTATAACGCGGAAGAACCGATTCCGGGACCCTCGAACCTGATGAACCTCGTGACAAACCGAGGACGCATGGAGGGGTTCATCATCCTCGATTACATGCCGCGGGCCATGGAAGCCATTCAAGATCTCATGGGCTGGGTAATGTCCGGTGATCTGAAATTTCAGGT
>WTJR01000211.1 GCA_011524755.1 Halieaceae bacterium | reverse complement strand
TACTATAAAAAGGATGAAGGCAGTGATGATACTTTACAGCGGTGATTTGAGCCCTTACAGCGCGAAAGTGCGCATGCAAATCTATGCCATGGGCGTTGATGGTGACTTTGGTTTCGAGTTGCCGGTGGTTCAGTTTTTTTCTGGCAAGTTAAAGGAAGTGTCTCCTATTGGCCGCATCCCTATTCTGAAAACGGATGAAGGACTTATTCCCGAATCCGAGGTCATCGCCGAGTATATCGATGAGCTGTACCCAGAAAAATCCTTGGTTGGTCGAACACGGCTTGAGCGGGCCAACATTCGGGTAATCAGCCGCATCGCAGATATCTACCTTATGGACAATATCTTTCTCGCGCTAAGCCAAATGAGAACGGCCGAACCTAATCAGGGGATTATTGATCTGCTATCGGCTCAGGTTTTACGTGGCGTCACTGCTCTGGAGGAGCACCTAGCGCCACAGGGCTATGCGATGGGAGGCGATAAGTTAACGCGCGCAGATTGCGGTCTGGTGCCGGCTCTCTATATGTGTGAACGCACACTGCCTCGACTGGGTGTCACAAATCCCATCGTGGGATTGCCAAAAACGCAGGCCTACTGGGAGCGCATTCAACAGAACGAGCATGCAGCACGCGTGATAGCCGAGATGGATCGTGGGTTAAAAGCACGACTGGACGGGTCTGAGCAACGCATGGTGGCAGAAGCCATGAAAAAGGCGGCTGCCGGAAAAGAAGCCTAACCAAGTAGTTAAACGCATCAGTGGCTTACGTGGACAGAAACTCCTCTAGGGTTTCATTAGTGAGCTCAGGGACTTCTAGCATTGGGGTGTGCCCAACACCGGGCAGAATTTCAATCGATAGTTGCGTTGCGTAGCCGTGTAAGTCGTCGATGAACTGCGGGATGAAGGTCTGATCATCCTCCCCCCAGATCAGTAAGGCCGGCACGTCTGTTTTCGCATCTCTCGACGGCCAGAAGTCAGCATCTGTAATGGTGCCGAGGGGTGGGATATTGGCTCGATACCAATTGATGCCTCCGTCAATGGCACCCGGTTGAGCAAGGCCTTCGCGCATGATCTCGTCATGTTCTTTGGTGTAGTGGGGCCGGCCTCTGAACGGTGCGTAAGCTCTTTCCCAGACTCTGGCAGCACCGTTTTCTGTCATTGCTTTGTGGAGGTCTCCCTCCCTCATTGCCCACATGTAAGCTGAGCGCTTTTGCTGCTCCGTGTTAGAGGCGAGCAGCTCGATCAGCTGATTAGCTGGCGGTGCGTTAATGGCCACGACTTTGTGTAGGCGCTGCGGATGGCGTTGCGCATAGGCCCACGCCAGCGCACCGCCCCAATCGTGCCCTACCAAATAAAACGGTTCATCGCCCGAGAGATGCCGCGCCAATTCATCAATTTGAAGCGCTAGGTTCTCAAGTTTATAGAGTTCGATGTTTTGAGGTTTGGAGCTCAAGTTCACGCCCGGTCCGTCGATGGCAACGACTCTAAAACGCGTTTTTAAGGCCTCGATTTGGGGGTAGAACGAAAACCAGAACATGGGAAAGCCGTGATACAAAACGAGCAGTGGGCCCCGGCCAGCTTCTACGTAATGAAGACGGCACCCGCCCGTCTCGAAGTAACCGTGTTTATAGTCGTCCATCATCAATTTCGATCCGTCCACAATCTGATTACTTTGTCCGATGTGCCTCGAACCCGGCTCGAGCGAAATCGATGGCGGCTTGAATGGCCTCCTCTCGCTCGACCTTGTACTTATGTGCAAATCGCGCCGCGGATAGTGACGCTGACGATGCCATGAGGGCGAGCATCGCTGCTTTTTTCTTACTGACATCGAGAGAAGTCGCGATAGTGGAGACCAACATTTTTTCGCGCATTTCTCGATTCTGGGATACCTCGTCCTCGATAACCACGGCAATGTCGGGTTCACCAAGAAGAAGATTGATAACGCTTTCCTCGAGATACTGGTCATAGTTCATCGCGACGTAAACACGCAGTACCTCGTCAATTGTGTCGGCACCATCGAGAGAGGTATTCAAGCTGGCTACCAATCGCGAAAAGTCGCGCGCCAATAGTTGTTGTAGTAATGCTGTCCGGGACGAGAAGTAGTGAAACAGTAGGGGTTCACTGACCTCAGCTTCGATCGCGAGCTTTTTAATTGAGAAAGCCTCTAGACCGTGTCGGACGATCAACTGCTTCGCCGCGTCCAGTATTTGGTCTCGCCTGGCTTCAGGGCTCAACCGGGTCCTTTTTTGGGGGTTAGTGGCGTTTCGTGCGGTCATAACCTCGTTTGTACAGCAAATGAAATGTGACCACCACTTTATAAGAGCCGGCATCTAATAGTTGGAGCTATGCATCCAAGGGCTATGGCATACTCATGTCTATCTACTGGTCCATAACAATTTCTCAAAATAAGGGCGCGAACAACCGTTGGACACTAAAAGGATCTTCATTACGGGTGCTGGGAGTGGCATTGGGAAGGCCACCGCAGTGCTTTTTCATCAAGCGGGCTGGCGTATTGGCGCTAGCGACTCGAGTCAGTCAGCACTGGATTCACTTGCTTCTCAGCTCACGGAGCGTTGCTCAATCTATTGTGTGGACGTTCGTGAAAAGAGTGATCTTGAGGCAGCACTGGCGGCTTTCTGTGTGGAGAGCGATGGTCAACTCGATATCATGTTTAATAACGCCGGCATTGCCATAGGCGGGTATTTTGAGGATCTACCCTTTGAAAAAACACGGGACATGATCGATATCAATTTGGTTGGTGTGCTTAATGGTTTTTATGCGGCCATTCCTTATCTGAAACGAACCGAAGACGCACTCTGTATCAGTACCTCCTCTTCCGCAGCAATCTACGGCGCGGCAGGAATGGCAACGTACACAGCAACAAAATACGCCATCAAGGGTTTTACCCACGCCATGAGTGTTGAGCTCTCCCGATTTGGTGTCCGGGTGGCTGATGTGATGCCAGGGATTATTGATACGCCTTTGTGGGGGGGCGTGCGCTACAAAGACGGGCAGCCAGCTGGTACCTACGAGAAAATTCCCAGGCTGAATGCAGAGCGAACGGATGAAGCGCGAACGATTGCGCCGATCGAAGTTGCCCGAGCTGTATGGAATGCGTATCGCGGCGATCGCTTGCATTGGTACGTACCTGAGGAGCTCGAACACAGTGACAAGAAAACCTCAGCCGATTACGACAAGCGGCGCGATGAGATTCTTGAAGCCCGCAAATAGTCGGTTTAACGGAGGACGAAACTTTGCGTGAAAGCGAACGCGAGCAGTGTCAGTCAACCATCATAGGCATACATCACATTGGCATGTCGGTCAGCGATCTGCAGGCGTCGCTTGAGTTTTATACTCATGCTCTTGGTACGAGCGCCGAGCGCCTGATTCCCGCGCAGCACGACAATGAGGTATCCGCTTACGGGGCGTCCGGTGAAAGTGCATTGCTGTCATTCCCCAACGGATACCTCAAGCTGTCCGAATACGATCGATCACACTTACCCTCGTCGACAGTCCTGCCCGTCAAGGGGCCCGGCATTACCCATGTTTGTTACCAGTCACCAACGCAAGAAAACATCTATCAACGTCTGATGGACTCGGGCGCGACACCCGTTAGCCGTGGAACAGAACCAGTGCATCTGCTGGGGCAGGGGGTGTATTACGCCTATGCCCGGGATCGGGACGGCATCATGTATGAAACGGAGCATCTCGACCGTTCGCCGTTTGAGGGTCCCATCTGGTTTTCACATGTGGCCTTGGTATCGCCGGATCTCGATCGATTGGTCGAGTTCTATGGTTTGCTGTTGGAAGCGGAGCCTAACCGGCGAACAAATCGGGCTTCTGGCCCCACGTTTGATGAAGTTGCTGACTATGACGATGTCATGATCCGAGCGGCTTGGTTTGATATTGGCAATATGATTCTCGAGATGTGGCAGTTTGTAAATCCGGTGACGCCAGAGCCAAAACAAGCTCCCGCTTTCGAGGCATTGGGGTATAACAAAGTGGCTTTCGAGGTGTCGGATTTAGAAAAAGAGTTCGAGCGCTTGTCTGATCAGGGCATTGAATTTCTAGCGCCGTTGGGCATGTCCGAAGATGGCCTTGAAGCCTGCTTGAGAGACCCTGATGGCAACTTGGTTAGCTTGATTCAACCACAAGAAGGGACCGGTCGGTCGGTCGCTCAGTTAAAACAAAAAACCTGGTAGCAACAGCAGGAGAGACTCATGGCCCCAATTCCAAAGGGTGGCACAGTGGCAGTGACGGGCAGCGCAGGCTTCATCGGAGGTTGGGTCGTCAAGCAATTATTGGATAAGGGCTACCGCGTGCGCGCCTGTGTTCGTGATGTTAACGATGAGGAAAAGACAGGCTTTTTAAAGTCTATGCCGGGCCACGCCAGCGGGCGTTTGACATTGCACGCAGCTGATCTCGATACGCCGGGATGTTTTGATGATGTTTTTCGCGGTTGCCACGGTGTTGCTCATTTATCCCACGTATCCACTTACGATGATGAAGACTATGTCAAACGGGTGTGTGACCACATCATTGAGAGTGTGAACCTCTCAGGCTCGGTCAACCGGGTGGTCGTGACCTCCAGTATTGCCGCTGTGATCTCGGAGCAGGACATGCAGGAGCTAGTGCGACGGCCCGTTCTGTTCGAGGGACGTTATCCGGATGAGCAAAACCCGAACCGCACAACGGCAAGAGGGCAGGGATATTCGATCGGTAAGGTAATTGCCGAGCGAGCCTTTGCCGACGCGGCGCGCTCGAGTGGACG
>WTJR01000007.1:3645-4781 GCA_011524755.1 Halieaceae bacterium | reverse complement strand
GATTACTCACGAGACTATCTCGATACTGCTGCCGTCCGAACAGCAGACTCGGAAGGTACGTCCATTACCTACCGTGTCTTCAATGAGAGCGATACGAACCCAAAGTTACTGCTCGTCATGGGGCTCGGCGGGGCGGGGTCAGCTTGGGGCGATGCCTTTATCCAGAACGTTGAGTCGCAGGGCTTCGAGATCATTGTCATCGACAACCGTGACACGGGAGGCTCTGATCTCTTCACGGACTGGGGCACCCCCACCGTGTGGTGGCAAATACTCAAATACGAATTGGGATTCTCAGTTGACGCGCCTTACACGCTCGACGATATGGCGAGCGATAGCATTGCGGTGCTCGATGCAGAGGGCCACGAGCAGGCGCATGTCATGGGTGTCTCAATGGGAGGCATGATTGCGCAGGTGCTTGCTGCCAATTTTCCCAACCGCATAAAAACGCTGACATCGGTGATGTCGACGACCTTTGCACCTCACCTTCCACCGCCCTCCTCAGCAGCTGAGGATAACCTCAGAGACCTGGCTGGTGGTGACGCGGAGGCCTCACGAGAAGAACTCATGCGCGCACGCGGGTTTCACCCGGAATCAATGGAGCGCCATTTAATGGCCATCTTCAAAACGGGTGATCGAACCCAAGAGGTACGGACAATCACAGCGCCCACACTCGTGCTTCATGGCTCAGAGGACCCTCTAATCCCGCCGGCACACGGAGTGCACACAGCCGAGCAAATTGCAGGGGCGAAGTTCGTCCTGATTGATGGAATGGGCCACAACCTGCCGGAGTCGTACCACGATCAAATCGTAGGGCTGATGACCGACCACATTGTGGCTTATGATCAGTAATCAACGTAGATCAGACAATTAAGGCTGTGACAGATGAATTCACAATATTCCGCAGTGGCGGCAGTCAGCTCAGCACTCAGGCCTGCTAACTGCCTTAAAGCCGTAGCAGTTTCGCTCGCACTACTGCCAGCCATAAGCTCGGCTGATGACCAGCGAGCTGCCATCGACGCCCTGATTGACGGTCTTCACCGGGATGCCCATGAGGGTAATTTCCAAACCTACTTTGACCGGTACACGCCTGACGCTGTGTTTTTGGGCACGGACAAATCGGAACGCTGGACCATAGA
>WTJR01000007.1:0-3545 GCA_011524755.1 Halieaceae bacterium | reverse complement strand
GCCATCGTGCGCATCGCGTTGGACGGCTTTGAGCTTGTGCCGTGATATTCCTCGTTAAAGCGCATCAGTTGCGCCGGTACGCCCTGCACCTTCAGGGCCGCATAGTACTCTTCTGACTGCGCCATCGGGGTCCGCAGATCCTTCTCTCCCGTCATGACCAGTGTCGGGGTGGTGACATTATCGACATACATGATCGACGAATGCTTCAACCAGTCGGTCGGGTCCTGCCAGAAGGGCTTCTGAAAGAAGGACAGCGTGAAGAAGGGAATATCGGTGGTACCCATCATGCTCAGCCAGTTGACGACCGGACAACGGACAGCCGCCGCCGCGAACCGATCGGTATGGCCGATCATCCAGCTGGAAAGCACGCCACCGCCGCTGCAGCCACCGACATACAGGCGCTTTTCGTCGACATAACCCGTCTCAAGTGCCGCGTCGACACCCGCCATCAGGTCGAGATGATCGACGCTTGGATACGCACGACTGATCGCCTGTGAAAACGCCTCGCCGTAACCCGTGCTGCCGCGCGGATTGGTGTAGAGAACGACGAATCCGTTCGCCGCGTAGATCTGATAGGTCAGATTAAAGCGGCCCTGATACATGGCAAACGGGCCACCATGAATCTCGAAAATCATCGGGTATTTCACATCAGGATCAAAATTAGGCGGCCTGACAATCCAGCCATGTGCCATGCTTCCGTCTTCCGCCTCGAACCAGATTTCTTCCTGCTCCCCGAGCGTCTTGCCCTGCAACATATCGGCATTGACCGCTGTCAACCGGGTCGGCTCTCCGGACCGGGCCAGCGGAAAACGGTAGATGTCGCCGGGCTCGCTAAAGTTGGAGATAAGGCCGACACCGACATTGCGAGCCTTGTCAGCCGACACCAGCGTTGCAACCTGTTGTCCAGAGGTTACGGGAGTGACCTTTCCGCTGAGATCGCTTCTAAAGACATTGACGTAACCGCGATCCTGGGCAGTGAAATAGACCTGTCTGTTGTTGTCGTCCCAGATCACACCGTTAGCAGGCCGGTCGAAGTCTTCCGTCAGGTTGGTGGAGTTGCCGCCGTCGATGTCCATGACAAAGAGATGCGGCATTTCGTAGGTTTCCTTCGCTTCCGGGTAACCGGAATAGACGACGCGCTTGCCATCAGGCGAGACGACTGGATCGGTCCAGTAGCCGATGCTGTCAGTCAGCATCTCCCGTTCGCCAGTAGCGACATCGATGGCGTAGATATGTGACCGCCGATACATCAGATCATTGTTCGGATCATCGAGGCCGTCGAAGAGGATTCGCTTGCTGTCCGGCGTCCAGCTTAAGCCCGCCCCCGAGAACAGTCCGTCGAACTGTGCACCAACGTGCCATTCGCCTGAGGTCAGCTGACGGGCCGTGCCGGAACTGGCCGGCACAACAAACAGGTGGGAATACCCCGGATCGCGGAAACCAACCCGATCCTGACGGTAGTGAATGCGATCAAGGATACGAGGCCCCTTGGTCCACTTCGCGCCCTCGGGTGGCGAGGGAATGGAGACATTCCACTTGTTCTTCGCCGGAATAATAGCGACGAATGCGATATGTTTGCCGTCAGGTGACCAGGTCGGCGACGCCGGCGTCACAGTGACGTTCGTTACCTGGGAGACCGCACCCTCATCATCCATCCATCGAACGAATATCTGGGGCTTGCCGTTCTTGTCCGGGCCTGTGAAGAGCAGTCGCGAACCGTCTGGCGACCAGCGCGGATTCGAACCCTTCATCAGGAATCGTTCACGCTCGCCGTCGCTGTCCATGATCCACAACGACGACTCGAAGCGATCATTGATCTTATCGATGTATCGACGCGTGTAAACGATCTGTCGGCCGTCCGGCGAGATGCGCGCGTCGCTGACTCGCTCGGCTTCCAGCCAGTCGCCGACGTCAAGAAACTCGGACGCATGGTCATCGGCATGGGCAATGCCACAAGTGAATACGCCGATGACAAAGACGAAAGCTCGTAAGCTCATTCAGACCCCCTAGATTGTGCGATGAACCGTGAAGTTTTTTAGCACGGTCTGACAATACTGCACAACACGCCCCGCCGATCGGACACTAAGAAGCTGGGTAAAGCCCCCTTTAAAGGAGGCCTTCCAAATAACTCGACTCGGTTTCAGTGCTGATTAAAAAGTAGTGTTGATAGAGAGTCGCACATTGATAGGTGCACCGACCGATGCCTGGTGCGTACTGTGTGCATTCGGGAAATAAAGCTCGTCGGTCGCATTTTCGATATTGAGCTGAATGCGTGTTGCGGGTGACCAGTCATAGCTCACCGCGGCGTCAACCCGCGTGTAGCTTGGCAGTACGGCTGTATTGCTATTGTTGATAAAACTCTCACTCTGGTGAGTCAGACCCAGACCAATATCAAGGCGCTCAAACAGAGCGAATTGATTCCAAATGGAGAACGTTGAGTCCGGCAGTTCCCGCGGCGTAAGGCCAGTCGGACCCTGTCGATTCACCTGCTCACCATCAAGTGCACTATAGCCCGCTGAAACTGTCCACACGTCATTGACTCGACCCTGGAGCTGCAGTTCAAAACCATCGATCTGCGACTCGATGACGTCTAACGTGGCCGGATCATTGTCAGCAACTTGGGGAGAGCGTTGTTCGATTTCAAACATTGCTGCAGTGAAGCTCAGTCCTGATTCGAAGTCGTACTTAACGCCCACCTCCCGGTTGCCGAAGGTATTGGGGGCCAGCTTATCGTTGTTACCGTTGATATTTGCAAATTGCTCTCCGCTGCGTGGGAGGAACGATTCGCTGTAACTGGCGTAAATCGAGAGAGCTTCTATTGGCTTGTAAACCAGACCAAGGCGCGGTGACACCTCACTGTCTTTGCGTGACCGAACGTCATCAGCCACCACATTAAGCACGTCAATATCAAAGCTGTCGTATCGCAGCCCGGCGACAAGCCTAAAGTGATCGGTCAATTCAATCTCGTCCTGTAAATAAAGCGAGGTGACGTCAATCGAAACGCGAGTGTCGTCGTTAATATCTTGGTCGAATCGATTCGTCGCGACGTTACCTAACGCGTTAATTCCGGAGCCACCCAACACGCCTAAATTTCGCGATATCGTGAATACCTCGTTGTCGTCTTGAGTGGTGTCCCAAAAGGTATTCCATCGATCCTGGTTACTACTCGTCGATATGAACTCGACACCAGCAAGGAGGGTATGCTCCAACCCACCCGCTTCCAGTTCGCCAACTAAATTCCCCGACAGGATCGTGTTCTCGCGCGTCGTCGTATCAACGTAACCATCTAAGGTAACCACGTCCGGACTAGCGATCTGACTGTAAGAAGACGCATAAAAATTCTGGTAGAGCTTGTCGTAGTCACCATAAAACGCTGACAGGTTGCCCTTTAAGGTGTCGGAAAATGTGTGTTGCACTGCCGCACGCCATAAATGTGCTTTGAGCTCTGTGGTGTTCACATCGGCATCGCCAAAAACAATGTCCTGGAAGGCCTCCACTGGCCGTCCGTTTGAGCCCGTTGGGATGCCACGGTCGATGAAGCGTTG